>CAZEBQ010000021.1:1269-28455 GCA_964510295.1 uncultured Anaerolineales bacterium | reverse complement strand
TTACTTGCCGGTGGCCGCCTCGAGCAGTTGAGCCGCCTCCTGGCCCTGCGGCGTGTCGGGCCACTTCTTGGCAAGGTCTGAGAGGATCCGCCGCGCGTTCGTCTTGCTGCCGCTCTTCAGGTAGTTCTTTGCCAGCGTGAGCCGGCGCGTCAGGTTCTGCTCGAGGATCTTGGCCTTCTTGTCATCGACGGGCCGCGCGGCCGCCGCTGCCGCCTTCGCCTGGTTCCGTAGCAGGTTCGCCATGGCCCGGCCCATGGCTTCGCCGATATCCATATAGGTTTCAGCGTTGCCGCCGTAGTGGCCGTTGGCGCTGCCGCCATGGCAGAAGGGGTTGGAATAGACAGAGGCTACGTTGCCCTTGAATTCCTTGTACTTGCCGTTATTTCCATCAACCGCGAGCTGGGCATCCGTTACTTTTCCTTTGTTGCCCCCGCTGCCTTTTTTGCCTTCGCCGAGGGTGGCAACGACGAAGTTCGCGTTCGGGGCATTGAAGTCCTTGCGCAGCTGCTTGATGAATTGAACGAGATTCTTCTCGTAGCGATCCGAGTTCTCGGCGCTTCCGCAGTCCTTTGCGCCTTGCCAGAAGAAGAAACCCGCGACCTCGAATTTCTTCGCCCCGGGGTAGTACTTGTCGAGCTCGGAAAGCACCTTCTTCGCGTTTTCGGTGTCGTCGTCGTACTGCTTTCCGGCATACCAGACATTCGCCACCTTCTCGCCATTGCCCTTGGGGTTGTCCGGGGTTCCACGGTAACCGGGAATCATCTTTCCCCGATACTCATAGGGTTCGCTGCCCGGGGGCAGGAGGTCCCAGCCGAGGCTGCGGTTGCCGATGCAGCTTTTGAGAATCATTACGGGCGCATCCGTGACATGCCCTACGTAATGCCCGATGCCGAACTCCGGGCCGATGGTTTTGGTCTTCTTTATGGTCATCCATTCGTTGTTGAAGACCCGCATTCCGCCCTTGCCGACCATAACGCGCACATTGCGGACATCCTTCCGCTCGGTCCAGTTGCCGGCTTCATCCACAAGGTAGGGGTATTTCTTCTTCGCCTTGACCGCATTCTCCAGCGACCCTTTCCCACCGGCTATCTTGCCCATGCCCAGCATGTTGGACTGGCCCAGCAGAATGTAAACCTGTACGGGTTTGCTCATGTCCGCCGGCTTGTCATCGGGCTTGGGCAACTGGGTCGGGACTTCGGCGCCGATGGCCGGCCAGCCGATCAGTGCCACACAGATGGCAGCGAACACGAATCCTTTTAACTGACGATTTCTCATGGTCTTTTCCCTAAACTGATATTTCCCATTTGGATTGGACCTGAAACCGATTCAGACCAACATTAGACCGATTATGGCAAACTGCCGTCCCAGCCGCTTCCATCATGTGACAGCCAGCAATCTGCATTCTACCCCCACCCCTCCCCCAAGGCAAGGGCGGGCGAGGCGGGGCGCAGGAGTATCCTAGGCGCTCTGCTGGCGTTGGAGGAAGTCGCGCGCGGCGTGGATGAACCTGTTGAAGGTGGCGGCGCTCATTGCCAAACGTTCACCACGTCTCACGTGTCTCAAGTCTGCCATGACCAGCCTCTACGGCTACGTCGGGAAGGGCAGTGATCGCACCACATCGCCTGTCCCCGTATGGCCGCAACTGCCCCGGTCCCCGGTGAATTACGCCGCGCATCAGCGGAACTCACCACGTCTCCCCATGCAAGTGAAAAACATGGGTACCGTCCCTAGGTTTCTAGGTTTCCGTCCCTAGGTTTCGCGGTGGTCGGCCTGGCGTCTCTGGCGATGGTCGTGCGACGGGTTTACTTGGCGGTGGCCGCCTTGAGCAGTTGATCCGCCTCCTGGCCCTGCGGCGTGCCGGGCCACTTCTTGGCAAGGTCTGCGAGGATCCGCCGCGCGTTCGTCATGCTGCCGCTCTTCAGGTAGTTCTTTGCCAGCGTGAGCCGGCGCGTCAGGTTCTGTTCGAGGATCTTGGCCTTCTTGTCGTCAACGGGAGGCGCGGCCGCCGCACCCGCCTTCGTCTGGTTCAGCAGCACCGCCATGGCCCGGCCCATGGCTTCGCCGGTGTCCATATAGGTTTCAGCGTTGCCGCCGTAATGGCTGTTGGAGGCGCCGCCGTGACAGAAGGGACTGGAATAGACGCAGGCCACATTGCCCTTGAACTCCGGATACTTGCCGCTACGGCCGTCAACCGCGAACTGGGCCTCGAGGATCTTCCCCTCATTCCCCCCGGCGCCCTTCTTGGTTTGGCCAAGGGTGGCACAGACGAACTTCGCGTCGGGGGCATTGAAGTCCTTGCGCAACTGCTTGATGAAGTGGACGAGATTCTGCTCGTAGCGGCCGGCATGTGCGGCATTGTAGCGATCCTTGTCGCCCTGCCAGAAGAAGAATCCCGCGACCTCGAACCCCTTCGCCCCGGGGTAGTACTTGTCGAGTTCCGCAAGCACCTTCTTGGCATTGCCGACGTCGCCGTCGTACTGCATGCCGGCATACCAGCCCATCGGCTTGGGCTCGGTGCCCTTGTCCCAGGATGCCGGAGAATCCTTGTAGCCGGCGTAGATCTTTCCCTGATACTCGAAGCGCTCGCTGCCCGGCGGCAGGAGGTCCCAGCCGAGGCTGCGGTTGCCGATGCAGCTCTTGAGGATCATTACGGGCGCATCGGTGGCATGCCCTACGTAATGCCCGATGCCGAACTCCGGGCCGATGCTCCCGCCCTTGATGGTCATCCATTCGTTGTTGAACTGCCGCATCTTTCCTGTGCCGCTCCCCATGACACGCACGTATCGCACGTCCTTGCGTTCGGTCCAACTGCCGGCGTCATCCACGAGGTATGGGTATTTCTGTTTGGCCTTGACCGCGTGCTCAAGGGTACCTTCTTTGTCGCCGGCGATCCTGCCGGCGCCCACCATGTTGGACTGGCCCAGCAGAATGAAGACCTGGACGGGCTTGCTCATGTCGGCCGGCTTGCCGTCCGGGTCCGGCAATTGCTGCTTCGGATCCATATTGATCTTCTCTGCCGCCGACACGTAGGAGGCTGCGATTAACATCGCCCCCGTCAGGCACAATACACCTAATACTCTCTGGCTCTTCATCGTGCTATCTCCTTTGCTTTTGTTCTGTCCGGCGGCAACACCGCTGCCGGAACGTTGAATAGTCCTATCTAGTGTCTGAGTTCCTCTGCCGCGAGCGTGCCGAGCCGGATGGCGATCGCCTCGAGGCTCTTTGGCCACTGGTCGAATTCGACGCTGAGGGCACCTTCGATTTGCGGTGTGGCGATTCCTTCGACCAAGGAAGCGGCCGGCTGGGCGTAAAGGAAGGGAACCTTCTCCTGGCCGTAGGTCTCGGCAAGGCTGGCGGCGTACACCTCCAGCGACGCTGAATACTGGGAGATATCGTCGCTAATGTTGTCTTCGCCGGGAATCCAGGTCACGCCGCGGACCGCCAGCGGGGTCAGCGGACTGATGCAGAAGTTGTAGGTATGCGTCGCGGTCTCGGTGCGGCTGGCCCATTGGTTGTAATACGGCTGGGGGAAGCCCGGCGCCTGGTCCACCAGGTCCGTCGGGATCTCCTCACCCGCCTCCAGCAGGGCCGCCACCTTGCGGTTATACTGCTTGACGGTCTCGATGTACGCGACGACGGCTCGCTTGCAAACATCGGTGTTCGGGTAGACGAGGTTGAGGTCGTCGCGCTGCTTTTCGAAGCCGGCGGCCTTCTGCATGCCCTCATAGGAAACCCAAGTGATTGGCGGGTTTTCGGCGCCCAGCGTGACGATGCCGACGGGCACTCCGGGCTGCTGGACCCGGGAGGCAAAATGGTAGGCGACCACGGATGGCGGATCCCCGATTTCGTCGAAATCCGCAGGCTGCCAGGACGCCACATACTTGCCACCGCCGATCTCCATTCTCAATTTGCGCGGCGTCCGGAAGCGCCGGGCCTTGGTCTTGATGCGGAACTCGCGGACCAGCGGCAGGGCTTTGGGCGATACCCCTTCGCCTTCCTTTCGCCGGATCAGTTCACCCGCCAACCGACGAGAACCGGTCATGATCCAGACATCACCGACGAGGACGTCCCGGACCGTGCGCGCCTCCCCACTGCTGCAGTGAATTTCAAGATCGCGTCCCTGCCGGGAGGCGGGCATGGGGTCGAGGGTGACATGCCAGCGCTCGAACTCGTCGACCTTGGTCTTCTTCTTTTGATCACCGAAGGCGACGGTCATGTCGGTGCCGGGAACCCCGTGTCCCCAGACGGGCACCGGGAGGTCGCGCTGGATGACGGCGCGATCGCGGAAGAGGGTTGCGGGGAGCAGGTAGGCCTTCTTGCCCCACTTTCTCTGGGCCTCGGCCTTGGCGGCTGCGACGATCTTGGGGTCGTCCTCGTTGAACATCTGCTTGCCGTCGAAATACGCCAACGGCGTCGCCGGCAGCCCGGCGCGGTTGTAGAGATTGGCGCCGATCGGGCTGGCGCTGTAAGCGTACTGCACGCCGTGCGGCTCGGGGACCGCCTTGGAGCGAACGACCACTTCATTGCCTTCGATCACCGCCTCGGCCGGGTGCCAGACCCTGTCCTTGCCGGCGAGGCGGAAATGCCGGAGCGGCTCACTCGGAGTCTCGCGGGCGGGCTCGACGTAGGCATCGGGGTTCTTCAGTCCTTCGCTTTCCAGTCCCTTGCTTCCCACCATCAGCCCGCCGCCGGGACCGCGCTGCTGGAACTGCACGCGCACCGCGTCGCCCTCGATGGTGTGTGACTTGTAGATCGGACCGGTGTAGGCGATGTCCCGGCCGTACTCGTGGGCCAGCGCCCAGCGCGCAAGACGTTTGCCGGGGTCGAGCTTGTTGTAGTAATGGATCCCCGTTGGCCGCGCCGGATTGAGGTCATACTGCGGCACCATGCCGACCTTTTCCGCGTTGATGAAGAACAGGGTCTGGGCCTCACGGATGTCGGCGAAGCCGACGTTGTCGGGATCGGGGTCGCCGTAGCACTGCATCTGGACGAAGTAGAAGGGAAGGTCGGGCCGCCCCCAGTTCGTGCGCCAGCCGTTGATCAGCGCCTCCATCTTGGCGGCGTAGATCTTGCCGTTATCGGCGTTGTGCGTGCCCTGGCACCAGATTGCGCCCCGGATCGCGTAAGGGATGAGCGGCGCGATCTTCTTGTTGTACATCCGCGTCGGTCCCTTCCAATCTTCGGCAATCCCCGGCAGCTTCGGCCGCGGCAGGGGCGAGCCACCGCGGTTGATCATCTTCTCGCTCTCCACCTGCCAGGATTTCAGATCCTCGTAGTACTTCGCGTAGGCTGCCTTCCCGTCGGCAGTGGTCGGGTCGCTCTGGCGGATTCGTCGGGCGATGTCCTGCAGTTTGGGGTGGTCGGCAAATCCTTCGTAGGCCGTCCACGTTTCGACCGGAGTCGCGCCGTGGGTGCTGCGCAGGATGCCAATCGGAACGTTCAACTCCTGGTAGAGGTCCCAGGCGAAGGCGAGAGAGAGCGCGGAGAATCCGCCGGCCTGTTTCGAGCGCTTCCAGCCGGCTTCGGACGCCGCGCGGCTGCACCGGTAAAGCGACGAGCCGATATCGACGGTGTACTCGCGCACCGCGACGTCCTTCTTCGAGCGCTGCAGCTCACCGGCCAGCTCCCGGCACATCGACTTGCCCGCAACCCAGTCCATGTTCGACTGCCCCGAGGAAAACCAGACCTCGCCGACCAGCACACCACTGCGGGTGATGGCTTTGCCGTTGCTGGTGACCTTCAGCTCGCGCCCGTCATGAGAGGGCTTGAGCGGATCCAGATTGAGCATCCACTTGCCATCGTTACCTGCTGTGGCGCTCTTTTTCTGCCCGGCAAACTCCACCGTCACCTTCGTGCCCGGCTTGCTCCAACCCCACACCGGAACGGGCATCTGCCGCTGCAGAATCGCGTTATCGGCAAAAGGCGAGCCCAGTTCGATGGCGGGTTTGGGTTTTGCTGCGGGCGTTTGCGCGGCGGCGTTCGCTGCGAAAGGTAAAAGCAGCATGGCTGCCGTAATGGCGAAAACCGCCGTTGTCCTGGTTGGTCCGTTGTTCATTGCTGCTGCATCTCCTGTTTGTTGTTCGGAGGGCAACTGATCGGATGGATCGGTGATTACTGATCACCGCTTACTGCTTGTTCCACCGTCGGGATCTTCGCCTCCTCCATCCACAACGTCAAGTGCCCGCGCGGCGGGATGACCCCCTTCGGGTTGTTGTATCTCAGGAAGCTGGTGGCCGCGAGGGTCACCTTGCCGCCCCGGAATTCGCCACGGAAGTCGTTGTAGATGTGTCCGCCGCGTGGCTGTCCGCCCTGCCGCTTGCCGACACCGGCGTTCGACTCGGCCAGCAACTTGCCGTTGACGTAGATCGCAAAACCCTCGCCTGCATTGACGTGGGCGCTGCCCCCGAGCACGATCCGGTATCGGCGGCCCTCTTTGAGCGGTGGAATTTCAAAGGTGCCACGCACCAGAAGAACTTCCTTTTCCCACAGGGTCTTCGGTTTCTCGCCGCACCCGCAGAATGGCGCCTTGCACGACTCTGACAGCGGCGCCAGTTTGCCATCCACCTGACCAAAGGGCGGCAGTCCGCTCTTCCAGCCCGCCTTTTTGGCATCGAAGTCGGGCGCGAACCAGTTCTGCATCCCTTCGGGATAGGTCACTTTGCGGTACCGGTTTCCCTTCTCCTTGGGCAGATTCTCCGGCGGGTCAAAGCTGAAGTACTCCCACTGCACGTTCTTGAGATCCGGGCCGAAGGGGTGCCAGTCATAGTCGTCGACTCCGGCCGCGCGATAGCAGTTGACCAGTCCGTACATCGCGCCGCGCAGGAACTGGTTCGCGCGCTGCGGACGCTCGCCGCCGGCCTCCTGCAGCAGGGACTTGTTGTAGCGCGGGTTGGCGACATAGGACGCCGCGATGCCATCGAGGATGATCGGGGTCAGAGCCTTTTGTGAGGCGGCCTTTTCTTGTTCCGACGGCTCGGCAGTCTGCTGCCCGGCGACGCGTTTCGGCCGGGGGGCCTGCGGGAGCGGTTCCGCCTTGCCGCCGAGCAGTCCGACCATCGCCCGACCCAGGGCATCGCCGACCAGCATGTAGGTCTCGGCATTGCGGTTGTAGTGGTAATCCTGGCTCCTCGGTGACTCGTCGACCTCGCGCCAGAAGTCGCGGGTGTCGACGGAGGCCACGGTGCCGGCAAACTCCGGATGTTTCTTCGGATCGCCAACCGCCATCTGTGCCTGCAGGATCTTAAGGAACTTATCAGCCATGTTGTGGCCGCCAAAACCGACCGTGGCCACAATGGCAGGCATCTTGGGCACCTTGAATTCGGCGCGCACATCGTTGATCAGGTTGACCAGGTTCTGCTCGTACTCGGCGATCAGCCCCGGCGTGAAACTGTCCTTGTGGCCCTGCCACCAGACGAAGCCGGCGATCTCGTAGCCCTGTCCCTTGTATCCCGGAACGACCTTGTCGATCTTGCTGATGGTCTTGCGCACGCCCTCGATCATCAGCTTGTATTCAAGCGATTCCCACTTGCTGTCGGGGTCCGTCCGGCCGCTGGAGGGCGGGCGGAAATCATAGCCCAGCGCGCGGTTGCCCATGGCAGTCTTGATGAGCAGGACCTGCTCGTCATGGAAAGTGCCCATCACGTGACCGAAGCCGAGTTCCGGACCAATGGTCTTCCCGTTCGAGGTTGCACTCAGCGGCGAGCCCTTGCCGTCCTTCGCGACCCGGGCTTCCTGGAAGTAAACGTCATTGCGCACCGTCCACTTGCCCTCGCCATCGACCACCCACGGGAACTTTCCCTCGCGCTTGGCCACCGCTTCGAGGTCGCCGTTACCCAGCAGGTGGGTCTTCTGTAGCCAGAACCTCGGCGGGTCGCCCTTGAAGTCGGAGATTTTGAACGTGTAGCGTTTGCCGGGTTCGAGGGTCACGTCCTGCTTGACCGGCTCGCCGCCCGCCTCCCGGCGGTACACTTCCTTTCCGTCGAGTTCCATCACATTGTGGGAACTCGCACCGAATCCGCAGTGCAACTGATAGACGCCCTTCTGGGACACCTCGAGCAAGCCTTCCGCGACCGTCTTGTCGGTCGGCGTGCCGTCCGGCCGGTAGAGTGTCAGCGGTGCAATCTGGTAGTTGCCCACCCGCCAGATTGCCAGGGGCCCCTTCGGGGCGGCGGGGTCGGCGGTCAGGTAGACCCCGGTATAGATGTTCCTCGCGCCGCCGATCTCGCCCATGCCCACCATGTTGGATTGACCGGCCAGGATGTAGACCTTGACCGGCCTCGTGGCGTCGGGCGGCTTGCCGTCCGGATCGGGCAGTTGTGCGGGGATGTCCTTTGCCGCCGCATTGAGGACGAGGCTTGTCAATACCAAGGCTGTGAGGCCACATACGGTCGTGATTCTACGGTTCATTTCGTTTCCTTTCTGTTTGTCGTAGTCCGTTACTTGTCTCTACTTCGTCTGTCGTTTCATCACATACAGCGGCGGCCGCCGCCAGCCCCCGGCAACGCTTGTGTTGCACCTGCCTGCTTCGATGAAGACGTGCTCGTTATACCGCCAAGGTTTCTGATTTCCATCTTCATTTGGGAAGGCCAGAGGTTGCATTTGGATCCCGTAGCCTTCCGATTTCCGCCAGTGTCGTAATGCTTGATTCCACAATCTTACCGTCCCGATCAGGGCCGACATTGAGCAAGAAATTCGAGTTCCTGCTGTGCGCCTTGGCCATGTTGCCCATGACGCCCTTGGCGCTGCCGCCGCGGAAGCCCTTGTTCCAGAACCATTTCTGTTCGAGTTTCCAGCACGTCTCGCCCGGCGCCGTATTGTCCTCCGGAAAGTGCCTTAGTTCCTTGACCGCAATGTCCACATAGGGCGTCCCCTTCTTGCCCCAACTCCACCAATTGGCGCTGGCAAGGACGTTGGGACGGATCGAACGGATGTGCGTCAGGATTTCGTCCGCAGGCATCACCCGGTCGTCGAGCGCGTCATTCCAGAGATAAAACACATCCGGGTACTTGGTGAGCAGTTCTGCGATCTGTGCTTTCTGGAACTCATTCTGCTGCGCAAGCGTATGCGTTGCCGGATCGCATTCCCGCGGCAGGACCTTATACTTCTCGGGATCGCCGAATCCCGGGTGGCGCCAGCAATAGTAAAGCCCCACTTTCAATCCCCGGCTCTTGAACGACTTGATGAACTGCGCGACGAGGTCCTTCTTGTAACGACACCCAGGGTGCATCACATCATACGTTGTGTACTTGCTGTCCCACAAGCAGAAGCCCGCGACATGCTTGACCGTCAACACGCCGTACGTCATGCCGGCAGATACGGCGGCGTCGGCCCAGGCATCCGTGTCGATCGGGCCGCCCGGATTGAAGTCGGCCGGACGATGATAGCCCGCGACCCACTGGACCCCCTTGTAGGTGGCCATGTTGTAATGGATGAACATGCCGAATTCGAGTCTCCGGAAATCCTCCTGCAACTCCTTGACCGATTTCGTGCCGGGCGGCTCCTGTTTCGGATCGCCATCGTCCTTCTCCGCCGCCGACGCGCTTGAGAGTCCGATTGCCATCGCTGCGAGGATGCACCCGACGCCCAATAGATTCTTTCCGCTCATAGTCTTGTGTCCTATTGTCGGTACTTTGACAGAACAGTAGTGCTCGGTTTCCACAATCCTCCAACTTCAGCCAACGTCTTGATGCTCTTGTGTCTGAAAACATCAGCGCCCGGCATCCGCGGCTCTTCGTGCATTGCGAATTATGAACTGGGCCATGGCTTCGCTCTCAAAAAAGCCTCTCCAGTAGTTGTGCCCCTGGCCTTTGCGCACGTCCAGGGTCATCGTTCCGCCGAGGGCGGCGTATCGCTCTGCCAGCAGTGCTGAGTTCTTTTCTAAGGGGACCAAGGTGTCCATGTCGCCATGAATGTGGCGTATCGGCACTTTGGCCTTGGCAAGCGGCGCCAGGCGATCAATAGGATTGTGTTCCTTAAGACGCTTCGCCAGCTCTTCTTCCTTCACCCCGTAGGCTCGACAGGCGTTTTTCAGCCCCGGCCAGCTGGCCATATTGCAGACCGGATAGATGCCGGCAATGCAAGCGACTGATTCGGGATGTTCAACAGCCCAATTGTACATCTGCAATCCACCACGACTGCGGCCCAGCAGGCATGCTCTGTTCGTCAGGCCGCGTTCCTCCGTCAATTCCTTGTAAAAGGCGGTCAAAGAAGCACGTGATTCCGGATTGCCCAAAGGCGCACCAAGATCAATGCCGGCGACGGCAATACCCTTGTCCAGACACTTCTCCAACATCCACTTTTCAAGTTTGCCAGGAAGGTTTCTTTCCGTCGGGAAATACCACAACCATGGAATTCTCTTGCCGGGTGTGGTTTCTTCAGGAAGACACACAAATGCGGTATGGTTCTCAAACGTAAAGACTTCAGCCGTGTCCGGCAACAGTTGCTTTCCTGACCGGGCGGAACGGGAAACGCTTTTTTTGTCTTGCGTCGCGGCCGTCCCGCGGCTGGCCAGGGCAGCGAGAATGCTCCCGGCGACCTTCCTGGAAAGATCGCCCGTATCGTGCACGTTGTTGCTCTTGGGCCGTCCCTGGCGAAGGACCTCGGCGTACAGGTCGTCGATGGCGATGCCGCCGTCCGCCATGATCGTCGCCGCCACGGCGTTGTACCTGACCGCATCGCCCTGGATTCGCCCCGGTTCACCGTCGGGCACCGGGGTGGTGCTGGCCCAGACCAGCACGGCGCCGGTCTTTTTCAGCCGGGCGACCAGCGTGCGGAGGTTCTTCTCGTAGTCGGCGAGCGACGTGGTGAGCTTGCCGTCCACCTTGTCCAGATGCCCGAAGTTCGTCGACTTGGGGTTGCGATATGCCAGGTCCCACAGTCCCCAGTTGAAATGGATGACGTCCCAGTTGCCGTCACCGAGACACGGGTCGAGCTTCTTGACCCCGGTCCCCGTGTGCTCAGCGTTACCGTTTTGCCTGACCACGACGGCCTTGCCGGCAAGCAGCCTCTTCACGCCCTGCTGATACCCGCCGCAGATCGAATCTCCGATCAGCAGCACGCGCGGCAGGGGCTTCGTTTGCTCTGCATGAGTCTTCTTTTCCGCCGATACATTGAGAACAAGTCCCGCCCATGCCAGGGCTGCGAGGGCAGTTAGGATCGGGTATTTGCGATTCATCTGGTCTTTGCCTTGCCTGAAGCACATGTCCTGTTCTCTTGTTCCATCGGCTAATCCTTCTTGTTCAGCAGCCTGACCATTCCGCGGCCGAGGGCGTCGCCCACCAGCATATAGGTCTCGGCGTTTCGGTTGTAGTGGTAGCCTTGGCCGCTGGGGGAAACGGACGTGTCTCTCCAGAAATCACGAGTTTCCACGGTCAATACATTGCCGGCAAATTCCGGGTACTTGCCTTTTTCCCCGCTGACGGCGAGTTGAGCGTTGGCAACGGTCAGGTGAGGACCGGCCATCTCCCATCCGCCGAACCCGATGGTGGCCAGCACAAAGGGCGCTTTCGGCGACTTGAATTCGGTCCGCCATGCCTTGATGAGGTTCACCAGGTTCTGTTCATAGCGGCTGGCGTGGGCCGCGTTGCCGTCCTTGTGTCCCTGCCACCACACGAAGCCGGCGATTTCATAGCCCTGGTCCTTGTACGCGGGGAAGAGGGTGGCGAAGTTATCCAGTACGTCATTTATGGCTTTCACGTAGTCGTCATACTGCTTGCCGGCATACCAGTTCACCTCCTTCTTGGGCTGTCCGTCGACCCAGGAGGACGGCGTGTCCTTGTATCCGGCATAGACCCTGCCGTCATAGGTGAATCGCTCACTGCCGGGCGGCAGGATATCCCAGCCAAGGCTCCGGTTGCCGATGGAGGCTTTGATCAGGAGGACCGGCTCGTCGTGGTAATAGCCCATGATGTGCCCGAACTGCATCTCCGGCCCGATGGTGTTGCCTTGGATACCGACGGTCAGCGGACCTTGTGCCACGGCGGAGATGACTCCCTTGTACACCACGTCGCCGCGCACGGTCCACTTGCCCTCGTCGTCGATCAGGTGAGGGAACTTCTTGTCCTTATGCACAAGGGTGGTCAGCAGCCCCGGAATGTCCGTGCGCCAAAGCCACCCCAGGCCACCGGCGTGCCTGGTAAGGAAGGTAATCTTGAAGGGGTGTTTTCCCCCGGCAGTGAACTTGAACGCGGTATGCACCGCATCCTTGCCGGGCTCTCTTCGATAGACCTCCGTGCCGTCGACCTCCATGATGTTGTACACCGTATTGCCATAGCCGGCGTTGAACCTGTAGACGCCGTCGGAATCCATCTGGATGAAACCTCGGACCACGGCGGTGCCGCCGCCGGGAAACGGGGTGGGCGTTACTCCGCCAAAGGATTCGAGCCTTTTCGTCTCGATCGGAGTCATCTTGTCGTAGTCGGCCGTCGGCGAACAGTCGCCCGGATAGATGGAAACCACGGGGTCGAGGAATTGCTTTCCCCAGCGTGAGGAGCCTCCGCGGATGTCGCCCATCCCGACCATATTGGATTGACCGGACAGGATGTAGACCTTGACCGGTTTATCGGTGACGGGCGGTTTGTCGTCCGGGTCCGGCAACTGTGCGGGGATTTCCTTCGCGGTTGCGGGCAGGACGAACAGCGTCATCGCGATGGCGACCAATAGCAGTGCCGTTGTCAGTTGGCTTCTTGTAATCATGTTCTTCTCCTCGTTGTTGATTCGAATTCGCTGGTGGTTCTATTTGTCCATCATCTCAACCAACGCCTCGGCAAACGCCTTGCCGATCTGCGCCATGGTCTTGGCGGAGCCGAGGTAGTGGTAGCCGGCGTTGGAGGCGCCGCGTTGCCACAACGCTTCCTCCTCGGGGGTGATCACCTTGGCTCGATACTCCTTGAGATAGGCCTGCTGCTGCTGAGGGGTCATCTTGCCGTCTTTGTTGGCGTGCTCCTTGTGTTCTGTCCGCAGGAAGTAGGCCATCTGCCGGATCTGTCCGTGCTTGATTTCGATGGCCCCCAGAGCCGTGTCCCAGTATGGCGCCGTCTGTACTGCGACGACATTGCCTTTGAACTGGGGCATCGCGGCAGGTGCGGCCATGGCCTGTCTGAAATAGTTGGGCTTTTCCTGAACACCGCCCACGCCCATCACGCCGATCACAAACGGCATCTTCGGAGCCGATAAATCCTTGCGGACGTCGCGGATGAAGTGAGCCAACAGCTCGGAGTACAGGTCATAGCGGCCCGGCTTATTATGATTCGGGTAGGTGTGACCATCGCACATGTCATTCCAGCCCTGGAACCAGACGAAGCCGGCCAGTTCGTAACCCTGCCGCGGATCGTATGCCGGGTAGACCCTCTTGATGTCCTTCAGCACCTTCGAAATGTGATCCATCATGAGACGGTAATAGTGCCCCGTGGCTTTGACCTTGTCTGCTTTCCACTTGTCGAGATCCTCAGGAACACCATGCTGCCCTTTCTTGGCGTACAGATCCCGCTGAAACGAATTCAGCTCGTACGGCCCGGCGCTCGGCGGGCGGAAGTCTGTATGCAGCGACTTGCCGCCCCACGCCGTCTTGATAATCAGGGTCGGTCCGTCGGTCGCCTTGGACATGGTGATGCCGAAGGTGAACTCCGGGCCGATCTTGCCGCCGTCTTCGGCGGGGTTGCTGCGAGCCCCGTACCCGGCCGTCAACTTGCCGACCCCCTCGCCCAGATTGTCTCGTGAACCGGTCAGATACGAGATCCACACTTTCTCGCAGACGCGCGGCTTGCCGTCGGGGCCGCGCATTTCCTTGAGCAACGGCGCCGCGGCCGGGTCGTCGCCGATGTAGTCGAACGTCTCGACCTTGGCCTGCCCCTGCATATTGGACTGCCCGGCGAGGATGTAGACCTTCAGCGGCTTGGCGGCGTCTACCGGCTTGGCATCCGGATCAGGCACTTGGGCGGGCATTTCCTTCGCCATGGCGTTGAGCGTAAGGCACGCCCATACCAGTGTCGCCAGGATCCATGGGTTTGAAGCTTTGTTGTTCATGTCTGTCTCCAAGATGTTTTCTGTTTCGTTGACCGTCTTCCTAATCGTGCTTGCCCAGATTCTTCAGCCGTTCGAGAATTTCGACAGCCCGACGGGCCTCTTCCATGCGTCTGTACTCACATCGTTCGGCCGCATCCGTATTCATCTCCCGGCTCTTGGCGCGGTCGACGAGACTCTCGGCCGGATCCTCACTCTCAGGCCAATCCCAGTCGTCCGTGCGGAAACTATGCAACGGAAGCCAAGGCTTGCCGCCCACCTTCAGGTTGCCCATCGGACTTGTCGCCCAGGCGTAGCGCACGGCCACCGGTTCTTTGACCAGCGGGCTCCAAACAAGAATCTGTGTGGCGTCGAAATTCTTGTTGGCAACGTTCCAAATGCCGACGTCTTTTTTCAACGGGTACGCTGCGCGGGCCATGTAGAACTTGCCGGACTCGTCGGCGATTGAGAAACCCTCGGGAGTCGTCGACATGTCATCCGGCATCACCTTCTTGTCGAAGGTCAGCACCATGCAATCGCCACTGCGCTCGGCGGAAACCAGCAACGGGGAATCCCAGTCGATCTTCATTCCGTAGATTCTGCCGAGCGCCCACCGCGCTGCCCGGACACCATGTGCCCACTTCTTGGCGGGATGGAGTCCCGGAATCTGGATGTCATACGCAGGCAGGAACGCCGTATTGGCCGGATCCTCGAGGTCGCTCAGCCCGAGCCGCTGGGCCTCGCGGATAAAGGCCCCACCCGAAACCGACCATATCTCGAAGTTATCACACGTCTGCGGAATGCTGCCCGCGCAGAAGCCGATGATCCCCACCGGCAGTGTCGGATCGCCAAAATCCTCACGCCAACCCTCGACCATAAGTTTCATGAGGACCCGGTAACGCTTCGGCCGGCAAACCGTCGACATCGCATTGTTGTAGCCCTGATGAAAGAGCACGCCCTTGATGTTCAAACCCTTGAAGACGCCGAACATGCCGTTGTAGCAGGAGGCGGCATCGCTTGGGCTGCGCCCGGGCACGCTCCAGGATCGCAGGTCTTTGCGGGTCGGTTTGGGCGGCAGCCTGTCCCCGGGCACGCCCTTGTCGCGCTGCTGGGCGACGCTCTTCTCCCATTTCTCGACGAGTTTCTGCACGGCCGCGTCCCAGTCGAACTCGGCCCGGCGCTTCTCGACCCACTCCAGGTATTTGGCGGCCAGCGGGTGGTCGTCGAACTTGTGACGGGGAACCAGGCTTTCAATCGACGCACCGCCGCGCGCGTTGTCGATGATGCCGATGGGAATCTGCAACGCCCGCTGCAGGCGTGAGCCAAAGGTGTAGCCGATGGATGAAAAGCCGCCCGCCGTTTCCGGCGTACAGACGGCCCAGTCCGTGACTCGGTCATCCGGAAGCTGCGTCTGCAGGGTCGCCGCCTCGTTGGGACTGATGCCCACGCGGCGCAGCAATGGCAGGTGCGCGGTCGCTCTTTCCATGTCGGCGCGGTAGGTCTTGCCCAACCCGAAAGCCATGTTGCTCTGGCCGTTCATCACCCAAACGTCGCCGATGAGGATGTTATCCATTTCAACCCTGTCATCGCCCGACGTCACGGTCATCTTCTGGCCGGTGGCCCCGGCCTGCCGGGCGGGGAAAGTCGCCTCCCAGCGGCCCGCCTCGCCGGCGGCGGTTGCCTCGGCTTTCGCCTCGCCAAACTGGACGGACACCTTGCGGCCGGGCGCAGCCCAACCCCATATCGTGATCGGCTTGTCACGCTGGATGACCATGTTGCTCGAAAAGATACCATGTGTTTTTAGTGTGCCGGCGGTGGCGTCAACCGCGCACAACGCGATCGCCAGCAAGATCAATAATGAGAGGATGGACTGTTGCTTATGCATCATGGTTCTCCTTTTATTTGGCTCAGATATCTGATTACTGACCACGCAGCGGACGATCGGTGAGATTCGATTGATTACCTGGCCTGCGTGATTGCCGCCCGATATTTCTGGTCATAGCCGTCCCTTTGTTTCTGGGACTACTCTGCATCGGGAAACAGTTTCTTCAAAAGGTCGGCATCCAACTCGGCCTTGGGAGCAAAGGCCGCCGAGTCAAGGTAGCGTAGCAGACTGTGCAGCAATTGGCGGGCTGCAGGTTTGTCCTGATGACCGAGCAGATCGATGGCACAGATCAACATCTTGCCTTTGCCGACCTTCGTTTCAGCGATCAGCCCCAGTTTGTGATTGCGTGCGAAATTATCGATCACCTGAACGATGGGACGATAGCCGGTCGGCGTGTCGTCCAGGATGATCGGCCGGGAGTTTCTTACCAGGTGCCACCACTGCCAGTTGCTGTGGAACTCCGTGGGGAACTCGGCCAAGGCAGGCGTCTTTGGATCGCAAAGAAAGCCCAGCGTGCCGGGCGCTACTTCGATGCCACGACTCTCGGCAGCGCGGCGGAACATGGGGAAACACCAGAAGTCGGTCTGGAACGAGCCCTTGATGCTATGAGGCAGTCGATCCAGATTCGGAAGCAACAGGACCTTGCCGCCTGCGCCGAGATGCGTTTGCGTCGCGGCGGCCGTGAAACTGTCCGCAACCATCACGCCCGACGGCACGCTCGTGTCGACTTTCGGCGGAAAGACCCAGATCTCGTAGTCGTTGCGATACTTGGTCCCCTCGACGGCCGCCGTGATCGTCAGTTTTTGCGGCGCAGCAATATCTCCCAGCGGCAGCGCGAACATATCGACCTCGAACACCTTACCCTGCTCGATCGTCACCGGATCGAACGCGCAGGCGGCAACCTTCTTCCCGTCGCTGCCGGTGGCCGTCCACGTCACGCGGGCGTCGGGCAAATCGGCCGGGCCATAGTGGGCCACCTCGACGCGGCCAACGAACGTCTCGTCCGTCGTCCAGGTATACTTTTTCATTCGCAACAGCGGAACCGTCTCGCAGCAGAACCGTCGCCACGCCTCGGGCGTAATGAGCCCCTTCGATTCCATGAACACGTTGAGCATGCCGACCAGTGCCGTGCCTTGGCCCGGGAAATCCTGCAAATCGAGCAACTGGAACCCGCCAAAACCGGGCGTTCGCAACGACGCCTCGATATCTTCGCGGTGGCAGATCATCGACAACGCGCCCGAAGCACGCACAAAATCGTGAGCCTGGTCGAGCATGCCTGCCTCGCGGAGTCGCTCGCGGAAGATCTCCAGGTTTCGCGCCCGCGTCACACCCGTGTACTTCGGAATCTCGCGGAAGTCGGGAGAGACCTGGAACGAACCGTTCTCGTGACTGATCACCGGGACCTGAACGCCGGCAATCGACTCACTGAAATCGACCATCGTCGAAGGCGAAGCGTGTTCGATATGGGGGTTGGGATAGTCGCCCTGGAAGAATGCCCCGCGAACCGGCAACGTCCTGCTCGTCTTGCAGGTGACCCAGAAGTCGTCGCCCTCGGCCAGGTGCGGATTCCAGTGGACGTTGTTCGAACCCTGCGCGTACAACCGACGCCGATCGATCTCCCTATAATAAGCCACCATCTCGAACATGGCCTGGTTGCGCCCCAACTCGTTGCCGAGCGTGAACATGACGAACGACGGGTGATTGCCGTAGGCCTTGAAAATCAGTTCGCCCTCGCGCTTCGCGTAATCGTAGAGCGAGACCTTGGTCTCGGTGCTCTCCACGTCGAGCCGGTCGATGTTGTACTGCGCCGCTTCCTTGCTTTCCGGCGCGTTGAACGCGCTGCGTTTGTTCGGCAGCTCCGGCTGCAGATACATTCCCAGTTCGTCGGCGGCCTCGAACGCGGCGCGCGGCGGACACCACGAATGAAAACGGTAGTGGTTGATCCCGTACGACTTGGCGATGGACAATACGCGCAGCCAGCCGGCCTTGTCCATGGGCGGATAACCGGTCAGGGGAAAGAAGCAACAATCGAGTTTGCCCCGGAGGAAGACGGGGCAGCCGTTGATGGTGAATTGGTTTCGCCGCGTGGCGAAGCGGCGCATGCCGAAGTTCACGGTCCGCTCGTCGCGGTGCGATACCCCGTCGGCCGTCGATTCAAGACGTAGATCCAGACGCAGCATGGCCGGTTGAAACTCGTCCCAGAGCGGGATGTCGTCCCCCAGTTTGTACCCGAACTCGTGCGAGTTTTCGCGCCCGGGGACTTTGACCTTAAAGGATTGCGATGTGAACGTTGACGATCGGGCGACATTGTAACTCGCGCACCCGACCGTAAGTTGTCCCGATGTCGCCTTGCCCGTGATGTTGCCGATCATCGCGCGAACGACCGCCTGCTTCTTTTCAATGTCCGGATAGACCTGCACGTCATCCAGCCAGACCGGGGCGGTGGCACGAAGTTCCATCTTGCCGACGATGCCGTTCCAATTAGTCTGCGTCCGTTCATCGACCGCGTGGGACGGGCCGACCGGCGGCAGCCTGGCGTTATCGACCAGCACGGTGATCGTATGTTCGCCCGGCGTCATCGCACTGGTCACGTCAAAACACTGCGGGGCGCTGAGCGTGTCTTCCCAACCGCAAAAAGTCCGGTCGACCCACACCCGAGTGTGTTTAGATCTCTCCAGGCGTAGCGTAATTCGCTTGCCTTTCCAGGCATCGGGAATCGTCACGCGACGCTGATACCAGGCCGGCCCCTTCCAATACCACACCCGCGAGAGCCGATCGATGCATTGTTCGTCTTTCTTGATGCCCTTATGGTTCTCGTCGGTTGTGCCGGGCAACTGAACCGTGTCTTTGAGGTCTTCGGTAAACCATTGCTGGTCCGCGCCGACGTTTTCCGGGTCCAGCGCGAATTGCCAGGTTCCCGCCAGCGAGATTGTCTGTCGATTTACTGACCCGACATGATCCTGCGAGGCTGTTGCCTCGGATGCAGCAACACGTGCGAGCGGAAGACAACACTGCATCGCCAGTAGGTAAGCGAGCCAGCGAATGGGCGTGTGTGTCATCAGATTCATGCACGGATCCTCACACCAGTGTAGACGGCGGATGATTCGGTCGCTCGTTTCATCACATACCACGGCGGCTTCCAGCCCACGGGGTTCCGGGTGCTGAACCCGCCGGCTTCGATGAACAGGTAGGCACTGCCGTCGATTCTTTTAACCGTCATTTTCAGCGCCTGATACCGGTCCAGATCCATCAGGGTGTCCCCTGACCAGATCCACAGCGTCTTGTCGGTCTTGCCGTTATCCTTGAAGGTCATCTCCGCGAAGGGGGTGCGACGGGGATTCATCTTCTTCTCGAGATTGAACTCGTCGATCGACTTCACCTGGTCGATGGTCTTCCAAGTGCCGGGGATCTTCGGGTTGGCGACGAACCGGCCGTCGTAGCGGAACATGTCATCCTCGGTTTGCAGCTCAGCGTTGTCGGGATCCTGTTTGGCCTGCCACGGGGACGACAGCATGGGGATCACCGTCGCCGACTTGCGGACCGCCTCGTCGTCAAGCGGCGGGATCTTCATTTCCTCGAGCCACATGCTGAAGATTCCCTGTGGAACGGGCGGCATCGTCACAATCGCCCGGTTGCCGTATCTTAGAAAGGTGGTCGCCGCAATCCTCACTTCGCCCTTGTTGAATTCCTCGACGAACTCCTTGGTGACGAAGGCGCCGCGGGGTCTGGCGCCTTCGCGGCGTCCGACGCCGTTCTTGGCTTCGATCAGTTGCTTGCCGTTGACGTAGATCCGGTAGCCGTCGCCGCTGCCGACGTGCTGGCCGGAGCCGACACGAATCCGGTAGAGATGTCCCGGCCGCAGCCGAGGAAACTTGAACGTTCCACGCAACAGCAAGACTTCCTTATTCCAGAGGGTTTTCATCGGGGCCTTGCAGCGGCAGTCAGGATTGGAACACGGCTTCGCGCCTGTCACCATCTTGCCATTGTACTGGCCGAAGGGAGCCTGTCCCTTTTTCCATCCGGCCTTCCCGGGGTCGAAGTCCGGCATGAACCAGTTTTCCATCCCCTTCGGATACGTGACCTCGCGATACCGCCAGAGGGAGATGTCATACTTCCGCTCCTCCTTGGGGTCAAACATGTAATAGTCCCACTCGACGTTTTTCAGGTCCCCGCCAAAGCGATGCCAGTCGTAATCGTGGACGCCGGCCTTGCGGTAGAGGTCCGCCAGGCCGTCGAGCGCGCCGACGGTAATGCCACATCCGGTTGTCCATGAACTCGCGGTACGTCGCCGGCGCCTTGTCGTAGAGCAATCCCATCGCGGTGCTGCGCCAGATTTCACCGATTCCGCCGCCGGTGTGTCCGTGCAGCATGAAGGTCGTTGTGTAGAAACCTGTCATTGCACAGGCGTCGCGAGCCGCAGCGTAGACCGACTCCTCACCGCTTGGTGTCAGTGAAGCGGCCGCCGCCATGGCGAACGCCAGGTTGCCGTTCTTACCGTTGTCGACAAAGCCGACTTCCGGTTTGTTGTCCCCGTATCCACGGCCAGGACGTTACCGGCAAACTCCGGGTACTTGTTCTGCTCGCCACTGACGGCCATCCGAGCCTCCAGGATCTGCAGATAACGACTCGACCCCTTCCCGATTCCTGCGCCAGGCGCCATGGGAGAATCGCCTGCTGGTTCGCATTCTACCCCCACCCCTCCCCCGATGCAAGGGCGTGTGAGGGGGGGCGCGGGCGGAGGCGGGAGAGGAGGGAGTGTGAGCACGGCCGGGCCAGGGATTGACCAGCACGCACGGTCGGCCGCGCTCGCTACGGATCAGAACGTACCGGACCTGTTCGTCGACCAGTTCGCTGGAGACCAGGAACGCCCTGTGTGTCCGGATGTTCGCGAAACGTGCGCGGCAATCCCTCGGCCAGACGCCAAAGACGCGCAGCACGTTCTGGTGCCCCATGCACAGCATCATGTTGATCGTGTTGGGCACGATGGAGCAGTTCTCGATGCCGTGGGGGTTGTGCGCGGCAAAGCCGTTGGGCTGGCAGTGCCGAGTACCGCAACGCGCTCGAACACGGAAGCGGCTTGGGCGTGTTGGCCGAAATCGTCGCCTTCGGGCACCTCGCCCCACCTCCCCGCCATGTCCCCTTGACTTCAGCGGCAGCACTGGATCGTTGCTGAGCGCGCTGCCCGCCCGAACGTAGACGTGGTTCCTTGAACCGGTCTCGGAGGACAGGCAAGTCCGAGAGCACCACACGGGGCGTGGCAACGCGGTGCCGGACGGCGTATACTGTGGCCGACGGCGAAGCGCCGGTGGGCGCGGGCTTGGGTCGTGTTGGAACCCTATGACACGGCAGACTGGCCGCGCCGCCTCGTACAACCTCACGTTCTACGCCGGCATGCACCCCGTCTACGCCGCCGAGCGCATCGTGTGCTTCTCGCGCTACCCAGACCAGACGGCGATCTGCGCGGCGTCGTACGCTCACGAGATCCTGCACGCCTTCGGGGCGGGCGAACTGTACTTCCCCTTCGACCGCACCGACGAGCGGGCGAAACGGGCGAGGCGGCTGTTCCCGAACGACATCATGTTCCGCGTTGATCGGAACCTCGACGCCTTGAACATCGGCCCCTGGACGGCCTACCGCATCGGGTGGACCGATCACCTGGACGCGCCCCTGCACGCACTGGAGGACTGAGGCAGCGTCTGAGCCGGCTGGCCCGCCTGCCGCGCGCCTTCAACCTGGAACTTGGGGCCTGGCGGCGACGTCGTTTATGTGCGCGTTGGATTTGCCGGTCAGTTTGGCGGCAAAGCGGCCGCAGTCCTCACCGTCGGCCAGGCAGAAATCCGCTTCGAGGTCACCACCAAGAAATGAATGCGACAGATTCGCAAGTCAAAGGAGCAGGGCTATGGACCGGCGACAATTCATCATGGCGATAGCGGCTGGGGCCTCATACGCCCACGTTTCGAGGCTTTGGGGAGCAGAACAGCCGCCCCAAAACTACCAGCCGGCAAACACGGACTGGCTCGCCGGGTCCCGGTACGGCATCGGCGTCCACTGGACAGCCCAGACGGTGCCCAGAGAGGGGCAGCCGCTGCCGTTTCAGAAGGCCGTGGACGCGTTTGACGTGAAGAAGTTCATTGATGCCCTGGTCTACGCGGGAGCCGAATACCTGCTCTTCACGGTATCTGGACAACGGCCTGCTCGTACCGTGTCACCTGTGCCATGGTCAACGTCACCTCCCGATCGCTCATCCCGTGCCTCCGATGCCTGAGTGCACGGAAACTCTACCATCATCGGGTGTGACATTTTCGCTGTGGCGTTAGGGTGTGACATAATCGCTGTGGCGTGACACAACTGGCCGAGGGCGTGGATATGCCTACCCGCCCGACAGCAACGCAGGGCGAGGGAGGGAACCGAACGTGCTTGGAACTCGTGCCAGCGACTGCGGTATTGCCGCAAGTGCTTGCGGAATAGGTACTTCCGCCGACCTGGCTTCTCGGGATGGCGCTCGAAGCAGCCGCGTACCAGGAGACAGTTTGTTTGCCAGCGCGGAGGAAAAGAGGCGCTTGTTAGCAGAGGAGGTTCCCAATGGTCCTGACGCCTATATCAGCCGCCTTGTGGCCAGCGGCGCGAACATCAAGGTCGCCCGGCAACTCGCGCGGCACTCGACGCCGACGCTGACGCTCGGCCGCTACGCCCACGTCCAACCGGCGGACCAGACGCGAGCGCTCGACGCCCTGCCCGCCATCGAGTCCACCGGGGCCGAGCGCGAAGCCGCAGCGGCCACGGGCACCGACGACGCCACACCGGACCCTACTGACGGGCAACCCGCGCGCAGCGCATTTGCAGCGCGCAGGTTGCCCGGGACGCCACTACCTGCCAAGACGGGGTGCCAGGTAACGCGAGGCGCGGGAGGCGCGCACGTCGCGCACGTGTCGCCACTTGGCAAGACTTGTCACTACCTGACAATGGCGCGCCCGGGAGGATTCGAACCTCCAACCTTCGGATTCGAAGTCCGCGACTCTATCCGTTGAGCTACGGGCGCAAAGTTCGATGGCCGGAACGGTTCGTGCCACACAACGCTGCTTCGGTGCGCCGGCCTTCCGAGGACACCGCAGACCGCTGCCACGATGCCACCTGGCGGCCAGCGACGGCCGCCAGGCACAGACAGAACGGCAAGCCGTGTTGTCGCCCGACACACCACACGACACGCAACGCCAGCCGCGCCGGCCCCGTAAGGCCCGCGTCCTTGTACGTTGCCGCCATGCCCGATTCAAGCCAATTCGCCGGCACCGTCCCGTTGCACTTACGATGTGAATTCGCCGTTTATGATACCCCGCAGCACCGCATGGTCAAGTGGACGTGTCGCCGCGGCACGGTTGCTTTCACGGCTGGGCCGGTGCGCGCGGACCTGCGGGCAGCCCGCTTCTGGCAGCTACGTCGCCGCCGCCTCGACCTTCTGATGCGGGGCCTTGAGGAGGAGGGTCAGGATAGCCGCCACGACAAGAAGCGCTGCGGAGGTGTAGTAGGCGAAGGCGAAACTGCCCTTGGAGGCCTCAAAGATTTTGCCGTCGTAGACCCATCCGGCGAACTTGGCGAGCATGAATCCGCCGACGCCCCACGCCGTAAAGACCAGGCCGTAGTTCACGCCGAAGTGCTTCAGCCCGTAGAAATCCTTCGCAATCGACGGGAACAGCGACAGGTTCGACCCGTAGTTCGCGCCGACCAGCGCCGCCATCGCCGCCAGGGCCGCAGCGCTGCCGAGCGCCGTGTCGGGCTTGGCCTGCGACAGGCCCACCACCATGACCGCCTGGAACACGAGGAACAGGATCAACGTGGCCTTGCGGCCAAGTTTGTCGGAGAGGATGCCCGCAACGATGCGACCGGTGCCGTTGCCAATGGCCAAGGCCACCACCGCGATGACGCCCGCCTCGGCCTTGCCGAGGGTCTTGGCGACGGAGATGACCATCAGCCCGGCGCCCGCGCCGCACGCGTACAGGAACCAGACGAGGTAGAACTGCCAGGTCCCGAGCATCTCGCCCGGCGTGAACTCTTCTTTCTTGGCGACACCGCCGACCGGCTTCGGAGCAGGCAACGTGCCTTCCGGAACGTACCCGTCGGGCGGCGGCGCCAGCAACTGCGCCAGAATGCACACGACCACCAGGAACCCGATGCCAAGAACCAGGACGGTGCTCGACAGGCCGACCGTCCCGATCAGCCACGTGGCCAGGGGGGCAACGTACACGCTCGCCAGGCCGAACCCCGAGACAACCAGGCCGGCAATCAACCCGGTCCTGGCGGCCGAGAACCACTTGACGGCCGGAGGCGTCGCCGAGGCATACCCAAACCCGATCCCCGCACCCGCCAGCACGCCGAAGCCGATGATGAAACCCACCAGCGTATGGTCGGGCACGTATATGCCGCACAGCGCCGCCGCCACCATGCCCACCCCGACCAGCACGCCGCCGATGGTGGCCACCACGCGCGGGCCCAGGCGGTCCTGCATCCGCCCGGCCAGCACCATGATCAGCGAGAACACGATGCACGCCACGGCGTAAGGCCACTGCTTGTCGCTCTGGTCCCAGTTCCACTCGGCCGGGATGCCGCCTGCGATAATGCTCCACGAGTACAGAACGCCGAGGGCCAGGTTGATGCCCATTCCCGCAAACGTCACGGTCCACCCGCGGTTCCGGACCGGCGCCGCAGAAACTGCCAACTGCTCACCCATCGCACACTCCGTTTCTATGCGACCGCGCTCTCACTCGCACTGCTTAGGACGACAACGCTACGTTCCGCGCGGCGGCCTTCCCAGGCCGCCGCGAACGCAGTTGATGCCTGTTCCTGGTGGCCTGGGAAGGCCGCCAGGCGGACAACAAGGCGAAGTCGCGTTGTAGGATTAAACCGCCATGATGCGGCACGCGCCGGCGCGGCATGGCGGTGAAGAAAGCGGCGGCCCCGGAAGGCCGCCGCGTGACCTCCTGCGTCGAACCACGAATCGCGTGCCCGCCCCGGCGGCGCACGACCACCCCCTACTCCGCCGGGACCGCTACCTAGTCCGACCGGCCCTCGATGAGGGCATCGACGATCGACGGGTCGGCCAGCGTGGACGTATCGCCGAGTGTCGCCTTATCGGTGATGCCTTCGGCGATCTTTCTGAGAATTCGCCGCATGATCTTTCCCGACCGTGTCTTCGGCAGGGCCGGTGCGAACTGGAGTTTGTCCGGGGTGGCGATCGGGCCGATCTCCTTGCGGACGTGCTTAACCAGTTCCTTGCGCAGGTCGTCGTCCGCCTCAACGCCTTCGACCAGCGTCACGAAGGCGTACAGGCCCTGGCCCTTGATGTCGTGCGGCATGGGCGCCACGGCGGCCTCGGCCACCTTTTCGTGCGACACCAGCGCGCTTTCGACCTCGGCCGTTCCGATGCGGTGGCCCGAGACGTTGACCACGTCGTCGATACGGCCCATGAGCCAGTAGTCGCCGTCGGCGTCGATCCGGCAACCGTCGCCGGTGAAGTAGACATCGGGATACATCGTGAAGTAGGTCTCGATGAACCGTTCGTGGTCGCCCCACATGGTCTGCATCATGGCGGGCCATGGCTTCGTGATGCAGAGTTTGCCGCCCTCGTTCCGGTCGCACGGCGTGCCGTCGTCGCGAAGCACCGCCGGCTCGACGCCGAAAAACGGCCGCGAGGCGCTGCCCGGCTTCAGCGTCATGGCCCCGGGGAGCGGCGTGATCATGAATCCGCCCGTCTCGGTCTGCCACCAGGTATCGACAATCGGGCACATGCCGCGGCCCACCTTCTCGTAGTACCACATCCAGGCCTCGGGGTTGATCGGCTCGCCGACCGACCCGAGGATTTTGAGGCTCGACAGGTCGTACTTGGCCGGCCACTCGTCGCCCTGGCGGATGAGCGCCCGGATCGCCGTCGGCGCCGTGTAAAACTGCGTCACCTTGAACTTGTCGATCACGTGCCAGTACCGGCCGGCGTCGGGGTACAGCGGCGTGGACTCGAACATGACGCTCGTTGCGCCGTTCGTGAGCGGGCCGTACACGATGTAACTATGACCCGTCACCCAGCCGATGTCGGCCGCACAGAAGTAAACATCCTCTTCCTTCAGGTCAAACACCAGTTTATGCGTCAATGTAATCCAGACGAGATACCCGCCGGTGGAGTGCACAACACCCTTCGGCTTGCCGGTGGACCCCGACGTGTACAGGATGAACAGGGGGTCCTCGGCGTTCATGACCTCGGCCTCACACTCGGCGGAGGCGTCTGCCATCAGGTCGTCGTACCAGAGGTCGCGGCCGTCGGTCATGCCGCACGCCTCATCGTTGCGTCTGACGACGACAACCTTCTCGATGCCGGGCGTCCCGGCGAGCGCCTCGTCGGCTATCGTTTTGAGCGGGACGCTCTTGCCGGCGCGCTTCGAGACGTTCGCCGTGACGAGGACCTTGCATTCGGCGTCGTTGATGCGGTCGCGCAGGGCGTCGGCGCTGAACCCGCCGAAGACGATCGAATGGATGGCGCCGATGCGGGCGCAGGCCATCATGGCGACCGGCAGTTCAAGGACCATGCCGAGGTAAATGCAGACGCGGTCGCCCTTCCGGACGCCCAGCCCCTTCAGCACGTTGGCGAACTTGCAGACGTCGGCGTGCAGGTCCTTGTAGGTGATGGTCTTGTGTTCGTCGAGTTCGTCGCCCTGCCAGATGAGCGCGATCTTGTTCTCCCGCGCGGTTCCCAGATGCCGGTCCAGGCAGTTGGCGGCGACGTTGAGTTGCCCGTCGGCGAACCACGTGTGCCGGATCGTCCCCCTCGCCGTGTCCCACGTGTAGTCGCGGGCCACCGTCGGCTTCTTAACCCAGCGGACCATCGCTTCGGCCTGCTCGAGCCAGAACCCGTCCGGGTCGTTGACCGAGCGGTCGTACATCTCTTGATACTGCTGCATTGACGTGACGTGTGCCTCGGCCTGGAGATCGGCCGGTGGCGGAAACGTCCGGCCCTCCGACATCAGCGAATCAATCCCTTTTTCCCTGGTCATCGTCCTGCCTGCTCCTTTCTCTCTTGCGGCTTCTTCCGAAAACCCCCATGGGTGCCGGCAAGCGCCATCCGCCCGTGAAATCATTCACAGCCAAAAGGCCGAGCCCATTCCAGCAATCTGTGTTGAACAAAGGCGAGACACTCATTTTGCCGCCCGACGCCCCAAAAGTCAAGACCGGACGGCCAAAAAAAGGTTCACGACACATTACCGGGGAAGGCCGCACGAAATCTCGCGGTACGAAACGGCAACGGCGAGACCCCTCGACTCTTC
>CAZEBQ010000021.1:0-1169 GCA_964510295.1 uncultured Anaerolineales bacterium | reverse complement strand
CGGCGCCGTGGCGAGGTCGGAGGAATTGGGACTTGAATTCGGGCGTGCGTTCGGGAAGAATCAGTGAGATGGGCGACAAACGAGCGGTGTTTCTGCATTCGCCGGAGATCGAGCGGTACCATTACCCGCCGGACTGCCCGTTCAAGACGGAGCGTGCGGGCATAACCCGCAAGATCCTTTCCGGGATGGGATTGCTCGCCGGGGCGGGCCGGTCGGAAGTGGCGCCTCAGGCCGCACCGCGCGCCGTTCTGGAGACGTTCCACACCGCCCGGTACCTCGACACGATGGTCGCCGCCACGCAGGGCCATCTCGACATCGAGGGCTTCGGCATGGGCTTCGGCCAACCCGAGTGCCCGGTCTTCCGCGAGATGTATGCCTATGCGTCGCTTGCTTGCGGTGCAACGCTCCAAGGGGCGGCCCTGGCGGCCGCCGGCGAAACGGAGGTGGCATTCAACCCGTCGGGCGGGTATCATCATGCGGGGCCCGAGTCGGCGTCGGGGTTCTGCTACATCAACGACGTGGGCCTCGCTTGCCGGGTGCTGGCCGAACAGGGAAAGCGGGTCCTGTTCCTCGACGTGGACGTTCACCACGGCGACGGCGTCCAGGCGTTCTTCTACGACCGCTGCGACGTGATGACGATGTCCTTCCATGAGAGCGGCGAGACGCTCTTCCCCGGCACGGGCTTCGAGAACGAGATCGGCACGGGGGCGGGTCGCGGCTACAGCGTCAACGTGCCGCTGCCGGTGGGAACGTATGATGAGGCGTATCTGCGTGCGTTCGACGCCGTGGCCGTGCCGCTTGCCGGCGCGTTCGACCCGGACGTGATTGTGCTGGAGGTGGGGATGGACGGTTTGGCCGGCGACCCGCTGGCGTTTCTGAGCCTGACGAACAACGCCCATGCCGAGGTCGCTCGCCGGGTGCTCGAGTTCGGCAAGCCCATCGTGGCAACGGGTGGGGGCGGGTATCATCCGGAGAACACCGCCCGGGGATGGGCGCTCGTCTGGAGCGTTCTCACCGGCGAGGAGAGCCAGGACGAGATGGCCCTCGGTCTGGGCGGCGTCATGCTCGAGTCCACCGACTGGCAGGCCGGGCTTCGCGACCGGGAATTCACCCCACGCACCATGCAGCGGGAAATCGTGGACGCGGCCATCGACGAGACCCTCGAGAAG
>CAZEBQ010000020.1:26617-30925 GCA_964510295.1 uncultured Anaerolineales bacterium | reverse complement strand
AACAGGGATTCGTCGGTCGCGTGCTGGAACACGCGACCGAAGAGGATGTTGCCGACCAGATCGTGGTCGGTAACCTGCCGCTGCATTTGGCAGCGGCAACGTGGGTTATCGGTGGTGTTGAGTTCTCTGTCTCCGCAGAGATGCGGGGGCAGGAAATGACCCTGGAGTACTTGCGCGAAAATGCGCAGGTGCGGTGGTATGCCGTCGGTTCGGGCGGCGTGTCACCGACGGCTGCTCACCACCTGTGGGCGGCAATGATGCACGCCTAAACTACCGCCTGCCGGCGGGCGTAATCAGCGGCAAGGAAACCATGTTAGATGCACTCAGAATAATCACGAGCAAGTCGCCCGCTTGCATGAGCGAGGCGGCGAAAATGCTGGTGTCCTGGAATCGTATCCAGGACAAACAGGTCCGCTACAATGTCGTAGCGGGCCATGCGCTCCAGGACCGGCAGGCGGAATTTACGCCTGCCGAGCGGTTCCTCATTGCCTCCCGCATCGACACGGGAGACGATGAGGGTCCACGCACGCTAGATGTACGCGTGCGGGTCACGGAAGCCGAAAAGCGCAGCGTGCAAGAGGCCGCTGCGCTGGACGGTACAACAGTCTCTGATTATATTCGGCAACGAATCGGCCTGTAATTACAGCCCCGGCATCCCCGCCGGGGCCTTTTTTATTTCGGGCTGCTACTATCCAGCTAACCAGCGACGCATTCTATCTTGCTTTACGCCCTCTGTGCGGCTCTCGGCGCTGGCCATGGACCGCATCTGCGGCGCGTCGCTTGTAATCACGGGCGGCGGCGACGGCGGCAACTGATCCACGAGCCGCACCTCGATGGCTTTGACCAGCGCCGTGATCACGATGATGATGATCGGATACCAGACCTCGCTCGGGAAGTTAGCGGCCAGAAACCACGCCACGGCCACCAGCAGCAGCGCCCAGATGACGCCCGGAATGCGGATGTTCTTCACCCATTCCATGTCCCACTCTCCTCTCTCAGAATGGCCACCCGCGGCCTAATACCGCTGTGGCCAACAACAACATGAAAATCAACACTAGAATCAGCAGGATACGCACCTGATTGATGTCACGCTCTAGCCGTGTCAATGTCGGCAAAATGCCCGGACTATTCCACCTCTCGCTGCCGTACACCAGAGCAGAGAGGCGGTCCACTTCCTCGTGTATATCCTCAATTTCGCCGTTGCTGTTGCGCGGCGAGGGGTGCATATATTCCGGCGCCCTGCTCATATCGGCCTTCCCATCCTGCCGTTTGTGCTCTCCCTCTAGCGCGGGGAGAAACAGAAGAGTGCGATTACCCGCGGCCTTGGACTGGAACCACGCATCTACATAGCTGCATCCCTGGTCGAGATGATGGGCGAACGCCGTCATCGTAACGTATGCCGTCTTGTCTGGAATCGGCTCGATGGTCGAGATAAATGCAGTCGGCAGCTCGTTGTGAATCGCCATCGCCGTTGCTAAACTCTCGCAGGTGTTAAGATAGATGCACTCCACGTTCGCCGTGCCGAGAATCGGCTTGAGCAGATCGGCTCCCACCGGCCCGTCGCTGAGCAAAATGCCGTCCTGATTGCCGTGCGCCGAAATGATCAGCAGCGCCGGCTGCACCTTCCGCACTCGCTCGATGAGATCGCCAATCTCTACACGACCGTTGAGCAGATTCGCATGCAGCAGATTGACGATCTCCTCTGTCTCTTTCGACGCATAGTGGAGATCGGTTGCGGGCGCTACAAACAGAACTGACTTGCCGAAGGGCATAGACACACGACCAATAATAACTATATTACAAGAGCCCGAACAACAATATCGATAGCATCGCCGTAAAATGCGGTACAGATAGCGCGCAGACTTCCGTCTGAGTAGAGACGGAATTGGATAGTCGATCCGCCGACGCTGACATTCTGTGAGTTGTAGCTGGATCCGGGTTTGGTGAGGAGGAGCGTCGCCGTGCTGTAATATGTCCCATCAGCAAGCAGTGCGTCACCCTTCAATTGCTGTGCCACCGCTCCCGCCGTGAAAATGGTTTGCTCTGTGTCAGCGACATTGGCGCCGCCGACAAGGAATGCGCCTTGCCCGCAATCGACTTCGAACTTGCCGTGCGGTACATTGGCCGAACCAACCTCTAGGCTGCCTTCCAGGACAGAGTTCGCTGCACTCCCTGCCACGCGAAAGTCGCTGCTAGCTACCCAAACCTCGCCGTCATGTTCAACGCCAAATCGAGCTGTCCCGCCCGACGATACGACCTGAAACACCGTCTCACCGCTCGACGGATTCGTTATAGGCCGAAGTACGACGCCCTTCGTCGAGGCGTAAGCACCAAGCTCGTGTCGAGTGCCAACAGCATCATAGATCATGTAGTGATCATCAGCCGACACATCGCCCGCTACGTCAAGCACATAAGTCGGCGACAGCCTAAGAATGCCGACTTTACCGTCAGCGGTTATGATGAGTCGCTCCGACTGACCCGGAGCAATAGCGACGTAGTTCCCCGCCTGCACCCCATAGCCAATTATCAATTTGTCGCCAGGAGTCATGTACACAGCGTGTCGGGTCGTGCCGCCGCCATCTTTGATTCGCAGACTTCCATCAGGACCGTTAACGAGAGAGATATGATCCAGCAACGATAGATCATCGGCGACGATTACCTGACCCTTGACTGCGTTAGACGTTGAGCGGAGCTCGAGATCATCGCCCGAGTCCGTGCCGCCGTAAGCAACTTGTCCGCCTGATTTGCCCCCTACCAGAAGGTACAATCCGTCGAAATACGTCTTGAGCGTGGCCTTGAGATTCGACCACGTCAATCGCTTCAAAATGTTAGATGCTGCGCTGTCGGAGAGTGCTAGGTTGTCTGCATCGACAGGTGTCGCCTTCGACGTCGCAGCAGCAATTTTCGCTCCAAGTTCGACAAACTCGACGGCGTCCTCGCCGCTGGTCACGACCAAAAGCTTTCCGTCGTCATCCGTGTAATCGACAGGCGTGTCAGTGAGCCCGAGAAACGTTCGAGAGCCGTCGCCGAACCAACCGTGCGCATCGGCGTAATCTGCGATATCTGTGACAGCCGTGTCGTCCTCGCGTACTTTGACTGCGCCGCACGGGATATAATCTCCGAAATCAATGTCGTCGATTAGATCAGCGGTGAGTTCAGTCTCTACGTCGTACTCGTCGCCTGTGACGGCGATGGCGGCATTTGTATTTGGATTGATGCCCACAAGAACCCACGCCCATTTGTCGGCGGTAGACGGCCGATATGCAGTCAAGTCTAGCGTGCCGCCCTCCCACGTCTGCCAGGCGCCGCCGACGTAGTAGCGGAAAGCCTCGATATAGACATCCATGCCGCCGGCGGCGCGCACGCGTCCCGGCTGCAGGCGCAATGCCTCGACCTCATATTCCAACCCAGAGCCGATCTTGTGCGTGTGATAGCTTACATTGCCTGGCGCAGCCTCGCCGCCGAAAAACGCTTCCAGCCGGCCCGGCGTCGGGTCTAGTCCCTCGATCAGCAGCTCGCCCTGCTCGCGCTTGAGGCGAATCGGGACCCAGGCGATGCGAGGCGCACCCAGATTACGCGCGATGGTGACGCCCTGGTCACCCTCAGCGCCGAGACTGACATAGCAGTGATTGGGACGGTTAGGGACTAGAATCGTAACCATGCCGGATTCATCTACATAGCCCATGCGGCCGGCGACATAGCCACGGAATTCTGCCGCACGTACTGCGTTGTCCCATGCTCTCCGCAAGTCCGACATCACGCGTTCACCCCGACTTTCGGCAGCGCGAAGCCCCCGCCTTGATTATTCCCCCAGCCCATCCAACTGTCCGGCGCTGACGTGAAGTCGCCGCTTGACTTCAGGTTGCCCGTCTTGTCTTGCTGCGTCGCAAAGTTGTCGTCAGTCATCAAGATTGCATAGCCGCCCGTCGATGTCGGATAAAATGATACGACGAACCACACGTTCGGATCAGCGGGCCAACCGTTGGGCGAACTGAAGGGCGCAGTTGTTTGTGTGTATACGGGAGAATTCATAATGACGGAGTCGTACGTCGTCTGCCAGAGCACGTGCCAAGAAGTACCACTGTCGGTTGATTCAAGCATCGCATACGTGTCAGATACAGCTTCTTCATACGCCCATTCAATGATGTGATTCGACCTAAAGGGATCGGTACTCGGGCGGATTCCAGGCGCAGGTTCGAAACCGTTTCCATCGTCGTAGCCCATAATTTCGGTATTGGTTTCGAATTCATCCGTCGATTGGTAGAGCCACCCATTAAAACCTACACCGCAGTGCATTGTCCAGCAAGG
>CAZEBQ010000020.1:0-26517 GCA_964510295.1 uncultured Anaerolineales bacterium | reverse complement strand
TCGATTGGTAGAGCCACCCATTAAAACCTACACCGCAGTGCATTGTCCAGCAAGGACTTGTCGCATCGGGATAAGGATGATGCGTCATTAGGCTGTACTTGTTTGCATAATGCGACCAATATTGTGATGTTGGTTCCCACGTCGCTCCTAAATCACGTGAAACAAATATTTTGCTTCTGTGTCCGGTACCTAGCGAACTTGTACTTCTGTGACAGTATAGCGTACCGGGGTCATCACGATATTGTGACAAGCTGTAGGTATTGGCATATAAGAATCGCGTAGTATAGCCTAAACTCTCATAAGTGCCAGGAGTATATGATACGTCCCAAGTTGCCCCTCTGTCAGAGCTGTACCACATGGTCAAACCCGCATTTATTTCGCCGACATAATCAATGTCAACTGTGATTTTTTCATTTGCCGCCGCGACAGTTACATAGTTATTGTTTTTGCCCCACAAAGCCATACTCGCCGCAATTGCATTTCCATCAGTTGGCGGATCATAGGCGTTGATTGTCGCATTCGACAAGACAAGCGTCCACACGGGCGTCGTCGCAAGCAGGTCGTCGATATAATACACACCGTTTTCTGTCAGCGCATATGCAATGACTTCGTTCTGCTGCGTCGTGTGATACTGGACATCATATATTTCATAACCAGCAGCCAAGAACGTTGCGTCTGTGATGTCTTCCCAAGTCGGCGATGCGTCTTGAATATCCCACGTTCGAATCAGTTGTTTCAGATTCCACATGACATACGCCTTGGGCAAGCCCGCCCAGATGTCGCTGGGCGGCAGTGGCATTGGTTTGACCCAATAATCGTCGGCGAAATCGTCAGTTGACGGCACGGTAGTTTCCGCCGATATTACGGTTACAGCAGCAGGCCCGCTTGTCTCCCGCTCCCAGATCATCTCAACCGTGCGAATCAGGCCCGTGCGTTGGTTATCGTAGCGGATATTCAGCTCGCGCAGCAGGCCTCGCTCCGTAGCGAGCGTCAACCCTCGCTGCGCCGCGATGTCCGCGCCGAGCGTGAGTTGCACCCACGTCATGCCCGCCGGCTCGATGCCCAGGTCGTCGCCCTCGGCAAAGGTGATGCTGAAATAGCCCTGTGGCGCGTTCAGCCGCGCATAGCGATGTCCCTCGCACGCGTTGAGCGTCACCTGGTCGGGCGTCAGCTGTTCGCCCTGGGACTGGCTGGTCTCGCCCTGACCGGGCGCCTCTCCCGGCGCCACGCAGAATAACGGGTCGATTTCCGTGGCGCTCGCTTGGATGGCAGAGCTGCGCAGCCAGTGCACGCGCGGCCAGGGCTGGTGCGTATAGCGCAGATTGACATACTCGTCCTCGTCGAGCGCGGCCTGTACCGTGGCTGTGCGGTCCCCGCTGTCCTGCAACAGAGGGTCGACGAGCACGCGGAGCTGACCCCGCCGGTTGCACGTTAGATGATAGTCCGGCACCATGCTGTTGCAGCACCGGTTCACTTGGCCGAAGAGGCTCTGCCCCTCATTGCCCAGCGTCACAAACGCGAACGTGCCGCCCGTCCCGCTGTTGGTCCAGTCGGCCAGCTCCAACGCCGTGCTGTGCCAGTGCAGCAGATAGTGCAGATATTTGTCCATGTTCGGACTGGCCATCTCGGTCCAGGTGGCGGGCGAATCCGCCGCCTCCACTACCTGCGCAAAGCCGGGAATGGCGTCCAGCCGTCCCGCCACATCCACCAAGTTCAGCGTTACGTCCCGCAGCGTGGCCGTGCGCTGTCCCTGGATGTCGGCCGGGTCCGTCTGGTGCCAGCCGATGAAGAGCATGTGCGAGCGGTCGTCCGCGTCGGCGGGCTCGCCATCCATGATCATGGCCAGCGTGCCGTCGGGATAGTCGCCCGCGTCGATGTCGCTCAGGATGCGCACGGAAAGCGTCTGTCCCTGTGCCGTGATGCGGTGCGCCGTGATTTCCCAGCCGCTGATGCAGTCGTCGTCGGCCGGATCCCTGGCAAAGACGGGACAGCGAGCCGTGTGCGTCTTGCCGTTATCGTCCGTCACGGTCAGCGACACCCAGCGGAAACCAGCCGGGAACGTCGCCGTGATGGCGGAACTGGCGCTGGTCCCCACGGTGATAGTCCCGTCGTCAACGTCCCAGGCGTACGTGCTGATGCTGGCCCCGTCGGCCACTGCAAACGAGCTCGTGCCGTCGAAATTGACTGTAATCTTCGCAGGTACGGCGTCGTCGATCGTGGCCATCAGTCCCGGGCCGAGATTCGCTACCGGCGGCGGGTCCGTAGTGCGGTCGCTGACGACCAGATCCGCATCCTTATAGATGGTGGCATTGCCGTCGCCGTCGATGTCGATGTGCGGCACCTTGCCCCAGATGCGGAAATCGTTGAGCACCGTGATATAGGCGTCATTCTGCAGGTCCACCTCCCCGTCGCGTGTGCCCTCCGAGGAGCGACCGAAATAGAGCGTGTCCGACGTGGCTGCCTTGCGCACGCGCTGTCGTCCCAAATCATCGGACCCGGCGCTGGTCCCGAAAAGAATCGTCATGCCGGGCAGAACGTCGCCGTATGCGCCCGTGGTCACGTCGTCGAACGCGACTTCTGCCAGCGGATACGAAAACGACGCCTGGTTCACACGCGCCGCGACGATCGTCTCAGGGCTGAGTAGGAATAGTCGTAGCGTCATGACGTTGTCTCTCGTGAGACGGCCGCCACCCAGTCTGAGCAGCCCCACCTGGGTGGCCCTGGCCTGGTCGGAGTAACGATGAACGTGCTATGTTGGCTCCCTGCGACTCCAACAGGACTGCCACGTCCTCCGGCTGCTACTGCCCAGGCGCCGTCGATCGACGAAGTATTGTCATGCTGCATAGGTTAGGTCCCGAAAAAGAATCGTGATGTTGCGAACGAAGAAGTCGTTGCGTGATACGTCTCGTCCGAGCTCGGGACGAACGGCGACGCCATTGAATCTGTTGTACGCGTAGTATTGCTCGGGTGCGTATAGCGTCACCTCGTTCGTGAGCGCCGAACCCAGGCCGAACTGATTCAGCAGACTCTGAAAGGCAGCGATGTCGCCCACCAGGTCCCATACCAGCTCGATATATCGTCCCTCCTCGATCACCGCGCCGCCGGCGGCATATGTGCGTCGAACGCGAAGCACGCCTTCGGACCGTGGCTGTGGCGTAATCGTCACCAAGTCCACGAGCGCCTGATCGAACCCATCTTTGACTTTGTAGCTGCTCATTACGCAAACTCCCTCAGCAGACCCGCTAGCTCATTGCGCACTGCGAGCCCGATCTCGCCCGGAAGTTGACCCGACGCCCAGATCTGAATTGGTGCGTTGATGTTGACGCTACGTGAGGTCTGCATCATGGCTGGCGTCATTACATACTCGCCTGCGTGCACGAACGCCAGTCCCGTTCGCTCGACCAGGCCGCCTCGAGCGAAACGCTCCATCGTGGTTCCGCCGCCCCTGTCCATTGCCCCGCCCGTAGCCAGCCCCGCCGTTGCCTCGCGGATAACGCCGTTGATCTCGTCCCACCATTCGTTGAACAGCCGTAGCGCCGCGTTCTGGCGCAACTTCTGCTGTGTCAGAAACGCCTGCGTCGCAAGGTCTTCCTGCGCAAGTTGTTCCTGGAACGCCTGGTCCAGTTGTTCGCGCTCTTGCTGCGCCTGGCGTGCTATCTGGTCAAGGCGCTGCTGATGCTGTACATCCATCTCTATCAGCTCATTCTGGTGGTCCTCGGCAAGGCGCTGTAAGCGTATGGCGCGGTCCTCATCCTCGATGCGTCGCTGTTCGACCACCGCCTCCTGCAGGTCCCGAATGCGCTCTTCGTCGGCTTCGCGGAACTGGCGCAATCGTTTTTCGTGCGATTCCTGTTCCTGCTCGATGCGCTCCTGAAGATTCTCCTGCTCGGTCTCTAGTCGATCACGGTAGGACTCCTCCGCGTCCTGCCCCTGACGAGCGAAGCGCCGCTGCTCCTCGGCCACGGCTGCGGCGTCCAGTCGGGCCGCTGCGCTGAGCAGATTGTCTCTGTGGTCCCGCTGCGCGCGTTCGCGCTGCCGCGCGTAGTCCTCTTCTAGCTCAGCGATGCGCTCATTGGCGTCGGCGCGGATATCCGCGATATTCTCGACGTATTCCGCCTGCCATTCGGCTTCGCGCTCGATGGCATCGGCGCGAATATCGGCGATATCCGCTGCAAGCTGCGCCTCCTGGCGCGCTCGTTGCCGGGCGAAATCCTCGGCCTCGCGAGCGATGGTGCGCTCGTAATTGGCGATTGTCTCACTGCGCTGCTGCTCATAGTTTTGCGTCTGACTCAGCCGCTGTTCGTTCGCGTCGCGCTCGATGTCTTCGATTGACTGCGCCCACTCCTGAATGAGATCGACTGGCAGAGGCCCGCCTATGCCAGCCTCTACTGTCCCCGCGCCGCCAATCGGCCCGAATAGGGAGCCGCCTGCCTGTATCCGTTGCGCCGCCTCTATATCCGCTTGCGTGACGGGACTCGGAGCATGAGCAAATGTTTGCGGGGCGATGCGAGCGAGCTGCTCACGAATTACGTCCGGAACCGACAGCAGCGCTTCGGCGGCATCCATCAGCCCAAAATCGCTTACGTCCTGCTCGCCAAATATCCCTGTTCTGCCCAAGCCGCGTACAATTGGCACGCTAAGGCCCAATCCAAGCAAGGCGCCAACTGAAGCTGCGCCGGCGGCTCCGCCTATCGCGCCGGCGGCCCCGCCCATCGTGCCGCTGAATAGCCGTGTTGCGCCTACGGCAATGCTGGCGATTTTCAACCTTTGCAGCGCAGTCACCAATTGATTGATGAACAGCAGTAAGGGAGCGCCTACGGCGACAATGCCCAGCAAATTCGCGCCAAGTTCCAATGTCTCCGGGCTCGTTTCGCGCACCATTTCCAGCCATTCGCGAAACTCCCGCACATTTGATTGCATGCTGTTGAAAAGCGGCGTGAAGCCGACGGCGGCAGTTAGTTTTAGCTCATTTTTCAGGCCCTGAAATGAATCCGCCATCTCGCGAGCGCCTTCTTCTGTGGCGCCCATACGAGCCAAGATGAAATCCAACTGGCTGCCATAATCCGAGAATGCGGCCTGCGCTTCCAAAATCATCGCGGGCGGAATATTGAATAACCGTTGAAGCGACATTGTTTGCCCGGCGAGAAATTCCGCGATAGCGCGTGTTTCAGCGCCGCGCTGCGCAGCCGGGAAAATACTGCGCAATAATGCCGCCCGTTTTACCCATTCATCCAGTTCGTCTGTATTGCCTTCGAGGATCGGCATAAGCGCTCGCCCCAGTTGCAATACGCCTTCAAGTTCGAGGCCGAACTCGTTGGCCGTATTGGTCAGGGTGTGCATCACCTCTTCCGCCTGTTCCTGCGTGCCCAACAGCGTGCGAAAGGCGACGGTGTAATTGCGAAGATCGCGAGCGGCGCCCAGGCCGAACGCAGTAGCAAGCCCGCCAACCGCACCGACAGCTAACAATTCAGAGCGGAGTTCTCCTATCGTCCGCTGTGCGGTTCTCGCCGCGCCGCCAATGCTCCCAAATCCGCGCTCTACCTGCGCGCTGACGCGCTGCACCGCCACTGTGGCCTGGTTCAATCCGCTGGTGTCGATGCTGATGCGGCCCTGGGCATGGCCCAAGGATTGCCCGCCGGCGATTCCGCCTAGTAGTGGCATATCAGCCCCTTATTCCCACAAATGCCGCACTGCCCATAAGTTATTTGACGCGTGCTGTGAACCGTCGCTCTCTCTACACTCCTAATGAACAATCCACCACCCAATGGAGGGCTCCTGTGTACACGCTCGAACCGGAGAACAAGTCATCAGGCTGTCTGCTCAAGGCATTGGCCGCGATAGGCGCCTTGACGATGGGATTCCTCGTGTTGTTGGTTGTCATCGGTTTGGCCGGCTCAGGCTCCACATCCTCGGTTAATGCTACGTCAACATTGCATCAGGTTGTCTACAAAATCACGACAGACCGCGAGACGGGGCGCTATCCCGATTGTTTCTATTTCGGCACGACGTATCAGGCGCCGAATGGCGCGGCCCAGAAGGAGGTAGCTATCTGTGGCGGCGCGCAGTCCATCGTTGTCGATACGTTCCGCGTCGAGCCCGGTGATTTCGTCTATCTCTCCGTGCAGAATAGTGAGTATTCGGCGAAAATCTCGTGCGAAATCCTCATAGACAATGAGCTCATCTACCAGACATTTTCCGAAGGCAAATATGTAATCGCTAGCTGCAGCGGCTTGGTCCCCTAGCTCAACAACGCCACTACATCTCGCCAGATGCGCGGCGCGAAGATGTCCAGCGTCGGCCCGATGATGGCGAAGCGGCCTTGGTTCGCCAGCTCCAGGTAGATGCCATACTCCACGCCGTGCGACAGAATAATGTCGATCATGTCCAGCGCCACGTCGCTCACTTCCGTGTAGAGCCTTTGTCTAGCGTTGCCGGTGCGATCAATCCAGACCGCGTTGGCCTTCATGTATGCCTCAATTTCCGGTGCATAGCGGTCGGCCAGCATGCGCACGGCGCGCCGGATTTCGTGGACATATGCCTCTGCCATTTCCGGCCATGCCTCGGTCGGCGGCCGCGTCCATGTAAAGGTCATCTCACTTCGTCGAAGAGCATGCCATCGGTCCCCAGCAATGCCTCTATCGGCGCATCGCTCATATCGGGCAGCGGTAGCCGGAACTCCGGATCGAGCAACTGCGCCATCGTGTAGCGCGGCTGCCAGCGCGGCTTGTCGTCCGGCCCGACCTGCTCTTGCTCCTGCGCTGCGTTCTCGATGGCCGTGCCGACCATGATCACCGCATTGTCCAGTTGCAGCGCGGCCCAGCGGTCCGGGATGTCTACCAGCTCACTCGGTCGCTGTCCCGTCGCCCTGGCCGTCAGATACAGCCGCCACATTCCGCTTCTGTTTGTCACGAAAGCGACGCAGCACCTCCGCCGGCTGCGTAGCGAGCTGATAGATCGCTGCCTTGTCGGCGAAGTCGATATCCTCCAGGCTAATTTCGTCATCGCCTGTAGGATCGTCAACTACTCGCGGCTCGACCATGGCCGCCGGTACGATAATGTTGATCAGCTCGGCGTAGCCTTTGGCCTTCTCGGCCTCGTTGGCGATTTCCTCGCCGTCCGTCTCGATCCAGAGCGACTTGGCGGCCAGCGGCGTGAGCAGGTCCGGCAGCTTGCCCGATATGATCAGCACATCCAGCGCCACAGGGCGCAACCGCGCCACATGGCCGGAGGGCAATGTCACCACATAGCCCTCCTCACGCGCTTTGCGCCATTCTGCAGCACTGGTCGGCTTCGGTTCGCGCCCCGCCATTAGAGCCCGCCCGTCTCGGTGCGCAGCGGAATCTCCACACCGGTCAAGGCCGTGAACTTGCGCAGCCTGAGCATGCCATTGACCGTGCCCTCGTTCACGCCCTGGAATTCGGCGCTTGGCAGCATGTAGGTGTCAACCTGCGCCTGGAGCCGGAGATTGCCGGCGAGCTTGGCTTTAGGTACGAAGACATGCAGATCGCTGCTCCCTCCGCTGCCCACGATACGGCCGGCAAGCGCCACATAAGGCACTTCATCATCCTCGGCGACGAACAGATCCTCGTAGTCCGCGCCGCTCACCAGCGTGCCGCCCATGAGCATGTCCACCACCTCCAGGTCGACGGCGGCCTGCTCAATATTGACCGTCACGCTGACCAATTTGGTGTAGCGATCGAGCACTACATCATCGCCGCGCAGCTCGTCGGTCTCCACGACCCACTCGACGTTCATGTTGCGGGCGCCGTGAATATCGTAGGCTGTCCCGTAATCATTTTCGTCATTCCACGCCGCGATCTTCAGATCGCGCAGTCCTCTGTGGAACGTTTTAGTTCCCATTACTTACACTCCTCTAACTTGATAGATTGCCCAATCCATACGTGCCAACGACGCCCCATCGAGCGCTCCCCGGTCCCGCTGGCGGTCAACCGTGTTAGTCCATTCGAGCGGAAACGCTCCCGACAACTGATAGCCCTGCAGCAGCGCATAGATGCGGTCCATGGCTGCGTCGATGTTGTCGTAGCCCGTGTCCTCATACAGATAGATTTCGACCACCTGAGATGCGCTTGCCTGCTGACTCATCTGGTCCTGCACGTTGCCATCCGGCACGAGCGCGCGCTGCGCTACCACCGCGCACGGCTCCAGATATCCATTGGCATCGAACGCAGCAGTCGCGGTTTCCCGCGTCAATCCCTCCCGGCCTAGCGCCCCGCGGGCATACACGCCGCCGGTCAGGATGGCGAGCAGCGTGGCGTCGGTATTCAGCTTGGCCGCAATCGTGTCCTCAGTCGCCATGCGTCCCTCAGTTCGGATGCTCCACAATCAGGTCCGGCTGCAGCCAGACTGGCGTCCCATTGGCGGCCAGCATCTGCGTCATGCCCTGCACCATGTTCTCGGCCGGAAAATGCACGCGCCGCGCCTCGCCAGCCCGCATCACCACGCAACTGCCGGCGCTATCCAGCGCCACCGGCTTGCCGTTTACGCTCGGATGGTAAGGCGGCGCGTTTGTGAAGTGCTCTCCCTGAGCCGCAAATCCCCATCGGTCGTAGAACCAGCGCACATTAGGGTCCCGCCCATAGAGAGTGCATCCCGGCGCATGGAAGACCATGGCCGCCACAGCCGGGAAACGGTCCAGCCGGTCAACCATTTCCGCCATGACGGCTGGCTCCCAGATGAGGTCGCCCTCGACGAACACGACAGCGCCGGCGTCGTCCGGAATATGCGTCCACAGCGTGTTATAGACTGCGGCCAGTTGCGCAAAGCGCTGTGTATTGATGATGGACCCGAATGACGGCCCCCCATGGCTGGCATCCAGAATCTTGCCCGCTAGCCCTAATTTCTGCATCCCGGACAGCAGCATGGCGGGTGTGTGGTCGTCGCTGTCGCCCTCTCCGATAAGTAAATATGGCCTGTGGCCGCGTTCGTCGAGCAGAAAATAGAGACCGGCCACCTGTTGAAAATAGCGCGGCACGTGCTGTGCACAGTTGCGAAATGCAGAAACGAATGCGATCTTCATGCGTTCGCCTCCTTGCGCTGGACGAGTTTCAGATTGGCCTCCAGCACCCAGGGCGCATCATCGATGGCATAGGGCCTGGGCATCCCCGTCGCATATGCCATCGTGTGGTTGAGATTGCTCTCCTCGCTCTCCATCATGGCCTGCTTGCCGCCATACTCTATATAGGCATGGTTGATGTGGATGGCCGTCAGCGCCTGCGTAGCGTCAATCACGGTCATGTCCCAGCGATGCATGGCCGCCCATACCAGCCAGTTAGCATAAATGGTCTTGCCCACGCCGAAGGGCGGGATATCATCCACCATCAGTGTGTCGCGATAGAGGAAATAATCTATATTACAGGTCGGATGCAGCACTGCCGACTCCGGCGCGGCGCCCGGTTCAATGTCCCAACGCTGGCCGATTACGAACGGGCGCTCTACATCTTCCAGTACAGCGAGTACATTTCGCAGCTCTGCGCCTAGCACAATATCGGCGCTGATTTCACACAGCCATGGCTGCGTCGCATAGCGCTCGCCCAGGGCAAACAGGCTGTCTACACGCGGCGTGCCCCATTTATTGCGCTTCACATCCATGCAGTGGATGATGCCGAGATCATGGACTGCCTGGCGCGAGCCGGGCGGATCGCCTATCACGATGATCTGGGGATTTGGGACTGCACCTTGCCATGATGCAATCGCCGCGCGTTGCAATCCATCGAACTCTCCAGTGAACGCCCGTGGCGATGTGAAGAAGGTGATCATCAAGCCTCCCGCATTTTCAATACGTAGTTGGCGCCTAGTACCCACGGCGCATCATTGACGCCAAGAGGCCGCATCATCCCGCTCATGCGCGCCAGCTGCACATTCTCGGCGCGTTCTGCGCTCCTGAACATACCCTCTTTATCGCCATGCTCAGCATAGGGATGATTTATGTGCACGATTTTTATGCTGTCCGTGGCGTCAATCACGGTCATGTCCCAGCGATGCATGGCCGCCCACACCAGCCAGTTGTCATGCAGCGTGCGCCCGATGGCAAACGGCGGAATGCCGGCTGCGTCGAGCTGGCCGCCACGGAAGATGCAATAACTAACCGCGCTTGGCGGATGCAGTTTGCAATGGCCGTCTGCGTTCATGTCCCACCGTTGCCCTATGACAAAAGGCCGCTCGATTTGCGCCAAAGCCATAAGTGCGGCGGGCAATGTGGCATCAAATAGCAGATCGCTCTCGCCCACACACACCCATTCGCTCTTCTGCGCACAAGCAATCTCCCATACGCCGGACAACGTAGTAATGCCGCGTGCATTGGTGGCTGGCGTCCGCAATTCATCCGCGCCCGTGTCCGCAGGTAAATCCTGTCCAAGCAGCACAATGCGCGCGCTTGGCACAGCCTCACGCCAGGACGTGAGCGCGCGGCGCTGAATCGTGTCAAATATGCCCGTGAAGGGCCGGCAAGGGACTACGAAAGTGATCTCCATCGTGCTACATGGCTCCCTGCCATTGCTCACGCCGCTCGCGGTATTCGTCGAAATACGGGTCCTCTACGTCGCCCTGCCAAAAGCGCTCGTTGAGCTCCAACCCGCGCGCTTCCTTCTGTAGATTGCTCCATACATTCGAGGCGCGCTCATGCAGTACTGTGGCGTACCCGCTCACCACTGCCCAGCCCTTGTCGTCAATCACGCGCTTGCTCTCGATGCCGCACCAGATATCGGCAAAGCGATCCATCCCTACGCGCGGCCCCATCGGCGCGAAATACATCCACGGCAGCAATTTGCGCTTGAATGCAAGATTCATGCCGCACATAGGATAGAAGACGCCTTTCGGTATCGGGCCACGATAAAAGTTAACCTCGCGATTGCCCCTGACCAGCTGCGTCGGCGCGTCCCAATCCCTGACGCCATTCCAGACGCCGTGCGATAGCACGACCTCGGCTTCGTCGCGCACGCCATAAGGAAAGCCACGCATAAACTCAGATGCCGTGCTCATCCAGCTAACCGGCACATACATATCGAGCGCGTCCAGATGGTCTTGGATGGTATCGCCTATGGGTGCTACGTCGTCGTCTAGCGTGATAATGACCTCGATCTGCGGCAATGCACGCGCCACGTAATAGAAGCCCGCATTGCGCACCCCGTCATTGTGATTGTAGAGCAGGCGATATTTGTCACCCATCACGGTCTCAACACAGATCGATTCCGTCTCGCCATCTACTTGCAGGAGCGGTGTATCTCCATCTTGCACCGTAATCAGGCGGATATCATGCTTGATGAAAAGTGCGCGCCACGCGGCCAGGAACTGGTCATAGATCTGATGCCGGCTGCCCATCGTCGGCACGACTACGGCGATATTCGTCATCGCTGGCGCGGCCCTTTGTCCGGATGATTGACGCACCAATCGCGTACTGCCTCGCGATATCGTTCGGCAACGGCAATCAGTATCCCACTGTGCAGTACAATATATCGCTCCGGCAGTGCTGCGCAGATCTGGTCGAGACTCGGCCATTGCGCCGGATTGCCGCGCAGCCGCGGCGGACTTACGAAATAATGTGCATCGTCAATCATCACGGCATGATTGCCGCGCAGATGCTCCAGTTCCGCCAACAGCGGGCAGGCGTCAACTGCCCCTTGCAGCGGGTCAACTTCCGGCGTCGGCGTGCCGCAGCAAATCCAATGCGCATCCAGCCATACGACAGCGGGCCGTGCCAGCATCTTGAGCATTGGCCCTAGCATCTCCCCGCTATCCCCGCAGAATCGTTGCACGTTTGACGGCCACTCCAGTGCATTGCCCGCCTCAAACCGTTTTGCCACTCCTTCCACGGTCATCACAGTTTCAAAGTGCGGGGCTACGGTGCGCACCGTGCCGCCTTGATATGTTCCGGTCTCGACGAACGCTGTCAGATTGCATGTATCGCGTAGCATCAGGGCGATTTCCAGCGGGAATGGCGGCACGGGATTCATAAAGACGTTAGGCACGGGTCCTCTCCTTTTCAGGATCGATTTCCGCCCATCCCTCTGCATGGTTCCTAAGCCACGGCCCCATATCCGCCGGATGCGGCCCCTTGTACGGCTCTATCATGCCGCCAATCAAGCGTTCCGCCATGCGATAGTCATATGGCTCCACCTGCGGCACACGCCCGTCCTGCAACCCGGCCCCGTCCGCGTACCAGGCCGTATGCTTGGTCTGCGAGATGGCCAGCGCCTGCGGAGTGCGACACCACCCGTAATGCAGCATGGGCGTATCCACCCACACCGCGCCGTCATCGTGCACGTTGTGGGCATCTACCTCGCGCCCATTGCGCCGGATTACCATCTGGCACGCTGCCCACTTGGGATGCTCATCACTGCACCAATTGCGCATCCGGTAGCCTGCCGAGGCCCGGCCCAACCGCGAGTTATGATCGTAGAATCCCTTGAGCACCCGGTAGCCTGCGGTCCCGTACAGATGGATGTACGGGAAGATGATCACCTGTATCTTTGGGTCCCGCATGATTTTCCGCAACTTGGGCGCATACTCCTCATGCAGCGCCTCATCCGCATCGTGGTACATATGCCAGTCTGCCGTCGTCATCTCCCGGCTCCAGTTCCACCATCGTTCCTGCCAGCCGCGGTCAAAACGGAATGTCTCCTCGCGAATCTTCAGCCGGTCCCTACCATAACGGTCCTGTAGCGCGTAGATAGCGTCCCGCGTGCCGTCTACCGATTGTCCAACCACTATGCACGCCTCATCACACACGCGCAGCCCGGAAGCAATAGCAGCCTCATAGGGATAATCCATAATGATGAGGTTGGCCGCGCGATAGAATGCAGCAGAGCCGCTCATCCCGTCGCCTCCGCCACGCCTTGCACCTCGCCCAGCGTCGTGATGATATCCACTACCCGGTATAGATCATTCCCGCTGATGAAGCGATAGCCCTCGGCGATATCGGTATCCGTCACCGTAGCATGGTTGCGCACGCCAAAGATGATGAGCTTGCGTCGCGGCGCGGCCCCTGCTTCGCTCTCCGCCAGGCTGGCCGAGTTGTCGCTCTCCAGACGCACCGTCTGCGCCGCGAGCGTGGTTCCATTCGGCTTCTTAAACGTCACGCTGGTCGGCTTGTCGCCGATGCGCCGCCAGGCACGCGCCGCCCGCTGCGCTTCCGTCTCCGTGGGCAGGGCAGCCAGGTCCCCGCCCGCCGCCAGCCATGCGTTGATGCTAGGCATCTGGATATTCCCGGATCGCTTTCGGCTTGCGGCGCAAGCTGCCGAATCTCGCCGCACCAACCGCGCTGCCGGTCGTCACTGCATCATCCAGCTCGCCTTGCCACATCTCCAGCAAGGCCCTCAGATGCGTGAACACATCGCTGGCGTTCTCGCTGCTATTATTCTGCCGATAGCTGGTCAGTTTGGCGCTGGAGGCCAGCAGCCGGCGGATCGCAATCACCCGCGTCGCTGCCTTGATACTATTGGCGTCCGTGTAGCGTTCGCCTGCCTCCACATAAATCGCATCCGCTTCGGTATCATCCAGCGTCGTGGAGTCTGCGCCGATATCGTCTCGCAATCTGCTACGCTGCAACGCGGTCGCCATATAGCACCCCTTCCCATATCCCCAATATTGCGCGCGCAAAAGCGCGCCAGTCATACATCGCTCCCACATGCGGCGCATTGCGCATTGCGCGCATCTGATATACATCGCGCCGGTCCGCCACATCGCGCAGCACGCCTGCTAGATATTTCGTGTCCACATGCGCCCACTCGCCTAAATCCTGTCCCTTCAGATTGCTCGTCTTCCATCTCGCCGGCACCAGCGTATAGTCCAGCGGAACGCCCCATATGTCGATATCGTCTGCAGTCCCGCTCCAGTTCGTGGCCAAGGCAACGCCGCCCGTGGCTGCGAATTCCCGCGGAATCAGACCGAAGCCCTCGCCGGTAGATGGATGGATCAGCACATCGGCCGATAGATAGAGCTGATAGAGAGCCGCTTCGCTCATGTCCTGCGCAATGATGGTCACGTTGTCGTTGAGCAGGTCGAGCGGATATTGCTGGTGACGCATCTTCAGGATCAGGCGCACGTCCCGGCGATCGCCGAAGGCGCGCACAAACGCATTCAGCGCCAGCATCCCACCCTTGCGCGACCCGCGGTCAAGGAAGGCGAGGAAGGTTAGCGGGGCCTGATTGAGCGTTTTGCGCGGCTGATATATCGGCGACAGGCCGAGAGGCGCCACATAGCTGGGTGTGCGCACTCCGCAATCGCGGAACAGCTCGGCGCCGAAGTGCGATGTTGTTACCAACGCATCGCAACGATTCAGCACAGGAGCCCAGTCGGCGGGGATCTTGCTCGACTCGAACATGGTCAGCGCGACCCGCGGCCCATATGCGGTCACGGCTCCATGACGGTGATAGCCGGTCGGATAACCCATTAGCACCGCACCCAGGCTTGGCCGCCGCGGCCGCGAGACCATCTTCTTGATATCGGCGGGTTGATTGGCGAATCTGGTGTCGCCTAGCGCATAAGCATTGACATAGCAGCCCATGCCTGTCAGTTGCCGCGCAAGCTGACAGGCGATAAGTCCGTAGCTGTCGTATAGATCCCAATACCCCGGCGCGCAGATGTTAATCGCGTACACTATGGCAGCGTAATCTCCTCCACTGCGCCCACGGGATTGGCGTACACACCGAAGTACGTGTCCCACACGGTCTGAGTGAGCAGCCGGCTGATATCCTGCTGCTCGCCTTCCTGCAGGAGATCCTGTTTCATGTATGACTGGAAGTCGTAGCCCTGATATTGCAGGCTGATGAGATATGCCGTGCCCGAGCTGACGCCGGAATACGTTGTGGACTTGCTGCCGCGCGTGCCGGTCCAGCCGTCATACGCGATGACGCTGCGCACCATGTCGATGGCTCGGCTCTGCAAGCTCACGCCCTCCTGCGGGACCCTGGTCAGCGCCTTCTCGATCGTGAAGAGATTGGCCGCCGAGCACAGAATCGCATACGGCCCGCGCCGCGGATTGTCGGTATCGGTCATGCTATTGGCGATGGCGTCCTCAATGGTCAGCATGTAATCCTCTACCGTGGTCACACCGCTCGAGTTAGCCGCCGTCTGGTTGGCCGCGGCATAGGCGTAGGCCAAAATCGGATTGAGGTGCAGATGGTTGAGCAGCGCATTGTAGGCGATGCCTACCTGACGCTCGACCAGCGGCACCCGCCACAGCTCATTGAACTCCACCAGATCCTTGCTGTACTCCAGACCTACGCCGTAGTGCACGATTGGCACGGAGAAGTCGGAACTGCCCACGCTGGCGAACTTGATTTCGCCGCCCTCGAAAATCTGTTCGAGCACCACGCCCGCCGGCCCCAGCCGATTGACAGCCACGTTACGCGGCAGATTACGGTCCCGAATCTCCTGGTAGATGGGCGTGTAGAGGATAGGCTCCTCATCGCGCCCTGCGAACACCTCATAGCGCTGGCGCTCTTGCCACGCGTCTCCGAAATCGCCCATGCCGACAAACTCATGGACGATTTTGCCGCTCACATCACGCACCTCGCGCACATGATCAGACAGACGGAAACCCGGCTTGAAACTGCGGGTCGGCTTTTGCGTGGCCAGCATTTCCCGGCTGTGAATTTTGATAGTCATCTCGCCTCCCCCTAGCTCAGCAGCGCGTTGTGCGCAAGCATAATGCCAGTAACGATATTGTTCGCGTCTTTGTCGGCCGTGGCCTTGAAGAACGCGATATTGCCCGCGCCGGCCGACGTGCCGTACGCCTCGTCATCAGGGTAGTGACCAGTGGCGGTCGCTACCGTGATGTAGACGATATCCCCCTTCGACACGCTCAGCCCGGACGGAACCTCGAACTGATATTCTCGATTGTCGGCAATAAGGGCGATGCTGTCGCCGCTATCGCCGTCATCCCCGGCCAGACCCAGCCATGCATCTGCATAGATAACGGAGTTCTTGGCTACCGTGTAGAGCAGATCCACATTGACGGCCTTGCCGTCGCTTTCGAAATAGGCCTCACTTCCGGCCACTGTCGTCGCCATTATGCCTCCTTGGCGGGCGCATCATCCCACCATTGCGAACTGGCTGATCCTTTCTTCTGCGAGCGCACGTTCGTGGTCTGGCGCGGCCCCATCGCACCGCGCACCTGCATCTCCAATAGCGTCTTCACGCTCTCTGACTCAACCACGGCCTTGTATGCCTCCTCGGCATCCTCGACGCTCTGCGGTTGCCGCGCCTGCACTAACTCTACGATCAGGCCGCGTGCGCTTTCCAGCTTGATGCCGTTCTCCGCATCCTCGACCAATTCCTGGATACGCTGGTCCACGATTTCCCGCGCCCGCTGCGTTTCTGCCTCGTGCAGCTCGCGCACATGGGCCACGATATCGGCGTCGTCCGATAGGCCCAGCTCATTGCGCAGCTCCTGCGCCGCCCCGGCCGCAATCTGCTCGCGCAGCGGCGTCGGCACCTCTTCTACCGTCAGACTTCGGATGATTTCCTCTCTATCCATTTCGGACTCCTTTTCACTTTCACGTAGATTCCTGGCCGCCATCTCGGTCGTCACATGCGGCACTGCCGCCAGATCCGCGATGCCGGCCCTGTCCGCAGGTGCGATATCGATTTGATTCAGCTTGAGCGATTTCGCCGACATGCGATACGCGCCTAGATCGTCGTCCCATACGCCCTCCGCGAGTGCGTCAATCGACGTGGCGATCTGCTTGTTCGTGGCCTTGTATCGCAGCAGCCTCGCCCGTGCGTCGCCCGCCGGCACATAGCCCTTGCCCCACAGCAGCCCACCAATGCGCCGCGCGCCGACCCAGTGTACCGCCTCCATCGGGAACTCCGTGGCCCGCTGCTCCGGCCGCAGGTGCCCCATGAGGCCCACGGGCCGATTGGCCAGCACCTGGCGTTCCAGCTCGGTCAAGAACGCGTCGTCGTAGTAGCGCTTGTTGCCGCTGGTTACGTCGGCCTTGCCGATGGGCACGGTGATGAAGACCGGGTCATCATCGCCGTCCACCAGCGCCTTATAGTCGACGCCGTCTGCGAAGGGAACTTCCGGGTACTTGCCCTTGAACTCGCTGACAATCATGATCTCGCGCATGGCTTCCCTGGGCATCTCGGCCACATATTGCAGCGCTACCGGCTGCCAGTCGGCCCACGGCGCAAACTCGATACCTTCAACGCCAGTTGAAGCGTCGTCCGTCACCGTAATGACCACAGACAGATAGCGGTCTCCTGCGCGCACGATGCAATGGTCGGGAAAGACGTCGGTCACATACGGGCGTTCCGACTCTGGCGGCCGATCCAAGTCATATTGGTTCGGCGGTCGCATCTGGCGGTCGAACTCTCTGCGCACACGGCTGACGAAATCATCCATCGACCCGCCGAACTCGGAAACGTTCGCTTTCAGGGCGCGCTGGCGCTTCTCCCGATACGCGTCGAGCACGGCCTCGGCCCGCTGCCGCACGTCGGCCGGCACATCGGTCTGCGGCAAGCGGCTGGCTGCCGCATTCAGCCCGCCTGTTACCGCCACCAATCGCCCATCGCGCACGTCTGCAAACGGCAACTTGTAGCTGCCCTTCAGCGCCGGCGCCTCAGCATCATAGACCAGATGCCCGCGCCGTGCGCGCTCCTGGTCGATCTCCTCGCCTCTGCCAAAGAGCCGGGCCTGGGCGGCCGCGCCGTCCCAGTCGCCCGCCACGACGGGCAGGTCCCTCGCCGCTCCTATTGTCCACTCAGCCATTGTCGCCTCCTCATCCATGCACCGCCGGTATGTACGTCGTGTGCTGCTCCGGTTTCGCCACAAACAGATCGCCCAGCTTCGTCAACTTGCCGTTCTCCGTGAGCAACGACGGCGCTTCCCACAGTTCGTCATAGGCGCTGAACCAAGCCGCTGCTTGGATATTGCCCGCTCGCAGCGCCTGTCGCACTGCCTGCAACACATCCGCATTCGTCTGCGCGCTCCAGCTTGCGCACTCCGTCACAATCACCGGCAGGTCGCGGAGGCCGGCCAGATATTCCAGCGCACCATGCAGCCGTTTCGTCCATGCCTGGCCCCTGTAGTCGTAAAGATGGATGTGCCAGCAGTCGGGCAGCGGTCCCCCGGCGGCCAGATAGTCATTGAGCCAGGCGCGGCCGTGGTCGAATACGTCCCACAAAATGCCGGGCAGCGCGAATCTCACGCCGAGAGGTTCTGTCATGTGCCGGAACCTGCGCACGCCCTCGGCGAAGCTCCCCGGCGGCGTATCGGACTGGTCCGCGCGCTCCGGCTCGTTGCCCAACAGCCACAATCGCCCCGGCTGCCGCTGGACGGACGGCAGCGCCGTGTTCACCGCGTCAACGTTGCAGCGCCAGAGCATCGGTATGTAACCGTCCATGTTGAGCCGGCCGTACTTCCAGTTATGCCACCAGGCCGGTCGCAACCTGTCCAGCGCGTCGTAGTACCAGGCTGGCTCGTTCTCAGCCCGCTGCCACGGCAGGCCCACGCCGAAGCCGGTTGGTATCACGATAGCGCCTCCATGCGCGTGGTTAGTGCGGCGACTTCGCCATCTTCTATGTCTGCCTTTACGCTGCCCGTTACGCCAACATATAGACCCCGCGTCACGCCGCCCGGCAAATCAACAGTGTTGCTTGGCGTAACTGCCATCGCACTGCCTGAACTCGCTATCGTCATGCTTGCCTCCATGCGCCTAAGCGCTCTATTACATCCACCAATGTGCCGGTCAGCAGCGCCGTCGCCAACCAGTTCGGATTCAAAATGCCCTGCAGCCGCCGCGCTTGCGCCGCCCCGGCCGCAATCTGCTCGCGCAAGTCCGCCACCAAACTCTGCGTATCGCCCGTCGTCACCGGCGAGAGATTGCACATGCAGTGGGGATGCGCCGGATAGTCCGGCACCTCGTCAATCGGATAGACGCCGTCTCCGTTCTCGCCGCCGTGCGCCCGCTCGTCGCAGATATCGCAAGGCCCATGCATGCTGCTTCGGCTCCAGCGAATGCCGCTCACGAACGGATTAGCCGCGGCCGCGTTCACCGTTCCCCGGCCCGCCGCCGCCGTGATCTCTGTCCTCGCCAGCCGCCGCGCCGCATAGCTGCCCTCGCGTCCGTAGGGCGTGCGCGTGCGAATCAAACGCGCCCCCGGCGTCATGTAGTCCTCCAGCAACTCGGCGATATCCACCGCGGACGTGCCCTGGCCGATGTGATAATCCAGAAACCGGGCGATGTTGGCCCGCTCGTAGATGCCGGCGCGCCAGATGCGGTCCGAGAGCCGGTAGCCGTTGGGGTCCACCCACATATGCCACGGGTCGTAGGTCCCTCGTTGCTCCGTCACCACATCCGCAGCCACGGGCCGGGGACCGGTCAGCCACTGCACGACCGCCTTGTCGCGTACCAGCCGATTGATCAGCGACGCCTGGCGCTCAGCCTGGATGCGCAGCGCGCCTTCCACGCCCTCCCGCAATAGCGTCGCATAGGGGGACCGCGGCTCGATCTCAAGCAGCGGGTCGGTGCCGGGGCCGATGAAGTACGGCTTTAGCATGTCGTTCCAAATCGCCGTCTTGAGCGCAGAGCGCGTCGACCGCATGTTGAGCACTACTCGGTCTGGTCCCACTGCATAGCGCTGCACAATGCGCCCGATAGCGCGCGCCAGAACCCGCTGCTCCTCGATGTAGCGCCGGTCCATCGTGCGCTCGTGGCGCAAGCGGCGGGAATTCCAGGTCTCAGCCATGCTACTTGAGCAGCTCCAGGATTTTGTCTGCCGTCGCCGAGCCCACGCCATCGATCTGCATCAATTGCTTTTTGGTGATCTTTGCGGCAGAAGGCTTCGACTCCGGCTGTTTGTCGCTCTGTTTGCCGCTCAGCGCGTCCAGATCCTTTTGCAGCGTATCCAACTGACTCAGAATTTCGGCAAATGTTTTCTCGGGCCAGGGCATAATTAGATCTCCAGTTCTAGTTGGTTAATTTCCTCAGCCAGCGCGCGGTCCACGTCCCGCTCCGCAAACGGCGAACCCTCGTCCGGCTCTTGCGCGCCAACCTCATCGCGCGCCCGGTCCGTCACCTGCTCGATATCCTCAATGTCCACCGGCGCCAGCATCAGCGCCGTGTTGCCGTCGATCAGGCCCTCGGCATACGCCCAGATCACCGTGTCCAGCGTCAGGCGCCCGTCAGCCTGGTCCAGCGGGTCCCACTGCAGCGTCGGGCGTTCCGCCTGGATGCCCGGCTGCAACAGCGCCATGTAGCCCAGCACAATCTCGGCCAGGTCCAGTAGCCAGCCGGCCGCATCGGCGCGCCGGCCCTCGATGAAGCGCACAAAGATCGGCATCTGCGTCTCAGCCGACGCCTGCGAGGATGCGATGGCATTGCCGAACACGAACTCGGGAATCTCCGTGTGCTCCAGAATCAGATAGAACATGAGCCCCAGCAGCCGCTCCGTGTCCTGTGCAAAGCTGCCCGGCGCCTGATAGCTGAACCTCGCGCCGCTCACCGTGAGCAGTTGCGTCAAGTCCACACCTAGCGTGTTGACGGTCTCCGTGGTCCCGTCGGGCAGCGTCTGGCTCTCCGTCTCCCCGTACAGCGTCCAGAAACTGTCCAGGTCGGTCTGATTCTCGAACTCCAGCACCGGCGTGGGTCGGCCTTGCAGCTCGTTGCCTTCGACGCCCGCCTGCAGCACCGTGTTGTAGCGCTGCAGCACCTCCACCAGCGCCTCGGCCTCGGCATGGCCAAACGTCTCGCCGTCGTCCGGATTGTTGGCGATGTGCACCACCGGCACGCGGCCCAGCAGGTTGCGATACTCCGTCTGCCGTGTGCCTGTGCCGGATTCCACGATGTGGATGCGCCGGTCCGCATAGTATTCATCCGTCACCGTCATGCGCGCCGACGGTAGCTGCGGATGCGTGAGCGTCTGTGTAATGCGCCAGCCGATGACGTTGCCGTAGTCGTCATCGGCGACGAGCGGCTCTACCAGGTCCGGCGCAATCAGCGTGAGCGAGAGGTCGGCGTTGACCACCACGAACTCGTCGCCCTGCTTCAGGCTAGAGCGATACGCGCGCAGCACCGATGGATGCCACTCCGTCCACCAGTTCGCCAGCGCTTCGGACGCCGCCTCGTTGTCCAGCTTCCAATATGGGGTTCGCCCCAGCGTCCAGGTTGCGATCTTATTGACCAGCGGCTTGATGAAGAGGCCGGCCAGCTCCAGCCCGCGCACTCGGCAGTAGTAGGCCCGCCGCCAGAATGCGTAGTGCGGCCGGCCCCAGTCGGTGGAGGGGTTGCGAAACACGCTGGCCATGGGCCGGCTGGTGTAGATGCGCGGGCGCTGCCCGAAATCGGCGCTGGATGTCGTCGAGAGGCGTCCCAGCGCGTCATTGACCGTGCTGAAGAATTCCTGAATGCGGCCCCAGATACGGTACGCCACTATGCCGTCCTCCTCACCGCTCGCCGCGTGCCGGCGCTGCTGGCAGCTCTCCCGCGCACAGCCCCCTGGCGCATGCCGGCCGGCTGCACGAGCGCCAGCTTGTTGAAGGCGCCCGAGCTGGCGTCTACCTGGTCCTTGTATGTGCCATGCGGAAAACCGGCCAGTTCCTCCAGATAGACGTGATTCCAGCCGCCCTCGAGCAGAGTCACGTTGCCGACCTCCGCCTGTGCGGCAAACGGGGCAGCCCGGATCTCCTTGCTGCCCGTCACCGGCTCCTTGAAGGCGGCAAAGCCGGCCAAGCGCTTGATGGTCGATTCCGCGCTCTCCTTGCCGCCGCTTCCCGGTTCCTGCTCCACCCAGACGGTCACGTTATCATAGAGCTGCTTGTCGATGTGCGCGGTCTGCTCTATTGTCGTCTCGCGCTCGCCGCTGGACCACTGGCCGCGCACCACATCCACCACGAAATAGCGGCCGTCGGGCGAACGGGCCATCAGCACGCCGGCCGTGTACGCGCCGCCGCCGGGCGTGGCGGCCTTGTCCCAATAGCGCACGAAACGGCAGCCGGTAGGCAGCGCCTGCACAACCGGAAACCAGCCGCGCTGAAAGAATCCGCCCGCACGCGGGGCCGGGCGCTGCTGGAACAATGCGTTCCAGAAATACGAGCCAAGCCGCCGTTGCAACCGTTGCAACCGTTGCGCCGCGTACCGTTCCGGGCAAAGCGCCTGACCCGGCTTGCGCAGATCGCGCTCGACCGTGCAAGTGGATGGAAAGCTTGGCCGCTCCGCCTCGGCGATGGCCGGCATGCTCATAATGCGCCAGCGTTCCGGCTCGCCGTCCTCCGCGCCTTCCTCGGTCAGCAGCCAGCCTGAGAGATCGTCCTGGTGCCAGCGCGTCTGGATCACGACAATGGCACAGCCGGGCTCTGCGCGTGTATAGAACGTGGACCTGTACCAGTCTTTCTGCTTCTCGCGGATCGTCTCGCTGGCCGCTTCCTCGGCGTTCTTAAGCGGGTCGTCGATAACGCCCAGGTGCATCCCCTTGCCTGTGATGGGACCGCCCACGCCGGCCGCCCACAGACCGCCGCCGGCCTGCGTCTCCCAGTGGCGCACGGCGCGCGCATCATCGCGCAGGAGACCGCCGCCGTTGACGTAGTGCTCGCGGGCACTCCGGCTCAGCGTATAGGCCAGCTCCGCGGCGTATGAGTTGAGTCCGACCCAACGGTTCGGGTGACATAGCAGGTAATAGGCGGCAAACAGGCGCGAGACGGTTTCGCTCTTGCCGTGCCGTGGAGGCCAGAAGATCATCAGCCGATCGATCTCGCCGTCGGCGACGCGCTGCAGCAGAGCGACAAGCTGCTCGATGTGCGGATAGAATCGGAAGCGCGGCTGCACCCGCCGGATGAAAGCGCGGAAGGTAAGCGACTGCTTGGCGAGCTGGGGCGCGCCGAACACGAATGGACCCGTATTCACCCTAGGCAAGTCAATCCGTAGATTCAGCACGGTTCAGCGCCTCAAGCATCCGCATCAGTTTGTCCGTCTGCACGCCGTGCAGCACCGCCGCATCCGATGCTGACTGTATCTTCAGCCACTGCGGATCTCGAAATATCTGCAGCTGCGCTATCAGCGTCTTGAGCGATTCCTCCATGTACTTGACCAGCAGGTCCCCTATCTCTACCTGTTTTTCTGTTGCAACCTTGGCAACTTTTTCGCCTAAATCGCGGCTTTTCCAGCTCTTGACGGTCCCTGACGGTATGCCATAGTCTTTCGCCACCGCATTGACAGATTGGCCTTCGAGCAGAGCCGCCAATACCGCCGCTTTCGTCTCGGGGTCGTAGCTGCGAGCGCTCATACCGCCTCCCGCAACAGCGCGGCCACCCTCCGCATCCACGCCGCGCCGAATGTCTGCCAGCCGCTGATGCGCGTGTACCAGTCGATGCGCCAGGCCATGTAGCGAAGGAAGATCGGGCCAGCTTCCGCCAATGCCTGTTGCGCCCGCCCTACTCCGCCATTGACAGCCAGGTCAAAGTGCGCCAAGGATAGCGGCCACGGCATGGCGTTGGCTCCGCTGGCCAGCCAGTACCATTCATAATAGATTTGGCGCACCTCACCATCAGAGATGTTGCGGAGATCGTCCTTGTTGGGGATTGGATGGCCGTGTGCCTGGCGCCAAGCGCGGTAGGTGCCGAGCGTGACGCCCTTCATCGTTGCGCCGCCCGGATCGGCGGGATTGTCGGACCAGCCGTCCTCCTGCCCGAGCACGACGGCCAGTGCACGCTCGAAATTGGCGTCGCCGTCGCCTGGTGCATCGTCCAGCGCATCCTCTCCGCTCTCGATTTGCGGACCATCTATGACAACAACCGGCGCATATACAGCGTGATCGGCCGCTGCCTCAGATACTGCGTACTTCAGCCACAGAGGATTCACCGGACCTGCATCACACTCCTCAACCCAGGGATGCGCTCCGTCTGTCGTGAATAGCGTTGCGCCGACGATGTAATCATCTAGCTGCAACTCCGCTTCCGCCTGGCGCCATTGCTCGAAATATGTATCGGCCTCAATGTCGCCCTTCCACCCATCGCGCGCATAGAGCCCCCATGAGCCGTCCGGATTCTGATATGCCTTCAAACCGCCCAGCTCCGTCAGGATGGTTGGAACCTTGATAGCCATCTTCCGATAGCGCAGGAACCACCAGCCTGCGTAGAAATGCACGCCCTTGTTGAAGCCCCAATACTCGTGCAAGCCGAGGTATCTGCCAGAATGCGCCGTGATCCAGCGAAGCAATGGTAGCCAAGGCGTCCAATCCGGCGGTGTATCCTCTCCATGGTTTGCAGGCCAGCCAACCGCCAATTGCCCATGGATCGTCGGCAATCCCAAGCGCAAACCTTCTTCGCCAAATGCCAGTTCGTACGCGAGCTGCGTCTCCATGCCGCCGGGTTCCCAAACCGGGAACTCATTAACGCCCTCGACGAGAATGCGCTCGCGCGGGATGCCCGGCAGGTGCTCATGCCATTCCTGAGCATGTCGCTTGCCGGCGCCTATTGGCTCGCGCCAAACATCGTCGTGCTGCTGGCTCAGTGGATGGTCGCGCAATATAACCAGGCCCGGGGCGCTTTCAATGACGCGTTTGACATGCTCCAAATTCGGAGCGCTGGAATAGACAACCTTGGAAACTGGCGCAGGTACCTGCGCCAGCATTTGCATATCTTCAGGGCGATGATGTTCTGGTAATAGATGTATTCCGATTTTTGTCATGAGCGCCGCTACCAAAACAAAGAGGGCCACCGCGTTATTGATGCGATGGCCCTCGGCTCGAGGCAACCTGTGAAATTGTCTAGCGCTAGTTCGTGATTGGTCCGCCCGTCTTGACTACGATACCGAGCAGTTCGATGTCCGCCTTCACGTCGCTTCCGGCGATATGGAGTGTAATACGACACTTGCCCTGGCGCAAATGGGGAGGCAACGAGCGCACAGCCTCTTCCAGCCACACGTCAATGCTGCGCTGCTCTGCTGCCGTTTGTGTATCCATCAGCGCTTTTCGGGCGACGCCGCCAACTTGCCTAAAGGATAGCACGGGTGCACGACAAAATCAATATTCAGCCTCAGGCTCGCTTCGCCGGCGGGATGAAGTCCATGCCCCACAGCTCGAAGAGCGTCTCCTCATCCGGCACGCAGATTGTCTCGGCAGGATGCGGCGCTTCGCCGTCCCAATATTTGGCCCGCCATACATATCCATCGCGACATCGGAGCCCCGGCGGGCGCAATCCTCCAGGCAGCCTACGATCCTGTACCATGCGCTGGCTGAATCGCGCCGAGCCCGTGCGTAGCATGAGAATATAACCCCAGTTGCACGGTTCAGCTAGAAATAGGTCAAGCTGCATCTCGTCGCCCTTAACCAGGACCTGCATCTGTTTATATTTCGGCCCATTCTTGCTCGGCTCCTGGCCCTCGTCTCTCAGCATCGCATCCAGCTCCGTCTCGTCCGTAGGCTCGCCGAACAGGTTGAGGATCGGCTTGGCAATCGCGACAATCTCGATATCGCCGACCATCTCGCATTGACGCCGGATGCTGCCGGCAATCTCGATGCGCTCGCAGGCCGGTGCATAGATGTCCACAATCGCCTTGGCTATCGCCTCGGCCTGTTTCAGTGGCAATCGCGCTTTCATGGCTTCACCCTTCTGAATTCGTAGACCCACACGAACGGGTTTGCGAAGTAGTCGAACCCGCGCTTCGCGTTGAGATTGTTCCATGTCTGGGCAAAGCCGCGGTTGCCGTTCAGCGAGATGAACCCCTCTTTCTCTACGTCGCCCGATCCCATAATGCTTTTCAGCCGCTCGGCCCGCACCATCGTCACTTCCAGCGTGATGCGGCTTGCCCATTTCGGCATAAAGATTGGCGACTGCCAGGGATCATCGTCGGTTATCTTCACGGCGAAGCCAAATTCGCTGTTCGGTTCCGGCGATTCGCCGTTGCGCTGCAGCAGCCTGTCGGTCTGCTCGATGACCCAGTCCTCCCAGGCGTCCAGGCTGTTCTTCCTGAACGCCGGGTAGGCTTTCCATAGCTCCATACCATCGCTATACTGGATTAGGCATTCGCACACATCCCAATCCCAACCACGCAATCGCCAGCGTTCGCGCACCCACAATCGATCTCCGATCAGATAGGCTGGTTTTTTCAGCAATTCCCCGCTCTCTTCCGGTTGCGGCCTGATGACGCGGCGGGTCATGCTCTTCCGTCCTTCCAGAATTGCTACGATGGACTCGGTGCTGAAAATGATCGGTTTACTTTTCATGGCGCCTCCTCAATATGCTGCGGCCGGCCGCAGTGCAGCACGTTAGCCGCGTCGACCAGGCGCGCTGCGGCATCGTTTTCGGCCACAATCCACTCCTTGTTACAGACATAAATGCGTTCGCCGTCTGTGTACCAGTCACAGCCGGCGTCGTCAATCGGTTCGCCGAGCAGATCGAACACAACCCGAAACAGCGCATAGGCGAGCTCCTCGCGTGAGACTTGTGCGTCTATCTCGTGCATGGCATGAATTGCGTATCGTTTCTGTGGTTTCATGCTAGTCCTCCAGCAGCTTACGAATGCACGCTGCATAGGCAGAATTATAGTCAGGATTCGGCTCCTT
>CAZEBQ010000019.1:0-31274 GCA_964510295.1 uncultured Anaerolineales bacterium | reverse complement strand
GCCGACGCGAACCGACCCACACACGCCAACCACAACACCCCTTGCCGTTGGAACAGCCGCGACCATTCCCGTCGCCGTGCCGGCGACGGCTAAACGATTACGCCGACGGCCGGCGCCGGTCCAACAGCCGCGACCATTCCCGTCGCCGTGCCGCCGACGGCTAAACGATTACGCCGACGGCCGGCGCCGGTCCAACAGCCACGACCATTCCCGTCGCCGTGCCGGCGACGGCTAAACGCGCGGGCGCCGCCGCGCGGGCCGTCGAGGTCCTGAGGCCATCTCCAAGCCGCGTCACTGCCGCGCTGCAATGTCGTACACGTGAACCTTGTCGCGTCGGCGGATGTAGAGCCTGCCGCCGGAGATGGCCGGATACGCCCACGTCTGCGACCCGGCGTTCGGTATCGTGACCTGGCCGACGACGCGGTGCGCCGTCGGGTCGGCCTCGACCAGATAGATCGTGCCCTTCTCGGCCAGGCAGTAGAACCGGCCGTCGGCCCAGAGGGTGGCAGGGCGGCGTATCGTCCGCACCTTGTACCGGACCGTGCCGGTGGCCAGTTCGACGCACGACCAGCCTCGCCCCGTGTCGCCGTAGAGGTAGCCGCCGCGTTCGACGTACCCGCCGAGGTGGGTGGACCCGGACGATTTCTTCCATGCGAGGGTCGGCACGAACCGTGAGTCGCGGACCTCGAGCCTGACGGCCGCGCCGCCGCCGTAGTGCCCGCTGTCGCCGAAGACGATGCCGCCCGCGAAGATCGGCGTCAGAAGGTTCTCGGCCATGAACCCGCCGAACCCCTCGGTGTGCTGCCAGAGGAGTGTCCCGTCGTGGGCGGCCAGTCCGACGAGGCCCTTGCCCGTGAGCGTGATAATCTGCCTCACGCCTCCGTGTTCGGCCACGATGGCGGAGGCGTAGCCGATCGGTCCCTTGATGCCGTTGGCCGTCCAGAGGGTGCGGCCGGTCTTCTTGTGGAGGGCCACCGCAAAGGCCTCCGGCCCGCCCGGCAGGCAGACGAGCCGGTCGCCGACCACCAGGACCGACTCGGCCACGCCGTACATCGGCACCTTGGCGCGGAACCATTTCATCAGGTCGATGCTCCAGAGGGCCCTGCCGTCGGCCGCCGCCAGGGCCGCAAGGCGCCCCTTGCCCGTCAGGACGTAGAGCATTCCGTCATCGAAGGTCGGCGTGCTGCGCGAACCCGGCCACATGCCGGTGAACGCCGGTCCGCAGACGACCTGCCACAGGCGCTGGCCGGCGGGATTGAAGCAGACCACCTGCGTGTCATCCTTCACGCGGCCGGCGACGAACACCTTGCCGCCCGCGACCGTGGGCGACGAGAATCCTTCGCCGACGCCCTCAAGCGTGGCCGCCAGGCGCGGGCCGCCCTCGGGCCACGATCGCAGGAGCCCCGTTTCGGTGGACGTGCCGTCACGGTTCGGTCCGCGTAACTGCGGCCAGTCGTCGCCCCGTGCCGGCGCGACGAGCAGGGGCAGCAGGATGAGCCCGATGAGAAACCGTTTCATAGCCGCCGCGCGGTGGCCTTTCCAGGCCACGACGCCCCCAAACTCCTTCGGATATCGCGGCGGCCCGGGAAGACCGCCGCGCGGAAGCCAGCGCAAGAGGATTATAAACCCCGGCCCGGGACGGGACAGCCAAAAAGCAAGGCGGCCCCGACGTGAATCGGGGCCGCCCGTGGCGTCTGTCAGATGACGTCTTACGGCACGAGGAACGAGTCGTCGAGCGACCCGGACGGCAGCGTCTCCTCGCCGTCGTACGACTGCTCGTCGTCGTAAGCCTCCAGTGCCGTCAGGTCCCTCGGGTCGAGGATGGTGGTGGCCTGGGTGTCTTTCTTGAGCCAGATGTTGTCGAACTTGGCGCCGCAGTACGGGTGGGTGCGCCACTCGACGTGGCCGTCGAGGTAGAGGACGTTCTGGCCCAGGAACTTGTGGTTCGGGCTGTTCAGTTGCCAAGCGTTTCCTTCGGGGATGCCGCTCTCGCCGAGGGACTCGTTCCACTGGACCGTGTCGTCGTCCTGCTCGAAGTGGGCCTCCTTTCTCAGTTTGAGGTCGGTGGCGCCCTCCTCGACCGAGTCGCCCGGGGCGTCGCCCCAGAAATCGCCGCGCTGGGGGTTGGCGTCGGCCGCCACCGCCAAAGCGCTGGGCTGCTCGGCCCCCGTCTGCGTCAACTGGTACGGGCCGAGGACGTTCTGGTAGGAGTAACTGACGAACTTCACGCCTCGGAAGTCCTTGACCTGGTCGAAGCGGACGACGGTGTCGTCTCTCCAGTGGTTCGCCGAGGGGCACAGGAACACGTCGACCGTCATGCCGGCGTTGGCGATGAGCCGCCAGAAGTTCGCCGTGTTGGAGTCAACACTGTTGCCGTTGTCGGTCGGCTCCTCGGTCTCTTCCGGGATTTCCTCGTCGGGCCGCAGTTGGTCGCTGCGTGCGTTCCCGACGTCGTCCCACTTGTCCGACCCGTCGTTGAGGACGTCGGGCCATCTCTGACGGTGGCCCGTGGCCCACGTCTGGCAGGCCGTCCCAATCTGCTTCAGGTTGTTCTTGCACGCGGCCTGGTTGGCCTTTTCAAGGGCCGAGTAGACGGCCGGCAGGAGCAGGCCTGCCAGCAGGCCGATGATCGTGATGACCACCAGCAACTCGACCAGCGTAAACGCTCTACGTTTCATGGTTGATCCTCCCAAATCTTGGCGCCGCGAGGCGCCGCCTGCGGAATAAGGTATGAGGAATAACGCCGTTTTCTGCAACGACTGTGCTTCGGTGAAATGGGTCCCAAGCCACCCCCTTTCGCCCCCCGTCAGGCCACGAAAACCGCACATTCTGGGCACTGACAGACGCCCTTCTACCTCTATTATCGCCGACAATATGCCAAGAGTCAAACAAAAGGCGGTGGCAGAGGAAGATTTTATCGGATGCCCCTCCACGACGCGCCGGGGGGCACGGCACAGGGGAACGAGGTAGAATCGAGGTCTGGCGCGGCCGGGTGGCATGGTCATCCCGAAGGGTGACCATGTTCAGACCTTCCCTGTGCGCTACGGCTCCAGCGGCGGCAGCGTCTCGTGGCCGATGCGGATGGGCCGGGTGGCATGGTCATCCCGAAGGGTGACCATGTTCAGACCTTCCCTGTGCGCTACGGCTCCAGCGGCGGCAGCGTCTCGTGGCCGATGCGGATGGGCCGATACATGGTCACCCTTCGGGATGACCATGCCACCCACCACGGCGCCAGCCAAAATGCTTGTCGGAGGGGGCCGGTTTTGCTACGCTTCGCCGTGTCTGAACCCACCCGCGAAAGGAACCGCCGTGCCGCACAACACGCCCGACGAACCGACCATCCGCCGCCGCCTTGCCGAAGCCGGACAGGAACACGTGCTCCGCTTCTGGGACGACCTCTCCGAGGCGGGTCGCGGGCGGTTGCTCGGCCAACTGGCCGAGATCGACTTCCGGCTGCTCGCGCGGCTCATCGGCGAGCACGTCACCCACGCGAAGCCGGTCGAACTGCCCGCAAACCTGGAGCCGGCCCCATTCATCCCCCTGCCGACCACCGACGCCCAGCGCCGCCGCCGCCGCATGCACGACCTCGGCAAGCAACTCCTGGCCGCCGGCAAGGTCGCCGCCCTCGTCGTGGCCGGCGGACAGGGCACGCGGCTGAACTGGCCTGAGCCGAAGGGCACGTACCCCATCGGGCCGATGGGCAACCGGACGCTGTTCGGCGTCTTCGCCGCCGGTATCCTGGCCGCCCGACGGGCCTACGGCGTGCCCATCCCCTGGTACATCATGACGAGCGAGGCCACGGACGGCCCGACGCGCGACTTCTTCCGGGCGCACGACTACCTGGGCCTGCCGAGCGACGATGTCCGTTTCTTCGTCCAGGGCATGATGGGGGCCGTGGATTTCGAGGGCAAACTGATCCTGGCTTCGCCCGACAGCCTCGCCCGCAACCCGAACGGTCACGGCGGGACGCTGTTGGGCCTGGCGACCGAAGGGATGCTGACCGACATGCGCCGGCGCGGCATCGAGCACATCAGTTACTTCCAGGCGGACAACCCGCTCGTGCCGCCGCTCGACCCGGTCTTCATCGGGCACCACGCCGACGCCGCCAGCGACATGTCGAGCAAGATGGTCCGCAAACGCGACGCCCGCGAGAAGGTCGGCGTGTTCTGCACGTCCGGCCGCCGCCTGCACGTCATCGAGTACAGCGACCTGCCGGACGACCTCGCCGCGCAGACCGACGGCGACCATCTGCGGTTCGGGTCCGGCAGCATCGCCATCCACATTCTCAGCCGGGCCTTCGTCGAGCGTCTGACCTGCGGCGAGCAGGCCGCCCTGCCGTTCCACCGGGCCGTGAAGCGAATCCCCTGCGTCAACGAGACCGGCGCGACCGTCGAACCGGCGGAGCCGAACGGCGTCAAGTTCGAGATGTTCATCTTCGACGCCCTGCCCCACGCCGCCAACCCCGTGGTCCTGGAGATCGACCGGGCCCGCGAGTTCAGCCCCGTCAAGAACGCCGACGGCGACGACAGCCCCGCCACCGCGCGGCGCGATCTCGTCGCCCTCGACGCCGCCAGGCTCGAAGAGGCCGGCGTCCGCGTGCCGCGCAACCCCCAGGGCCAGCCGACCGTCAAGGTCCAGATCAGTCCGCTGGCGGCCCGGACGGCCGACGACCTCAAGGCCCTCCTCCGGCGGCGCGGCATCACCGCGGTCACCGGCGACCTGGCCCTCGAGCCCGGCGATGAATGACCCACGGCTTGACTCCTCAAGCCGTGGCGCCCCCGCCGGGACATTCGTTTCACAGGCCTCAACAGCCGCCACCCGAATCGGGGCGCGCTATACACCTTGCGCGGCGGGCAATCCTGCCCGCCGCGCATCAAGCCGCCAAAGCGCGGTGGGCAAGATTGCCCGTACGTGTTTAGCGTTGTCATTCTGAGGCCCGCTTGCGGGCCGAAGAATCTCGCCGTGGTCTTTGCTGTTTCGTCGTTTCCACGGCGAGACCCCTTCGGCAGGCTCAGGGCAGGCTCTTCGCTTCGCTCAGGGTGACAGCCACAACCGACACGCTAAACAGGTACGATTGCCCACCGCGCAAGACTTACGTAAGTCCGCTTAGAGGCGACCCGAATCGGGGCGCGCTATACAATCAACATGGCGTCGCCATAACTGTAAAAACGATATCCCTCGCGAATCGCCTCGGCGTACGCCGCAAGGATGCGGCGGCGGCCGGCAAACGCCGAGACCATCATCAGCAGCGTGGTGCGAGGCAGGTGGAAGTTCGTCAGCAGGGCATCCACCACGCGAAACCGGTGAGGCGGATGGATGAACAGGCCGGTCCACTCGCGCCCCGCGCGAACGCCTCCCGCCGGGCCGCCCTCGGCCACCGACTCCAGCGCCCGGACGGTCGTCGTCCCGACGGCGACGATGCGGCGGCCGGCGGCGCGGGCCCGGTTGATGCGCTCGGCCGCCTCCGCAGAAACCTCCAGCAGTTCCTCGTGCATCCGATGGTCGGCCACCCGCCGGACGCGGACCGGCTGAAACGTGCCCAGACCCACGTGCAGCATCACCGTCACCCGTTCGATGCCGCGTGCGGCGAGCCGGTCGAAGACGCCCTCGGTGAAATGCAGGCCCGCCGTCGGCGCCGCCACCGCCCCGTCGCGCCGGGCGTAGATGGTCTGGTAATCGCTCGCGTCGGCAGCCGCACGCGGGTCACCGGGGCCGGTGCGGCGGATGTACGGCGGCAGCGGCGGCCGGCCCACCGCCGCCAGCAGCGTCAGCGGATCGACGCCGGCCGGCGGCCGGACGTGCCAGAGGCCGGCCTCGCCGCGCGCCACGAGAGTGAAGCGGGCGGCAGGGTGCCCGTCGGCGCCAACGACCTGGAGCACCTCACCCTGTTGAATCCGCCCGCGGCCGGCCAGGAGCACTTCCCAGAGTCGGTCGTCGAGCCGGCGGAGGAAACAGCCTTCGATGCGGCCGCCCGACGCACGCCGGGCCGTGAACGCCGCCCGAATCACGCGGGCCTCGTTCACCACCAGAAGGTCGCCCGCCTCGAGCAGGTCCGGCAGGTCGCGGAACCGGTGATGCGACGTCCCGCCGCTTCGCCGGTCGAGCACCATGAGACGTGAGGCATCGCGCGGCCGGGCCGGTTCCTGGGCGATGCGATCGGGCGGCAGAGGATAGTCGAAAGCCGACACGACCGTCTCGCCGTCCGGTTCGACCCCGTGTTCGGTCGTCATGCCCGAATTGTAGGCGCCGCGACGATGTGCGGCAAAGGGATTGCGGCCGCCTTGACCGGGCGTCCGGCCGCCTCTACAATCACCCCCCGCGAGGCCGACGGCCGGCCCCGCGAGCGAGAGCGGGCAATCCATGGGTTCGTGGCGCCAACGCGCGGTCTGGCTGTTCCAGTACGCCGCCCTGCGGGTGGTGGAGACAGCGCTCCAGTGCTTCCCGATCGACATGAACCTGGCCACGGCCCGCCTGGCCGGAGACCTCCTGTACGGCCTCGACCGTCGGCACCGGCGGCGTGCGCTCGGGAACCTTCGGGCCAGTTTTCCCGAGGCGAGCGAGGCGGCGCTCCGCCGTATCGCCCGCCGTTCGTGCCGGCACCTCATCATGGTGGGCGTCGAGACCCTGTGCCTGCCGCGACTCATGCAGTTCAACAGTTTTCTCAAGTACGTGGATATTCACGGATGCCTGGAGCCGCTGTCTTACCTGGCGGGAGACGACCCGTGCATCGTCATGACGGGCCATTTCGGCAACTGGGAGATGGTCGGTTACGCGATGGCCGCCATGGGCCTGGCGCCGACGTCGGTGGCCCGGCCGCTCGACAACCCGTACCTGCACGACTACATTCTGCGGCTGCGCCAGCGGTCGGGCCAGAAGATCCTGATGAAACTCGGCGTGACCGAGGCCGCGCTGGCCGAACTGCACCGCGGACGGCACCTGGGGTTCCTGGCCGACCAGGACGCCGGCCGGCGGGGGTTCTTCGTCGATTTCTTCGGACGCAAGGCCTCCGCCTACAAGAGCATCGCCTACCTGGCCATGGAGGAGAACATCCCCATCCTCGTCGGCGGCGCCTACCGGGTGGGCGACCGGTTCCGCTACCGCATGGTCATGACCGACGCCATCCACCCCGACGCCTACCCGAAGGGCGTGGACGGCGCGTTGGCCATCACGCAGCGTTACACGGCGGCCATCGAGCGGCTGGTCCGTTACGCCCCGGAGCAATACCTCTGGGTCCACCGCCGCTGGAAGACCCGGCCGCCCGAAGAACGCAAGCGGCGCCGCGAACTGGGCCTGCCCGAAAAGGACAAGGATTGACATCAACCACACGCGGACCCGTTTAGCCGTCGCCGGTACGGCGACGTGGGTGCACTTCGCACCTTGCGCGGTGGGCAAGATTGCCCACCGCCCATGAAGCCGACAAAGCGCGGTGGGCAATCTTGCCCACCGCGCGAGTCATCGCTACACAAGAACGTGAACGCGTTTAGCCGTCGCCGGTACGGCGACGTGGGCGCGCTTGGCACGCGTGCTCCGGCGCGTCGCCGTGCCGGCGACGGTTAAACGCGATCGCCGCGGGCTCGGCGGCGGAACTCCAACAAGCCGACCACCGCCAGGACCACGCCCACGCCCGGCCACAGCCACAGCCGCGCGACCCACGGCCATGATGACTCCGCCGGCCAGCCGTCCATCCCGACGCCGACCAACCCGAAGACGGGCGAGACCTCGAGCAGCCACGGCAGCGACACGCCGGTGGTCTCGGCGGCGGCGTACTCCAGGATCAGCGGCCCCGCGCACACGAGCAGGACCGCGAACATCAGCCACCGGGCCGCGCCCGGAACCATCCCCTCCGCAGCCGTCCGAAGACCCAGACCGAAGACGCCCAGGCCGCCGACCATCGCTACCACGGGCCAGACCGCCAACCGCCCGTCGCCCACCGACCACGCCACGAGGGCAAACGGCACCGCCAGAGCGACGAGGACGACGAACTCGAGGGCACCCGCGCCGAGCCATCCGCCGACACGCCTGGCGCTCTGCAAAAAGGGGACAGGCACCTTTTCCGAAAGGCCGGAAAAGGAGCCAGTCCCCTTTTTGCCAGTCCCCTTTTTGGGCCAGAACGGCCACACCGCCGCCAGGAAGAACCCCCCTGCCGCAAGCACCGCCGACGGGGCCGTCTCGCGCACCAGCCACGGTCCCGGCGAGAGCAGACGGGGGGCCATCAGCAGCGTGGGAACCAGCGACAGAAGAAGCCAGACGCACCAGATCAGCGGCAGGAGCACCCAGCCACGGCCCGGCGCGGGCGGCCCGGACAAAGGGTCATCCGCGTCGCTGCCGGACGTGGCCATCGCCTAACTCCGCAGCCGCGCGCCCGCGCCGGCCGGCCGCCGACGGACCGCCTCGTTGGGAATGTCGATGTAGGCCAGAACGCCGTCCACCTGCCCGTTCATGTGCTTGTAGACGAAGTCGAGGTACGCCACCTTCTCTTCGGGCGTTTTTTCCTGGAGCAGTGCGGCGTCGGCGGTGGGCGCCTTGCCCCACTTGATGCGTGTGCCGTTGGCGGTCAGCAGGGCCACCTCGGTTTCCCTGGGGTCGCGCCGGCCGCCGACGTTCGAGACGTCGATGGAAGCCAGGTGGAACTGCCGGCGCTTCAGAGCGACCGCCTCGGCCACGCGGACGCCGGCGTCGACGCGGGCGTCGGACCACACCTGCCCGACGTCCGGCCGCTCGGACCCCGCGCCGCTGACGACGAGCAACTCGACGCCGCCGAGGCGAGGCTCCCCGTACACGCCCGGCAGCCGCACCCCCGCCGCATCGACCAGGCAGAATCCGCCCCGCGACTTAACGAAGACCGCAGGCCGACGGAACCTCAGGTGAATCTCCAGCGGCGGACGGGTCGGGTCCGCCCGCGGGTCGCGCTTGACGATCCGCTCGACGCGCTCGACCCACACACACGACTCGTAGGCCGCCGCAATACGCCGCAACACGCCGTCATCCAGCAGGCTGAACCGCTGCGGAAACGCCGGGTCCAGCAGACCGACGTCCAGTCCGGCCAGCACCGCCGGGGTCATCCACGCGGGGCCCTTGACCAGGCGCAGACTCCCCGCCGACACCTGATGGGTAGGCGCCTCGCGGACGTGTCCGCGCAGAAGCGTCAGGCCGTACATCGCCGCCCCGCCGACCAGCACCGTCGTCAGGGCAACCAGCGCCGTCCTGGCCACCGACAGGGTGGGCGGCTTCCTGGCCGTGAGCACGTGGGTCTTGCTTTTCGCCGATTTTGCCAATGGCATCCCCATGACAACTGGAGGCATCCCCCCCGCTTCACCCCCGAAGCCCGACAGCCTACTGCACGGGGCCCGCCCGCTCGCGGGCCAGGGCAACGACCCGCTCGCACAGGCGGCCGAACGACAGGCCGACCCGGGCGCCCGCCTTCGGCACCAGACTATGGCTTGTGAAGCCCGGGATCGTGTTCACCTCGAGCACCTCCGGCTCGCCGTCCGGCGTGATCATCATGTCAACGCGGGAGAGGTCGCGGCACCCCAGCACGCGGTGGGCCGCCAGCGCCACCGTCACCGCACGCTCCTCGACGTCGGCCGCAAGACCGTGGTCGAAGACGTATTGCGTGCCGTCCGACAGGTACTTCTCCTTGAACCCGTACCGGCCACTCTCGGTCCGGATCTCCAGCAGCGGCAGGGCCGAAGAGCCGAGGACGCCGACCGTGACCTCGCGGCCGCGGATGCGCCGCTCGACCAGCGCCGGCTCGCCTCGGAGGCGGATCTTCTCAACCGCGTCGCGAAGCCCGCGAAGCGTGTCCACCATGTACAGGTCGATGCTCGACCCGTCGGCAACGGGCTTGACGACCAGTTCGGGCCCGATGTGGGCCATCGCCTCTTCGAGCATCTCCTCGTCGCCGCCCATCAGCACGCGGAACGCCGGCGTCGGAATCCCCTCATCGGAGAACCGCTCCTTGGAGGCCACCTTGTCCATGGCGAGCCGGCTCGCCTCGGGGCCGCTGCCCGTGTAGCACGCGCCAAGGGTTTCGAGTTCCTGCTGCACGCCACCGTCTTCGCCCCAGGTTCCGTGCAGCGCGATGAACGCCACGTCGATGTCCGAGACCAGTTCGGCCGTCACGTCGCCGGGTCGCACGTCGGCCGGGCGAACGTCATGGCCCAGTTGCCCGAGGGCCTCGGCCACGGCGCGGCCGCTCTCGAGGCTGACCTCGCGCTCGCGCGACGGGCCGCCCATCAAGACGCCGATGGTCAGCGTCCCGGGCTCGACGGTCGTCGCGGCTTCGGTCTGCGGCAGGGGCACGGTCATGGCCAGATCTCGATCTCCAGTTCCAGATACACGTCGAACCGTTCCTTGACGGCCTTGCGGACCTGTTCGATGAGGGCGAGCACGTCGGCGGCCTTGGCCTTCTTCTTATCCTTGACGATGATGAAGTTGGCGTGTTTGCGCGAGACGGCGGCGCCGCCGACGGCCGTCCCCTTCAGGCCCGCCTGATCGATGAGGAGCCCGGCCGACAGGCCCCTCGGGTTCTTGAACGCGCAGCCGGCGGTGGCGGCACTCATCGGCTGGCTGTTCTTCTTCGAGATCCAAACCTTCTTCATCCGCTTGTTGATCGCCGAGACCGAATCCGCAAGCAGCCGCAACTCCGCCTCCAGAATGAACCGGGCCGACACGTTGCTTGTCCGGTAACCGAACGCCAGGTCCTCGCGTTCCCGGTGGAACGTCTCGCCGTGGGCGTCCATGACCTTGACGCGTTCGACGGTCTCGCCGATGTCGCCGTAGGCGCCGCCGGCGTTCATCCGGACGCCGCCGCCCACGCTTCCCGGGATGCCGACCAGACACTCGACCCCCGAGAGGCTGTTCCGCGCGGCCTCGGCCACCACGTTCGCAAGCGGCGCGGCGGCGCCGGCCCGCAGCAGGTCTTCCTCGATCGCGATCACACCGAACGCCTTCGGGTCGAGTTGGATGACGGCGCCGGTGACGCCCTCGTCGCCGACCAGAACGTTCGACCCGCGTCCGATGGCGTGGACGGCGAGTTTCTTCCTGGTGCACCTCTCGATGGTCTCGCGCAGTTCGTCTTCGGTTCGAGGCCGGACGAAGTACTGTGCCTTCCCGCCGACGCCGAAGGTGGTCATCGGGCCCAGAGGAAAATCCCTCTGCACGATTGTCTCGAGCCCTTTGAAGATCGTCATCGCGCTTCCTCTGCGAACGGTCACGCCGGAGGCCGGGCCCGGCCCGGGGCGCCCACAAGGTCCGCCAGGAGCGGCTCGGCCAGACGCCACACGTCGCCGGCGCCCATGGTCATGAGTACATCGCCGGGACCCAGGCTCTCAACCAGGCGCCGGCGGATGGAATCGAAATCCTCGAGGTACTGCGCCTCGCCGCCCAGACCCTTGACCTCTTCGACCAGGTCCTGGCTGCACACGGTCTGACGCTCGTTCTCGCTGTCGCGGACGAAGTAGATGTCCGGGACGATAATCTTATCGGCCAGCCTCAGCGCCTGCGCAAAATCTTTTAGCAGGAACCGGGTGCGGCTGTGCTGATGCGGCTGGAACACGACCCACAGCCGCCGCGGCGCGAACTGCCCCCGGGCCGCCTCCAGCGTCGCGCGGATTTCGGTCGGATGGTGGGCGTAGTCGTCCACCACCGTCACCTCCGCCACCCGCCCCAGGACCTCCATCCGCCGCGACGCCCCCTGGAACCGCCCGAGGGCGCCGCCGATCGCCTCCGCCGGCGCGCCCGACCACGCACACAACCCCGCCGCCGCCACCGCGTTCAGAACGTGGTGCTTCCCGGCCAGGGCCAGGGTTACCGGCGTGACGTGTTCGTCGCGGCGGTACACGTCGAACGCGAAGCGGCCGGCCTCGACGGACAGGTTCTCGGCGTGCCAGTCCCACCCGCCGCCTATGCCGAACGTCTCGACACGGCAGCCGGCCCGGGCGGCGACCTCCTCGGCGGCGGCGTCGGCCCCGTTGATGACCAGCAGACCCTCGGCCGCCGTGCGTGAGGCGAAATCGGAAAAGGCGTCCCGGATGTCCGCCAGGTCCTTGAAGTAGTCGAGGTGATCCTCCTCAACATTCAGGACGGCGGCGGCATGGGGAGCAAAGTTCAGGAACGACCGGTCGTACTCGCAGGCCTCGACCACCAGATGGGGCCCGTTGCCGACGCGCGACCCGCCTTCGAGTTGCGGCACGTCGGCGCCGATGACGAAACTCGGATCCAGCCCGGCCTCCGACAGCACGTATGCCACCATGGCCGTCGTCGTGCTCTTGCCGTGGGTGCCGCCGACGGCGATGCCCAGCCTGAGCGTCATCAAGCGGCCGAGGAACTCGGCGTACTTCAGCGCGGGCAGGCCCCGGCCGCGCGACGCGACCAGTTCCGGATTCGCCTCTTGGACGGCCGCGCTATAGACAACCAGATCCGTCTCCGGCGGGACGTTCGCCGCGCTGTGCCCAATATGGACCGCCGCCCCGAGCCGCGCCAGGCGTTCGGTGGCGGCGCCGGCCTGGAGGTCGGACCCGCTGACCTGGCCGCCCTCGGTCAGGACGAACTCCGCCAGGCCGCTCATGCCGCACCCGCCCACGCCGATGAAGTGGATCGAGTGTCCGGCGTAGGGTGTGGCCGGCGGTCGTGCGTGTGACGGGCTCATCGTTCTGCGTCTCCGGAGGGAGTGTAAGGCGCGCGGGCGGCGGTGTCAACGTCCCGCCGGTCGGCCGGGTTGGCCTCCATCTCGGCATGGCGACGCGCCGTGACGCCGTCGGCGAGTTCCAGGACCTGGCGTGCCACCTCGTCGGCGGCACCGCGGCGGCCGGTGGCGCGGGCGGACTGGCGCATCGAGGCCAGGCGGCCGGGGTCCGTCATGAGCGCCGCGACCGTCTCCGCCAGACGCGCCCACGTCCCCGGGTCGTCGGGCCGGTCTTCCACAACGATCGCCGCGCCGGTCGCCTCGACGGCCCGTGCCTGCCGCATCTGGTGCCGGTCGCGATGGAACGGGTACGGCATGAAGACGGCCGGGACGGCGGCCGCCAACAGTTCCGCGATGGTGGACGCCCCCGCCCGCGCCACCGCCAGGTCGGCCGCAGCGTAGGCGAGGCCCATCCTGTCGGCGTACGGCCGGACGGCGGCGGGGACGGAGATCGCCTCGTAACTCGCCGACACCTCCTCGTACTCCCCCCGGCCGGTCAGGTGAAGCACCTGCCAGCCCTCGGGCAGGCCACGCTGCCGGAGCATCGCGACGACGGCCCGGTTGACCGTCCGGGCGCCGAGGCTCGCGCCCGTCACCAGGAGCGTCGGCCGGTCGGCGTCCAGGCCGAACGCCTCCCGGCCTTCGGTGCGGGTGCAGGCGAACAGGCTCGGCCGCACCGGGCACCCGGTCAGACGGGCCCCGTCACCAAGCAACGCGACGGTCTCCTCGAACTGGCAGAAGATGCGGTCGGATCGTTTTGCGAGGCGGCGGTTCGCCCGGCCGGGCACGATGTCGGGATTGAGGACGGCGGTGGCGGCGCCGTACTTCCGGCCCAGCCGCACGGGGGCGTAACTGCCGTAACCACCGAGGCCGAGGACCACGTCGGGACAGAACTCGCGGAACCGGCGGCGGGCCTGGTTCCCGCTCCGCACCAGGCTCACCGCCAGGGCCGGCCACGTCCACGGGGCGAGACGGAACGGCCGCGCGCTCGTCGGCGTCACCGCGTAGCCGCAGGCCGCCAGAACCTGCCGGTCGATGGGCCGGCGGGTGCAGGAGAAGGCGATGGCGGCCTCCGGCTGGAGCGTGCGAATCGCCTCAGCCACAGCCAGGCCCGGGTACAGATGGCCCCCCGTGCCGCCTCCCGCCATGAAGATTCGCCTCCCCGTTTCGCGCATGCCAGTTTGGTTCCTCCCGCGCGACCTCTTGCGACCTCTCAGCCTCGCCTGGCCGGCAGGCGGACGAGCGGCGCGGAGCGTGCCGGTTCGGCATCGCGCCGCCGTGCGATGGAGGCCAGAAGCCCCGCCGCAAAGCACATCATCACCAGGCTCGACCCGCCGTAACTGATGAACGGCAGACCGATGCCCTTGGCCGGCAGGGCACTCGTCACAACGCCGATGTTCATAATCGCCTGGAGACCGACGACGAGCAGGATGCCCGAGGCCAGCAGAAAGCCGAACCGGTCCGGCGCCGTCCGGACGACCTTCCCGGCCCGCCATACGAACACGCCGAACAGGCCGATGACCATGACGCCGCCCAGGATGCCCATCTCCTCACACAGGACGGCGAAGATGAAATCGGTCGCGTTGTCGGGGATGTACAGTTTCTGGATGCCGGCGCCCAGGCCCACGCCGGTCAGGCCGCCGCTGCCGAGGGCCATCAGGCTCTGGCACACGTGCCACCCGGCGCCGCTGAAGTACGCCCACGGGTCAAGCCACACCTTCAGCCGGTCCAGCCGGTACGGGACCAGCCAGACGGTGACGTAGGCGCCGACCGCCGCCGGCACGAGCAGCAGCGCCGGGTACCACCACCGCCACCCGGCAATCATGCACAGGATGACCGCCACCGCGGCCACCAGCGCCGCCGTGCCGAAATCCTCCTTCACGACAAGGGCGCAGACCAGGCCGATGACGCCGATGGCCGGCACGAAACTCCGCGCGAAACGTCGAGGCCGAACCGCCGGCCGGCTGTAGAACCACGCCAGGAAAAGGACGACCGCGAACTTCGCCAGTTCCGACGGCTGAAAATGCAGCCCGAGCGGCAGTTTCAGAAACCGCCTCGCGGTCCCGCGGCCGCTGCCGATAAACAGGACCAGCACCAGCAGAGCGACCGTCAGGCCCAACACGCCCATCGCCACCCACCAACGGTTCAGCCGGCGGTAGCGAACCAGGGCCCCGAGAACGAACGTGGCGAACCCCGCCAGGGCGAAGTACGCCTGCCTCGGAAAGTAGTGGGTCGTGTCGGCGGCGTCGGCCGTCCGGCTCGCGCTGTAGACGAGCAGCACGCCGAACGTCACGAGCGCCAGGACGATCAGGAAGAGGATGCACGGCTCGGTCAGCCGCCGCCCCCCCTCCCCGGCCGCCAGGCTGCCGGGGGCGTTGGATGCGACGGACGGCACCGCTGTGGTCATGCTGTACCTCCTGTGCCATGGAGCGAGACGCCCAGGGCGCCCTCACCTGAGTTTCAGCGTCGCCAACGCCAGTGCGGCAAACATGGCGCCGAGGAGCCAGAAGCGGACGACGGTCTGCGTCTCGGTCCAACCTCCCAACTGAAAATGGTGGTGGATGGGCGACATCCGAAAAATCCGGCGCCCGCCCGTCACCTTGAAGCAGGCGACCTGGAGCATGACGCTCATCGCCTCCATGACGAACAGCCCCCCCGCCACCAGGAGCATGACCTCCTGCCGGGTCGCCATCGCGACGTATCCGATGGCCCCGCCCAGGGCGAGGCTGCCCGTGTCGCCCATGAACACCTGGGCCGGCGAACAGTTGTACCAGAGGAACCCGAGGCACGCCCCGAGCAGCGCCCCGCAGAAGATCGACAGTTCGCCGACGCCTGGAACATACGGTACGTACAAATACGATGAATAGTCCACCCGCCCCGCAATGTAACTGATGACCAGGAAGACGCCCGTCGGCGGAACCATGCTGCCGACCGCCAACCCGTCCATGCCGTCGGTCAGGTTCACGGCGTTGCTCGTTCCCGCCACCACCAGGATGCAGACGATGAAGAACATCCAGAGCGTCAGCGGTATCGGGAACTTGTAGAACGGCAGGTTCAGGGCGATGCCGGTGCCGTTCTCCGGCAGTTGAATCCGGTCGCGGGTCTGGTAGAGAAAGAACGCCAGCAGAAACGCCAGGCCGATCTGGAACAGCAGTTTCTCCCACATCTTCAGACCCGCCCGGCTCTTCTTCACGAGTTTCATGTAATCGTCCACGCCGCCGAGCAGGCCGAGCCAGAGGACCGTCAGAAGACCCAGGAACACGTGGAAGTTGAAGATGTCGGCCCACAGGACCGTCGAGACGATCACCGCCGGCAGGATCAGCACGCCGCCCATCGTCGGCGTCGAGGCCCGCGACGCGTAAATCTGGTCGATCGTCTTGTTGCCGAAGTCCGTGCCGCCCCGCACCTTCAGGTACTTCAGGATGCGGATGACCGCCGGCGCGAGCGCCATCAGGAGAAAGAAACTCGTCACGATGGCGAACATCATCCGGAACGTCTGGTACCGGAAAACGTTGGCGTACCGCCAGACGCCGATTTGCTTGAGGAACTCCTGAAATTGGAACAGCAACTGGTAAAACATTCATCCGGCTCCATGATATCCCACGGGGCCCTCGAGTTCGGGTGCGCCCGTGACCCAGGTTTTCCGGCGTCCGACCCGAGGGCCCAACTCATCCCGCTCGCGCCTGTCGCGGGTCCGGAGGACCGCCCCCCGGTTGTGGGATATCCATTCCTGCTACGACGCCACTTCGCCATTTTGCGCGGCGTGTTTCGCGGCCCGTCCGCCTGGCGGCCTTTCGAGGCCGCCAGGAACGTATCTGATCTGCTAAACTTGGTGCGCGGCGGGTCTCCGTACCCGCCGCGGATAGGCGCCGTCTTGCGCGGTGGGTGCGGAGACCCACCGAGCAAAACGGGTGCAGTAGCGTTACCGCTCACCCTGCGGCGGGGTGTCCATCGCCCGCCGCCCGGCGAGAATCGCCTCCGCAATCGTCTCCATATGCACGGCCCGCGACCCCTTGACGAGGACGAGGTCGCCGTCGGCAACGGTCTCCGACGCGATGGCGGCCGCGGCGTCGGCGTCGGCGACGCTCGTCACGTTTTCGGCCGCCAGTCCCGCCGCGACCGCCGCCCGAGCGGTGGCCTTCGATTCGGGGCCGACGCAGACGAGGCGCGCCACGTCGGCCTCGGCGATCTCGCGGCCGAGTTGCTCGTGATGCGTCCGGCCCTCGGGGCCCAGTTCCAGCATGTCGCCGCAGAAGAACACCTTCCGCCTCTCGGGCCAAAGGGTCAGCAGGGCGAGCGCCGCGCGCATGCTCGCCGGGCTCGCGTTGTAAGCGTCGTTGACGACGACCACGCCTCCGGCCATCTCGACGGCCAACCGCATCGGCGGCGGCTCGAACTCGCGCAGCGCCGCCGCCGACTGCTCAATCGAGATGCCCAGTTCCCGCGCCGCCGCCGCCGCCTCGAGCGCCAACACCACCTGGTGCTCGCCCAACACGGGAATCTCAAACCCCGCCGAGCCGGTCGCCGTGAAATACAGGCCCCGGTCGGTCCGAATCACGTGACCGGCCTGGAGGTCGGCCTCCCACGTCAGCCCGACGGTAACAACACGGCCGCGACATCGCCCGGCCATGGCGGCGACGCGCGGGTCGTCGGCGTTCAGGACCGCGGCGCCGTCCGGCGGGATCGCCTCGACCAGCGCCGCCTTCTCCTCGGCAACCCCTTCAACCGTGCCGAGCCCCTCGAGATGGACCGGCGCGACGAGGGTCACGACGCCGATGGTCGGACGGGCGATCTCGGCCAGATGGGCGATCTCGCCCGGGGCGCTCGTGCCGACCTCGCACAGGACGAACTCGTCGGCGGGCTCGGCGTCGAGCAGCGTCAACGGCACGCCGATCTGGTTGTTGAAACTGGCGCGAGGCGTCCGCCCGCACAGGTGCCGGATCAGAATCTGCCCCAGCATCTCCTTGACGGTCGTCTTCCCGCACGAGCCCGTCACGGCGATGACCGGGCACGTGAGGCGTGCCCGCGCCGCGCGGCCGAGGGCCGCCAGGGCGTCGAGCGTGTTCCCAACCGCCACGACGGCCGCCGACGACCCGGCGGACGCCGGTCCGCCAGGGCGGCCCCGGCCGACCGGCAGACGATCCTCGGCATCCACGACCAGGCACGCCGCACCCCGCTCAACGGCGTCGGCGAGGAAATCGTGACCATCGAACCGCTCGCCTCGCAGGGCCAGAAACGTTTGTCCCGCCCCAAGGGAGCGTGTGTCGGTGCAGACGGTTCCCGCGTCCGCCTCCGGCGACCCGGCGACCAACCGGCCGCCCGTCGCGTCAAGGATATTGTTAACTCGAAACTTCATCTTGTCCCGTCTCTCGCGCGCCCGGCGAAGGGGGCGGCAGGTCCCGGTGGGCCTCAAGCGTTCGGAGAATCTCGGCGGCGACCACCCGGTCGTCGAACGGCCGGGTCACGTCGCCGATGATCTGGTACGTCTCGTGTCCCTTGCCGGCGATGATGACGACGTCGCCCGGCGCCGCCTCGGCCAGCGCCAGGCCGATGGCGGCACGCCGGTCGAGTTCAACCGTGACCTTGTCCATCGACGCGAACCCTGCCAGGATCTCGTCGGCAATCGCCTCGGGCCGCTCGGTCCGCGGGTTGTCACTGGTGACGAAGACGCGGTCGGCGAGTTCCTCGGCCACGCGGGCCATGGCCGGCCGCTTCTGGCGATCCCGGTCGCCGCCGCACCCGAACACGACCACCAGCCGCCCCTGCCCCTCGACCAGGCCGCGCACCGTCGAGAGGGCGTGCATCAGGGCATCGGTCTTGTGGGCGTAGTCGACCAGAACGCCGAAGGGCATCGCGGTCGGCACCCGTTCGAGGCGTCCGCGGACCGTCTCGACCGCCCGAATGCCCTCGACGATGGTCTCGTGCGGCACGTCGAGGGCCTCGGCGATGGCGGCAGCGGTCAGGCAGTTGTAGACGTTGTGGCGGCCGAGCAGCGGGGTGCGTATCTCGGTCCGGCCTCGCGGCGTGGCCAGGGTAAACCGGCTGCCGCCCACGTCGGCCCGGATGGCCTCGGCCCGGACGTCGGCCGGCTCATCGATGCCGTACCAGAGCACGCCGGCGCGTGTGGCCTCGTTGAAGGATCGGCTGGCTTCCTCGTCGGCGTTGAGGACCGCGCGGGCGTCGGGCGCCAGGGCGGCGAAGAGCATGCCCTTTGCCTCTCGATAGGAATACATATTCTGGTGATAATCCAGGTGCTCCGGCGAGAGGTTCGTGAAGGCGCCCACGTCGAACGCGATGCCCGCCGCACGCTTCTGGTGCAACGCGTGGCTCGAAACCTCCATGACGGCCGCCTTCAGACCCCCCTCGACCATCTCCGAGAAGTAGCCGGCCAGGTCGTCGGCGTCGGGCGTGGTCAACCGGCTCGGAATCTCACGCCCGCCGATGACGTAGCCGATCGTGCCCAGCACGCCGGTCGGCCAACCCGCGCACTCGAAAATGCGCCGCACCAGGTACGTGGTCGTCGTCTTGCCGTTCGTCCCGGTGACACCGCACACGATGAGCCGCTGCGTGGGGTCACCGGCCAGGGCGTGGGCGCACAGGCCGAGGGCCTCGCGGGCGTCGTCCACCCTGAGCAGCGGCGGGCCGCCGGGAAGGTCCACCTCCCGCTCGACGACGGCGGCAGCGGCGCCGGCGTCGAGCGCCGACTGAACGAACTGGTGCCCGTCCGTCGTCGTGCCGCTCAGCGCCACAAACAGGTCGCCGCGGCGGACGCGGCGTGAATCGTGGACCGCGCGCAGCACCTCCACGTCGCCCGCCCCGATGACGCGCGAGCCCCGAATCCGTTCGGCCAACTCGCTGAGTCTCATGACCTGTCCTTCGGCGATACACAGCCGCCGGGGCAAGTGTCAGTGCCTCACGGCCTGCCCGGCCAGGTACGTTGTGCGGCGTTCGGGCGTCGGCTCGCTCGGCGGAACACCCAGGTAGGCCAGGGTTTGCTCGAGGATCTGCTTGACCGCCGGGGCCGCCACCGTCCCACCATAGTATCCGAGCGACTTGTCCGGCTCGTTCACCATGACCAGGGCCACGACCTTCGGGTCCTCGGCCGGCACACCCGCCAGGAACACTCCCACGTAGCGCGTGTGGCTGATGCGCTTCGTGTGCGGGTCGATCTTCTGTGCGGTGCCCGTTTTGCCGAACACCCGGTAGCCCGGGATTCTGCACCGTTTGCCGGTGCCGTTTTCGACGACGCCGACGAGGGCGCGGTCGAGCATATCGCGCGCCGTCTTCTCGGTCATGGCCCGTCCGAGGAACTCGGGTTCCGAGAGGTCGACGGCGGGGCGGCCGCGGTGGTCGAGCACGCCGCGCAGGATCCGCGGCCGCACGACCCGTCCGCCGTTCGCAAAGGCCGCAAACGCCGTGATCAACTGGAGCGGCGTCGCCAGGTACTCCTGGCCGAAGGGGACGCGGGTCGTGCTGAGCCGGGTCCATCGCCGCGTCGGGAACACCAGGCCCGGCGCCTCTCCGGGCAGCCAGATGCCGGTCGCGCGTCCGAATCCGAAGGCCACGAGTGCATCGTGCATCCGCTGGTTTCCGAGGCGTGTGCCGAGTTTGCCCATCATGATGTTGCTCGATTTCTGGATACCCTGCTCGAAGGTCAGGTTTCCGTAGGCGTGGCCGGCGTCGTGGAGGTTGGCGGCGGCCCAGTACCCGTTCTCGCAGTAGATAACCTCTCCGAAGCGGACGACGCCGGCGTCTCTGGCAGCCGCCGCGATGAACGGCTTGCCGCTGGACCCCGGCGGGAACATGTCGGTGACCGCCCGGTTCCGCCAGGCGTCTTCGGGAAAGGCGTTGTAACAGGCCGGGTCGTACGTGGGCACGTTGGCCATGGCCAGGATGGCGCCCGTCGCGGGGTCCATGACGATGGCGGTGGCGCTGGTGGCGCGGTAGGTCCGTGCGGCCTCGGCGATGGCGCGTTCGGCCGCCGCCTGGATGACGGCGTCGAGGGTCAGAACGAGGTGCTGGCCGTCTTCGGCCGCCACGAAGTGGTCCGGCCTCATCCAGATGGGCCGCCGCCGCACGTCGGCCAGAACGTAAGCCTCGCCCGGCCGCCCGCGAAGACGGGCGTCGAAGACGCGTTCGAGCCCCTCGAGACCCTGCTCGTCAACGCCGACGAACCCGAGAACGTGTGCGGCCAGGCACTCGTTCGGGTAGTGTCGGACGCCCTCGGTCACAAGCGCGATGCCGCGGAGTTCGAGGCGGTCGACGGCGTCGGCCGTCTCGGCCGACACGCGCCGCTTCAGCCAGACGAAGCGTTCGCCGCCGGCCTCGGCGAGTTGGCGGTACACCTGGTCGCGGTCCAGGCCGAGAACCGGGGCCACGCGTTCGGCGGCCTGCGCGACATCGTCAATGACTTTCGGGTCCGCGAAGACGCTCCGGATGGCGTGGCTGCCGGCCAGGACGCGGAGCCGGGCGTCGACGATGTTGCCTCGCATCGGCCGGATCGGAATGCGCATGTGGTGCTGCCGCGACGCCCGGGCCGACAGCGACGTTGACGAGGTTATGTAGATGTAGACCAAGAAGGCGGCCAAGGCCGCCAGCAACATCGAAAGGCCCGCCGTCAGGATGGTGGCAACACGGCGTTGGCGGGCCTGGGGCGTCACGGGCCATCCCTTCCTTCCTTCGCGTTGGCGTGCGGGTCTACGGCGGCCCCGGCAGAGCGCCGTTGGTGAGTCTCGTGCGCGGCCGTGGCGGCAGGCTGCCGGGCGGCGTGCCGCCTTCGGGGCCGGCGGGGTCGGCTTCGAGGTCGGCCACGTGCGCGTGCAGCCGGTCCTGGCTCTTGAGGCGGGCGATCACGACTTCAAGCCGACAGCACTCCGTCTCCAACTGCCGCTTGTCGCGAAACAAGATGTGGAGCCGGTGGCCCGCCTGGTGGGTCTCGGTCCGCAGAGCGACCAGCCCGATGGCCAGTGCCACCAGAAGCGCCGCCAGCACCGCCAGCCTGATGCACAGCCTCATCGCTGAACGATCCTCGACTCGGGCGACAGGTCCGCTTCCACGCCGTCCAGCAGCAGGATGCGCTGGCCGATCCCCAGTTTCGTCTCATCCGGCACCAGGTGCTTGTTCTTCAGGACCAGGAGCCGCGCCAAGCGACCGTTGCCGTACAGGTTCGTGGCGATTCGGTAGAACGTGTCGCCCTTTCGAATCGTGTACGTCGCCGGCGGGTCCGCCTGCCGCTCGGTCAGGTCCGACTGGTTGCCGAGCATTCGAGCCAGGTCGTCGGCCGTCACGGTGGTGACGCGCTCGCTCTCGGGCACCTCCGCCGGCGCCTCGCCGGGCGCGTCGGCGACGGCCGTGACGGGCGCGACCGGGGGCCGCTGGACCGGCAACCCGGGGATCACCAGTTCCTGGCCCTCGGTCAGACGGTCGGGGTCGGGAAGCGAGTCCTTGTTGGCCTCCCAGATCCGCCGCCAGAGGCGTTCGCCGTCCTGGCCGTAGTGGCGGCGGGCGATGCGGGTCAGGTTCTCGCCGCGGCGCACCGTGTGGACCGGCCGCGGCCCGGGCTCGACCGGCGCCTCCGGTGCCGGGGGTCCGACGACGACCTCGTCGCCGGCGTCCTCCTCGGTCCGGCGGCCCACCGGCGTGGTCACCGTTTCCGGGAGGAACACGACGAGCCCGAGGTCGCCGGTGTCGGCGGGTTCGGCGGGTGCGTCCGGGCCGCCTTCGTCAAACGGTAGCGCCTCCGGCGCGGGCAGCCGTTCGTCGCCCGTCTCGGGGACGTCGGAAACCGGCGTGGTGTCGGCACCGGGCATTTCGAGCCTTCCATCGCCGCCGAACGGGTCGATGGTGCGGCCAATCGCCGCGGCCTGGGTGCGGTGTCCTTCGCTCTCGCCGACGGGCAAGGGGGCGTGTTCCTGGGCGGCCGATCCTGCCCGTCCGCCAAGGATCAGTCCAAAGAGTCCAATGAAAACAACGCCGACCAGCAAGCCAACCTTGGTTTCTCTCCCCACGATCGTATCCTCAACTGTATGCGGCGAGGCCCACGGATTCCCCACGTTCGCCGCCCCCGGTTTCCCCTGCAACGTTTCGGGACGGCGTCGTCTCTGTTCTATGTCTGACCGGCGGCGAGGCGAACGGCAACGCGGAGTCGTGCGCTTCTGGCCCGCGGATTGGCCTTCACCTCCGTGGCCTGGGGCGTGATGGGCCTCCTCGCGGGCAGGTCCACCAGGCCGCTGCCGGCCGCCTCGCGAAAACGGGTTTTCACGATGCGGTCTTCCCCGCTGTGGAACGCGATAACCGCCACGCGGCCGCCGGGTTTTAGGAACTCGAATATTTTGTTAAGGAACGTGTTCAGGCTATGGTATTCATCGTTGACGGCGATGCGGATCGACTGGAACACACGTGTGGCGGGGTGGATCTTCTGCTTTCGGCGCCACGCCCCCGGCACCGCCGCCGCCACCGTCCCGGCCAGTTCGTCGGTCCGGCGGATCGGGCCGCGCCGGCGAGCCTCGACGATGGCCCGCGCGATGCGCTTTGAGAACGGCTGGTCGCCGTAGTCGCGGAAGATCGAGGCCAACCGGTCGGCCGGCCAGCGGTTGACGATCTCGGCCGCCGTGAGGTGCGCGCTCGGGTCGTACCGCATGTCGAGGGGACCGGGCAGGTCGAAACTGAATCCGCGGGCCGCGTCGGCCAATTGTTCGCTTGAAAGGCCCAAGTCGAGTATGGCACCGTCGAGTTGCTCCTGGCGGATCTCGGACAACACCTGGTCGAAATCGCAGAAGTTGGCGTAGAAAAACCTTACATCCGCCGAGCGTCCGAATCGGGCCATCAGACGCTCGAGAGCCGCACGATCCCGGTCGAGCAGCACGAGTTGGCCGCCCGGCCGGATGCGTTCGAGCAACGCCGCCGCATGCCCCCCGCCGCCGGCCGTTCCGTCAAGAATAACCTGGCCGGGCCGGGGCGCCATGTGCTCGACAACCTCGTCGAGCATGACCGGCACATGCCCGGCTAGCGTCCCCACGCAGACCCCACTTTGCGGTCAATGCACCAGAGTGCTCAAGGTGGCCCCCGCTTCCAGCCGCGCGAGCAGCGCGCCGACGTCGTCGCTCATCTCGACGTCGCGGTACGCCCCTCCGCGTGCCTGGAGGCGCCGCAGGCGTGTCTCGAGCCGGCGGACTTCGCGTTGCAGCCGGCCCTGGGCCAGGTACGCCTCCGCGTTGGGAGCGTCCATCGCCTGTCGCAACAAGTCCCAGCCTCGTGCGTCCACATGTCGCTCCACGTGTCACCTCCCGCGCCTCATGCTGCAAGGGAGTCTTGTCCGGACGCCGCCGGCATCGCTGTGCCGGCACGGGGTCGAACCGACGCCCTCGCTCTCGCAGCCGCTCACGTTTTTCACTTATAACATATAACAGGGCCGCCCGGGCGGACCAGGCCCGCCCAGGCGACCCCCAAGGGGGTCAGGTGGATGCATCCGGGTCCGGAGGCTGCGTCTTGGTCTCGTGGGCCAGTGCCCGCTTGGCCAGTTCCTCGCGTCTGGCCGTCTGCTCCTCGACGAAGGCGTCCCACTTGTTGCGCGGCCAGACCTCGATGTGGTCGTCGACGCCGACGACGACGACCTCCTTCGAGAATCCGCACTCGGCCACCAGGTGTTCGGGGATGAGGACGCGGCCCATGCGGTCCATCTCCAGGTCTTCCGAGAGTCCGTAGATGACCCGCTGATAGTTCCGCACGTCGGGGTTGACCTGCGAACTCGCCTCGAACCGGGGAGCGACGGTCTCGTAGGTTCTCGGCGTATAAAGATACAACACCTTATCGAACTTGCTTGTTGCGACGAAGCCGTAGCCCTCTTCCCTGGGGTTGATGGCGTCGCGGAGCCTCGCAGGGATGGTCAGCCGAGACTTGGCATCGATCGCGTGATAGTAGCGTCCGGTCAGGTTCGGCACGCGTCGTTCCCCACTTTCGCTCTACCCGGTCCTGAGCCCGTCTACAGCCCACCGTCCCGCGACGGAAGCGCGGGTGGGACATGCAACCTCTTCAGCGATGTTTTTTATCGGCTTCATCCCCCACCTTATGACACCGAAAAAAAAGGCCGTCAAGTGATTTCTGCTGCTTCCTGGCTTTCCCTGCGGTTGGCAGATGGTACGCGACAACGCTCCCATACAACAGAAGGGGGCCGATGCGCAGCGAACCACTATGGCTTGAACACCGACTCAGTCATCCAACGGGCGAAAAAAAAGTTTCACCCCGTGACTTTTCCCTGACGACTTGCCCCGGCACGCGCGGCGCGCCGTGCCACGCAGAGCGGTTTCGGAGGCCGTCACGACCCGCCGGCAGGCTGGCGAGACTTCGACATCACAACGACCGTATGGGCAAGACGGTCGCCAAGACGCTGGCGTTTGGGGCCAAGCAGGATCAGGAGCAGGCCAAGCAGATAGAACTCGTCCACCACGCGCAGGGCGTTCCTTATGACTGAAGCCCGCCACGAGATGGGCGAAGCCGACTCGGTTCGGACCTCCAAGCCTACCAGTCGCTTGCCCAGCGTCCGACCGAACGCTCCCTCAGCCACGCAGCAGTAGAGGCTGACGAGCGCCTGCGTGATGAGCGCAACAGGAGCCACATCCCGAGTGATCTGCGGATCAAACCAGTCGACCTGCCCACGGCGGACCTGCTCTTGCAGATCCGACGGGAGAAGCAGATGCACCAACACCATCGTGACCGGCAGGAACAGCGCGTGATCGATTCCGATGGCGACGGCACGCCTCAGCAGAGGCGCCTGCACGAAATCCTGCCCTTCGAGGGCCGTCGCCACGGCCGGCGCCGTCGCCCCCGCCCCGCGCCAACTCGCCAGCATCAGCACAGCCACCAGCACCGTGAAGGCAAAGAGCAGCACCGACACCGGCTCGGCCCGGCCCGGGTCGGCCTTCCGGGTCTCGGGGGCCACCGGCGTGAACTCGCCGACCCGCGCGCCGGCCACGTCCAACGGCGCCAGCACGGGCTTCCCGTCGGCCAGGGCGACCAGGAAGAAACGGCTTCCCGACCGGGCGAGCGTGACGGGGCCGTCTGGCATCGTCCCGGTCACCGGTCCGACTTCGTGCCAGTCCTCGTCGGCGGCGGCGTAGGTGGCCAACCACCACTGGCCGGGCGAGGGGTCGCCCGCCCCTTTCCGGAAGAGGCCGGCCATCGTCTCGTCATCGGCCGCCACGTGCATCGCCGATGCCACGCGCAATCGCGACGTAACCGGTCCACGCCAGCCGTCCTTGCCCAGGGTGAGGAACCGAAGGCGCACGTCGGGGGCCGGCCCGGTCAGGGTGGGCGTCTGTTCGCGCCAGAGCAGGAACAGCCGCCCGCCGAAGCGAACGGCCCGCGCATCCATCATCTTCTCGTGTTCGACGCCGGCCTCCACCTGTGCCGCCGTCCACGTGCCGTCCTGGTACCTGGCGTGAAACGGGTCGCCCGCGCTGTTGTAGCCGAAGGCGTCGGCGCCGAGCCCGTCTTCGCACGCCGCAACGGGCGTCCATGCCGGGATGGGCGACGGCTCCATCACCGGCCGTTCGAGACCGAAGCGTCCCCAGCGTCCGCTCGGGAAGAAGACGAGCAGGTTCTCTCTCCAGGCGGCGAGTGCGGCAGGCGTCCCGCGCGCGAAGCGTTCCTCGTGCCACAGCCCCTGGGCGTCGCGCTGCCAGTACCGGAAGCCCGAGAGGTCGCCGTCGCGTGCGGCAACCGCGACGTAGAGGTTATTGAGGTTGCCTGCGGCCAGGACCGGTGGCGCGTCGGCGGCCGGTTCGGGCGCCGGCTTCTCGCATGGCCCGACGTGGAGGGCCAGCAAGGCGATGACGAGGGCGGCGTGTCGCATGGGTGCATCACCTTGAAGACAACCCGCCGTCTCGCTTCGGCGGGTTCGACGGACACCTCGGGACGCCTTGGCGCCGGCTACCACTGCTTGATGAGCATGAGCCCGCCCGCCCCCGGTCCGCCGTACGGGAGGACCTGGAAGCCGGCGATCTCGGGCAGTTCGCCCTTGGCCACACTGTGCCCGACCACCCATCCGAGGGCCGCCCCGAACACGATGTCCGACAGGTCGTGTTCCCGGTCATCCAGGCGTGTGGCGGCCGCGTACCCGGCCAGCAGATACAGCGGCACGCCGGCCTTCCAGCCGTAGTACTGGTGCATCACGGCCGCGAAGCAGACCGAGGACGACGTATGGCCGGACGGCCACCCGTACCGCTCCTCGTTCGGCGACTGGTCGCCCATCGAGACCTTGAGCAGGCCGGTGGCGATCCCGTTGACGGCCAACGCCTCGATCATGACCTTGCTCATCGCGTGGTGACTGGAGTCGCGCTCGTGCACGGCGCCGAGGTACCAGGCCCCGGCGATGCCGAAGTGCAAGGCGGGGTTGCCGACGATCGACCCGAAGTCGCCGGTCTCGGCCAGGCTGGAGTCGTCGTGGCGGAATTCGTCGCGGACGTCGCCGTCGAGGTTGTGCCGCACGATGCGGTCGGCCCCAAAGGCCACGCCCAGGATGATCAGGTTGCCGGGTTTGGCGAAGGTGTGCTTGGTTCCGCTCCAGATCTGGGCCGGCGCCTCTCGGAGGTCGATCTTGAGGACGTCGCCGAAGGAGCGTCCCTGGAGGGGAGCCTGCGGGTCGGCCGGCTGCCCGGCCGGCGTTCGCGCGTCGGCCGCCGCCTCGTCGGCCGCCGCGGCAGCGGGCCCCTCGCGCGGCGCGAAGTAGACGATTGACCTGGGCCGGTCGGCCGAGGGCGCCGGCGCGGGGGCCTCGACGGCGGCCAGGCGCTCGCACGTGGCCTGCGCCTCGCGGCGCAGCGCCGCCTTTCCGCCACACCCCGCCACGCCGGGCACGATCGCCAGAACCACGAGCCAGCCAAAACGCTTCGGCATCGAACGTCTCCGTTCAGGGCGCATGCTCATCGTCATCGCGCAGGGACTACCGGGCCGTGAGTCGGTCGAGCACCTCGCCTCGGTACTCTTCATCGGCCACACGGCCGCCGGCGTCCCGGTATTTTCGTTCAACAATCTTCCGGAGGCGTCCGGCGCGGCCGGCCGGGTCGGCAGAAGGGCCGGGTGCGGCGTTCCGCGCCAGGGTCTCCAGGAAAGCAACCATGCCGGACGGATTGTAGCCTGCGGCCACCAGATAGTCCAGCCCCAGGCGGTCGGCCGCCGCCTCGGTCTCCAGAGTGTACGCGTGGTCGTGAATCGCCTTGGCGAGCCGGCCGAGCGTCTCGTCGCGCCGGCGCACGGCAGGGCCGGGCACGGCGGCGTCGGCGGCGTCGAGCAGCAGTCGGCTACCGTGGTTGCGGCCGAGGGCGGGGGCGAGGTCCCTCACGCTGGTGTGAGCCCACTCGTGGGCCAACGCCGCCGCCAACTGGCTCTCGGTCGCCAGAATCGCCAAAAGGCCGCGCGTCACGTAGACCGACCCGCCGGGCAGAGCGAACGTCCGCACGTCGGCGCTGTCGAGGACGGCAAACTGGTACGGCAGTTCGCGTCTGGGTGCGGCCCGGGCCACGCGTTCGCCCACCGTGCGAACGTAGGCCTGGACCGGTGGCGTCTGGAGCCGGCCGCCGGCGAGTTTCTCGAAGTACGGCGCCGTCGCCCGGCCGACCTGAATCTCCTGCTCGACGGTCAGCAGCGACCGGTCGGCCCGGTCGGCGACCGAACCGCCGTCGCACCCCGCAACCAGGGCCGCCAGGGCCGCCATCGCGACCGCGATATGGTCAACTCTTGCGCGTCTCATGCCCTGCCCTTCTCGCAGCGTGCGGTGGGCACTGCTGCCCACCGCGCCGCAGGCCCGTCCGCGTGGTGGCCTTCCCAGGCCACCACGTTTGGTCGAGGACGGCTCGCGGCGGCCTGGGAAGGCCGCCGCGCGGCCTTCGGCACTCCTGCCCGCCGCGCGGCCTTCGGCACTCCTGCCCGCCGCGCCAAAGAGCCGGCCGCTCGTTCCCCGAACCCGAGAAAGTAGACCTACGACGCCGCGTTCACGTACGCCATTCGCAGTTCATAGAGGAGGTGATCGAGGAGTTGCTTCTCGTCGTCGGTCAGGTTGCCCTTGGTCTTCTCCTCGAGGACGCGCAACAGGTCGATGTTGTGCTTCGCCAGGTCGAGGTGCCGCATCGACCGGCCGGTCTGGGGGTCGCGTTGGTCGGACATAAAGATGGCGGCCTGGGTCGCGAGCATCTGGACGAGGGCCGGGAAGGAGGCCGGCGGCAGGGTTTGCTCAGCTGCGGTCTCGCGTGCCGGTCCGTCGGCGGCGGGTGCGGCCGTCTCGGCTTCGCGTGCGAGGCGCTCCTTCTCGGCCTGGGCCTCCTTCTTCCAGTCGGAGTCGACGTGGATGGTGGGTTCCTGGTCCGGGGGCCGGTCGGCGCCCGACGGTTCGGCAGGGGTGGTCTCTTCGGCAGCCATGGGGGGTTACCTCCTGTTTTGCGTTGCCTCGACGGGTCCGACGGCGTTGCGGCCGAGTGCGGCGGCGACCAGGCCCGTGTAGAACGGCGACGGCCGGAGCGGCCGGCTCGTGAATTCCGGGTGCGACTGCGTCGCGACGAAGTACGGATGGTCCGGGAGTTCCAGGATCTGCATAATCGGCTGGCCGGGCGCCTTGCCCGAGAAGACCAGGCCGGCACCGGCGAGACGGTCGATGTAGTCGGGGTTGACCTCGTACCGATGGCGGAACCGAAGGCGGACGGTGTGTGCGCCGCCGAACATCTTTGCGGCCAGCGTGCCGGGGACGACCTCGACGTCTCTTCCGCCCAGCCGCATCGTCCCGCCCAGCCCTTCCACCTCGTACTGTTCCGGCAGCAGGTCGATGACGGGATGCGGCGCGCTGGCGGTGATCTCGGAGGAGTCGGCCCCGGCGAGGCCGCAGACGTTCCGCGCGAATTCGACCACCGCCATCTGGAAGCCGAAGCAGAGCCCCAGATACGGCACAACGTTCTCGCGTGCGTAGCGGACGCAGGCGATCTTGCCCTCGGCCCCGCGGACGCCGAACCCGCCCGGCACGATGATGCCGTCGGCCCCTTCCAGGGCATCGGCGGCGCCGTCTTCGCTCAGGTCGGTCGTGTCGACCCACCGGACGTGGCACCGGGTTTCGAGGGCGGCGCCGGCGTGTTCAATCGCCTTCAGCAGGCTGGCGTAACTGTCGCGGACGGCGGTGTACTTGCCGGTGACGGCGATGGTGACCTCGTGCCTGGGCTCGCGGATGCGCCGGCAGAAACCCTTCCATGCCTTGGTGGCCTTCTGCTCGGCGCGCGGGTTCACGCGGTCGTTCAGATTCAGGATATGGACGACCTGCCGGTCCACCTGGTCGCGCTGCAGGCGTTCGGGCAACAGGTAGATGGACGCTTCGTCGTGCATCGAGACCACGCGCGACATGGGCACGCTGGTGTAGATGGAGAGTTTCTCGCGGACCTTGTCGGTGACGGGGTTGGCAGCGCGGCAGGCGATGATATGAGGCTGGATACCCATCTCGAGCAGCCGCTTGATGCCGAGTTGGGCGGCCTTGGATTTCTGTTCGCCGAGGATGCTGGGTTCGAGGATGAACGTCAGGGCGACGAAACAGACGTTCTGTGGCCCGTCCTCGTACGCCAGTTCTCTCATCGCCTCGATGTAGCAGGCGTTCTCGAAGTCGCCCACGGTGCCGCCGATCTCGACGAAGACGGCGTCGGCCCGGCTCGTCATGGCCAGGCGGCGCAGTTTGCGTTTCACCTCGCCGGTGACGTGCGGCAGCATCTGGACGTCGCGTCCGAGGTACTCGCCCCGCCGTTCGCGTTCGAGGACGGCCCGGAAGATCTGGCCGTTGGTGGCGAAATGGTCGCGCGTCAGGTCCTGGTCGAGGATACGCTCGTATGTGCCCAGGTCCATGTCGGTCTCCATCCCGTCGTCGAGAACGAAGACCTCGCCGTGCCGGTACGGGTTGAGGGTGCCCGAGTCGACGTTGAGGTACCCTTCGAGTTTGATCGGCGCGACCCGCAGTCCCTGGTCCTGGAACAGTTTGGCCAGACTGGAGGCGAAGATGCCCTTCCCGAGACCGCTCATCACGGTGCCGAAGACGACGACGTACTTGGCGCGGCCGCTCTGGTACCCGTCGGGCACCGGCGTGTAGAACTCCGTCTCTTCGGTCTGGTTGGCGATGTCGCGGAACAGGTCGGTTGCAGCCATCAGACGCCTTTCACGCAGGGTGGGCCTCACGGTACCGGGCACCGAAGGCGGCCTCACTCGCGTCGAGTCGTTGAAGGCCACCGCGCAGCCGCTGCCGTTCGGCCTTGATGCCACGGCTGTTGGATTCTAACCCCGCAGGCGCGAGCGGGTCAATGAGATTCGATTCCAGGGGTTTCAACCCCTACAGCGCCACTTCATGCGCGGCGGGTCTCCGTACCCGCCGCGATATGCCGGTCGCAAGCGCGGGTCGTACTCCAGACCCACCGCCTGTCCGCCTGGTGGCCTTCCCAGGCCACCAGGAACAGGCATGAACTGCGTTCGCGGCGGCCTGGGAAGGCCGCCGCGCATACACTTACCGCGCCGCGGGTCTCCTGTCCGCCTGGTGGCCTTCCCAGGCCACCAGGAACAGGCATAAACTGCGTTCGCG
>CAZEBQ010000018.1:20863-32895 GCA_964510295.1 uncultured Anaerolineales bacterium | reverse complement strand
CAATGCCAAACCAGCCGTTCGGTTTGGCTTTGAATGGGTTGGCTTTGCCGGTGCCGAAGACGTTCAAACGGCCTCTTGGCTGGTCAAACCGGAAACGGCCCCGGTTTGACCGCCAAGTGGCCCTGACCCGCTTTTTTCCCGGCCGACGGGCGGCCTCGCTGAAAGGTCTCATAGCGTTGTCGTATCAGCCGACCCGGCCGGATGAGGACGCACGCGTGGACGAGGACCGTTTCAACGAACTCGTGAACGAGGCCGTGGACGATCTGCCGGAAGAGTTCGCGACGCGCCTCGAGAACGTGGACGTGGTCGTGGCGGCTGCGCCGTCGGAGCGGACGCTGCGCGAGATGGGCCTGGCGGGGCGCGGCACGCTGCTGGGGCTGTACCGCGGTGTTCCCCAGACTCGGCGGACCTCGCGATACGGCAACGTGCCGCCCGACCAGATTGTGATCTACCGCGAACCGATTCTGGCCAAGGCCCGGGCCGAATGCGACGGCGGCGATCTCGACGCCGCGGTCCGGGCGATGGTCGGCAGGACGGTCCTGCACGAGATCGGCCATCACTTCGGCCTGAGCGAGGCCGACTTGCGGCGTATTGATTATGGTTGATGATTGCGCGCTTCGGGCCTTGCGTTGAGTTCGCCGCGGGGCTTGCCCCGCGCGTGCCGTTCGGAGGGCGACCTGGATGCCTATCATTGAGCCTCATGCCGCCGGCGCCGTGGTGGCCGTCAAGGTTGTGCCGGGCGCATCGCGCAGGCGTATCGTGGGTCCGCTGGGCGAGCGGCTGAAGGTGACGGTCCGCCAGCCTCCCGAGAAGGGCGCCGCCAACCGGGCCGTAGCCGCCATGCTCGCCAAGTCCCTGGCCGTGAGGGTGTCCGACGTCGAACTGCTCCGCGGCGGCGCGCGACCCCAGAAGCAGTTCCTGGTCCGTGGGCTGGGGCCGGACGAGGTGCGGCGGCGTCTCGGTCTGACGTGAGGGCGCTGGTTTAGGGGCGGCGTTGAGTTTCCGGCGGCGTGGGCGATGGCAGCGTCGGCGCGGGCTTGCGGCGCCCGCGCCTGTTAAGATGGGCAAGATGTGCGGCGTATGCGGGCGGGGCGAAGGCAAAAAGCGTGCCTTTTTACCCGCAGATTTGACGCGGGGCCGTTTTTGTGGTATAGTGTCGAAGCCTGTTTGGCTGTGGGGGTTGTTGACGCATGCGTACGGGGTTGTGCGAGGGGTATCTTCGCACCGGGGGTTGTGCGATGAAGGACGTTCTGACGACGGGGGAGGTGGCGCGTATCTGTGGCGTTGCGCCGCGGACCGTTTCCAAGTGGTTTGATGCCGGGCAGTTACGCGGATTCAAGATACCGGGCTCGCGGGATCGTCGGATTCCCCGTGAGTCCCTCGTTCGTTTTATGAGGGCCCACGGTATCCCGCTGCGCGGCCTCGACGGGGCCGTTACCCGCGTTCTAATCGTCAATCGTGATTACGAGGCCGCCGACGCCCTGCGCGTGGCGCTGGAGAGCGGGTTCGACTACGAGGTCCAGGTGGCCACGGGCGTGTTCGAGGCGGGGCTTCTGGCCCGCCAGGCCCGGCCGCACGTTCTGCTGCTCGATACGTCGGTGCCGGGTCTCAAGGCCCGCGAGATGCGGCTGGCGCTGCGGTCGGATCCGGAACTGGTCGCGACGCGCGTCGTGGCCGTCGAAGAGGAGGACCTCAGCGACGACCTGACGAAGCAGCGTCTGGGCGAGGGCTTCGACTCCTGTCTCGCCAAACCGTTCAAACTCTCGAGCGTGGTCCGGGCCATTGAGGAGGCCACCAACATCGTCGCTTGAGTCGTGGGCGTGTGAGCCTTTTCCGGGGTCGCTTCGTGCGGCCCCTTTCGCTTTGGCGCGAGTGGCGCGGCTTACGGGCGGACGCGAGGCCGGCCTTCCGGTGGCGTTCCGTTTGTCGGGGGCCGCAGCGCCGCTCGGATGTGGCCGAGGCATGTCTCGCCCCGGCGGCTTCTCATTTCTCAGGGCGGGCCAATAGCGGTGGCGGAGAGGGCCGCCCGGCGGTATACTGGGAACGTCACCCTGATACCGATGGGAGCCGACGATGAGCGCTGACGCCGAGTCCTACGAGCGGTTCACGTCGCCTTTGGCCTCGCGCTACGCCAGCCAGCGGATGGCGCGTATCTTCAGCCCGGCCGAGAAGGTCCGGACGTGGCGGCAGATATGGATTGCCCTGGCCGAGGCACAGAAGGAACTCGGCCTCGGGATCACCGAGGACCAACTTCACCAGATGCGCGCCCACGCCGACCACGTCAACTTCGAACGGGCCGAGGCGCTGGAACACGAGTTGCGGCACGACGTCATGGCCCACGTCCACGCCTTCGGCGAACAGGCCCCGGACGCGCGGCCGATCATCCACCTGGGCGCCACCTCCTGCGACGTGGGCGACAACGCCGACCTCGTGGCCATTCGCAAAGGCCTGGATGTGCTCAAGCGCAGACTCATGGCCACCATCGAACGCCTGGCGCGCTTTGCCGAGGAACACAAGGCCCTGCCCACCCTCGGGTTCACGCACTACCAGCCGGCGCAACTGACGACGGTCGGCAAACGGGCGTGCCTCTGGCTCTGGGACCTCGTCCTCGACTACGAGGCCGTCAGAGCCGCGCGAGCGGGTCTGAGGTTCCGCGGCATCAAGGGCACGACCGGCACCCAGGCCTCCTTCCTGCGCCTCTTCGAGGGAGACCACAAGAAGGTCAAGAAACTCGACCGCCTGGTGGCCGAGAAGATGGGCTTTGCCAAGGTCCATCCCGTCACGGGTCAGACCTACACGCGGAAGGTCGATTCGCAGATCGTCGGCACGCTCTCCGGCATCGCCCAGAGCGCCCACAAGTTTGCCAACGACCTCAGGCTGCTCTCAAACCGCAAGGAGCTGGAGGAACCGTTCGAGAGACAGCAGGTCGGCTCCTCGGCCATGGCCTATAAGCGTAACCCGATGCGCTCGGAGCGGATGACCGGCCTCGCCCGCGTCCTGATCAGCCTGGCTCCCGCCGCCGCCGCCACCGCCGCCGAACAGTGGCTCGAACGCACCCTCGACGACTCGGCCACCCGGCGCATCGTCCTCGGCGAAGGGTTCCTGGCGGCCGACGCCATCCTGCGGCTGTACCAGAACATCGCCGGAGGGCTGGTGGTCTATCCGAAGATGATCGCCCGCCACATTGAGGCCGAACTGCCGTTCATGGCAACCGAGAACATCCTGATGGCCGGCGTCAAGGCGGGCGGCGACCGCCAGACCCTCCACGAGGCCATCCGACAGCACAGCCAGGCGGCCGCACACGTCGTCAAAATAGAGGGCGGCCGGAACGACCTGCTCGAGCGACTCAAAGCCGACCCCGTCTTCGCCAACGTCGATATCGACGCCGAACTCGAACCCTCACGCTTCATCGGCCGCGCGCCGGAACAGGTCGATGAGTTCCTCGCCGCCCACACACAACCCCTCCTCGACACCCATCGCGGCACCAACGGCGTCGAGGCCGAAATCAACGTGTGATTGCGCACCCTTCGAGCCGGCCACGGAAGCGGCCGGTGACGCCGTGTGGCAGGTCGCCTGCGAGGGCCCTACAGCCCGAACTCCCGAAGCCACAACTCCAGGCACACGAGTGCCCACAGCCGCTCGCCGTGGTCGGCGCGGCGGGCGGTGTGGGCGGCGATGAGGGCCTCGACCGCTTCACGTTGAAAGAGGCCCCGCCCGAGCGTCCCGGCATCCAGCAGAATCCCCCGCATCCAGTCGGCGTGGTCGGTCGCCAGCCACCGACTGACCGGTACGCTGAACCCCATCTTCCCGCGCTTGAGGACCCGCTTCGGCAGCCGGTCGGCGAAGGCGTCGCGGAGGACCGCCTTGCCCTGTGGCAGCCGTCCGACGCGCCGGCGCCACTTCATCGCCGCCGGCATCTGCCGCGCGAGTTCCACCACCCGATGGTCGAGCATCGGCGAACGGACCTCCAGACCGTGGGCCATCGAGGCGATATCCACCTTCGCCAGGCAATCGTTCGGCAGGTAATCCTGGAGGTCGATGGCCATCGCCCGGTCCACCCACGGCCGCCCATCGAGATCGTGAATGCACGCGCCCCATCGCTCCAGGGGATCATCCGCCAACGCCTCGGCGGCGAAGTCGGGCGCAACGAGCGCCGCCAAGTCGTCACCCGAGAAGAGCGACCGCCAGGCCAGGTACCGCGGCAGCGGGTCGAGGTCGAGGGCCGCGAGAAACTGCCGCGCGGCGTTCCATCGGCTCTTGCGGCCGGGGCGGGCAGCCATCCGCCGACCCAGCCCCGCGAGCCGCCGCCGCGTGCCGGCGGCCATCCGTTCGCTGACCGCCATCGCCGCGTGCCGCGGGTATCCGCCGAACGATTCGTCGCCGCCGTCGCCCGACAGCGCCACCGTCACCCCACGGCGGGCTGCCCGGGCCAGGTGATAGACGGCGATGCCGGACGAATCGGCGAACGGTTCACCGTGATGCCGGAGGAGCGTCTCGAGCGCCTCGGCGCACTCCGGCTCGACGTTCACCTCGGTGTGCTCGGCGCCGAGGCGGTCGGCCACCTCGCGGGCGTAGGCCGACTCGTCCCACCCGCTCTCGGCAAAGCGGACGGTGAACGTCTGCAGCCGACCGCCTGCCTGTTCGGCCGCCACGGCCGCGACGGCCGAGGAGTCCAACCCGCCCGACAGCAGCACCCCCAGCGGGACGTCGGCCGCAAGCCGGTCCCGAACCGCCTCGGAGAGGATCGCCAGGAACCGTTCGCGCCACGCGGCCGGCCCCGTCTCGGCATCGGGCGGGCCGCGCGGGATGTCCCAGTACCGCGTCGGCCCCGTCACCCGGTTCGCCGCCGCATCGAACTCCAGATAATGGGCGGGTTCGAGTTTCCGGATTCCCGCGAACGCCGTGGCGGGGGCGGGCACGTAGCCGAACCGCAGGAACGCGCCGATGGCCTGGGGGTCGAGGTCGCGCGGCACGTCGGGGCACTCCAGCAGCGCGGCCGGTTCGCTCGCAAAGACGAGCCCCTTCGGCCCGTGCCACCAGTAGAGCGGCTTCTGGCCGAGTCGGTCGCGGGCCAGAAACAGCCGCTGCCGGCCGGCGTCCCATATCGCGAACGCGAACATGCCGACCAGGTGCGACAAGAGGTCCGGCCCGTCCTCCTCGTACAGGTGGACCAGGACTTCGGTGTCGCCCGCCGAGGCGAACCGGTGGCCGCACGCTTCCAGACGCTCCCGAAGACACGCGTAGTTGTAGACCTCGCCGTCCTGCGCCAGGTGCACCGACCCGTCTTCGTTGGCCATGGGCTGGCGGCTGCCGGGCGGGTCGATCACCGCCAGGCGCCGGACGCCGAGGCCGGCCGCACCGCGCTCGTCGATCCAGACACCTTCGGCGTCCGGGCCGCGATGGACGAGGGCCGAGACCATGCGGCCGAGGACCTCGCCTTCCACGGCGGCCGCGCCCGCACCGATAATGCCGGCGATGCCGCACATGCTGACCTCCTCGCACGGGTGCCACGCTCTTGCTCGCCAAAGCGCGCTTCTGCAAGGCCGAGCCACAGCATGCTTTCGCAAGCGAGAGCATGGCACCCGCCACACGAGAGAACGCCTTCCGGCAAGTCTAGAGCCGCGCCCCGGACCGTCAAGGCAAAACGGCAGGTCCCCATAATGGTTGACACCCGGCGTGCGGCCGACCTACAATCCAGCCTTCATACGTAAGGTGCACCTGGGAGGCGATGGGTGAGGCGATGCCTGGAATCGCGGCTCGGCCCGGCTTGGGTCGTCGGCCTGGCGGGGGTGTTGGCGCTCCTGGGGGCCGGATGCGGCTCATCGCGCGCCTCGCAGCAGTTCGAGCGCGACAAGATGGTCGTCGACCTGGCCGACGCCTTGCGCGAGGAGGCGCTGAAGGTGCCGCAGGACGGCACACGCGAGCGGCTCGTGTCGGGCCTGATCCGCCTGCGGGAACTGATGCTGACCGAGTCCACGCTGAAGCCCGCCCAGGAAGCGCCGGGCGCGCCGACGTTGCCGGAGCCGCAGGGCGGCGACCAACCCGCCCCGCCCTGGGCCACCATGTTCGCCCCGCGGAGTCTCGTCGTCGGGTTCTTCACGCGGAGCCGCAACTTCGACGAGGTGCCCGGCGACGATGGTCTGGAGGTCCGCCTCCAACCGCTCGACCGGTTCGGCGACCCTGCCAAGGCCGTCGGGTCGTACCGGATCGAGATCTTCGCGTTCCGGATTCACACGAGCGAGAAACCGGGCCGGCGCCTGGGACACTGGTTCGTCGCCGTCCTCGACGAGGCGAGCAATCGGAAATACTACGACCCGGTGGACCGCTCGTACGTGTTTCCCCTGCTGTGGGACACCGAGATCGAGCCTGGGTCGGCGGTCATCGTTCAGGCCACCTACTACCCGCCGGGCGGTTTCACGCAGAAACTGTTCGCCCAGCGCGTGATCAAGATCGGCGAAGCGGCCGAGTCACAGGGGTGAGGTGAGGCTATGATGCGGCGGATGATGTGCGTGCTGGTGGCGGCGGGAATCGTCGTCTCGGCGGCCGGGTGCGAGTTGACACGCAAAAACTACCACGCCCTTTCCCTCGGCAACTCGGCAGATGAGGTCAAGAAAGTCCTCGGGAGTCCCCGATATGAGTCTCAGGGCCAGTGGGTCTACACCCGCGACGACCCGCGCGACCTCACGAAAGTCGAGATCTACTTCGACGCCGACAAGACCGTCATCGGAAAATCCTGGCAGAACCCGGAGAAACCTTGGGAGAACCACCGCGAAGGGCAAGTCCCCAGCCGGTAGAACGGCCGGGCCGGCCCAGCGACGCGGAACCTGAAAGGAGCGGCGAATGCGCGCGAATCCGTATGTCCTGGCCGCACTGGCCGCCTGGAGCCTCGCGGCGACCGGCTGCTGGTACCAACGCCCCGACCTCGAAGACACCTATGCCGACATCGAGGTCGGCATGAGCAAGGACGACGTCATCGAACGACTGGGCCAGCCCACGGCCGTCCTCGGCGACACCGGACCCGGCGACGCCCCGGGTGCGCCCGCCCCCGAAGACGCCAACGAGATGTTCTACCTCTACGACGACCCGCTCGAACCGGTCCGGTTCCGCTTCGTCCTCAACGACAAGGGCTTCGTCATCGAAAAGTACTACGAGACGAAAAAAGAACTCGCCAAGCGGGCCGAGGAAACCAAGGGCAAGGTCCCGCCTATCGAGCGATTGCCCGGCGAAAAGGAACCCGAACGCCGCTACCCCGGCGGACCCCTCAAACGCTTCGAAACCATACCCGGAAAGCCCGAACGCATCAAATAAGATTCACGCGATTAGCGATCCAACACCACCCACGGCTCGCCTCGCCGGGCCGTGGGTGCTTATGGCGTCTCGGCGCCCCCACGGGCTTGAAATTGCCGCGCGGCGGGTCTCCCGACCCGCCGCGTCTTTCGTTGGCGCTGCGCGGCCGATACGGAGACCGACCGCGCACAACACCTGGGTCCGCTTAAGGTTTGGCAACGGGGACTTCAGCCTCGGCCACGAGGGCGTCGCCCGAAAGCGTCGTGAACGTGGCGCGGAGGACCAGGGTGTCGGTGGCGGGCCGGCGGCCGGCGGGCCACGGCCATTTCACAATATAGCCGCGGATCCCCAGGCTGCCGATCCACGTCTCGGCGAGTTCCCCGGGCGCGAGTTCCCACCGGTGATACGGCTTGGGCGGATTGCCGTCGCCGGCGGGCTCGAAGGCTTCGACCACCAGGCGCCCGGCCCGTTTGACGACGTCGCCCTCGGCGTCGAGGGGTTGGACGACGACCTTGAGCCGCTCGTCGCCCGTCACGCCGTCCGTGTTGAGACCACCGGAGTTCTTGCCGAACCGGACGGCGATGGTCCGGAAGGGGTCCTCCGGCGCCGCTGGCGCCGGTTGGGGTTCGGCGCCGCTGCGTTCGAGGTCGGCCGCGCGTCGCTCGGCGGCGAGGAGTTTCTCCGCGAGGTCGCGGTTTCGGGCCATGAGCAGGCCGATCTGGTCTTCGCGCGAGATCTGCGGCCCGCTCGCGCAGCCCATCGTCAGCGTGATCGTCGCCGCACAGGCGAGATGAAGGATGGTGGCTCGTGGCATCATGGCACCGGCGTCTCCCCGCGTGGCCGCGCCCGCTCGTGGGCCCAGCGTCACTTTAGACCGCCGGCGCCCGGCTGTCAACCGGTGCGGCGTCCATTCACGCGCCCGGCGCAACGGCGCCGGACGGGCCAGGGGAGGTTTTCTGACGTCCGTGCGCGGCGGGTCTCCGTACCCGCCGCGCTAGCCGCTGCGGCGCAGGCGAACTTGTGACGGCGCGCCGCCGGGCCTATAATGGCCGCCCTGCCCGAGAGGAGGTCTGATGTCCGCGCCGATCCGAATCGGCACCCTGCGGTTCCTGAATGCCTGGCCGCTCACCCACGGCCTCGACGGCCGCGGCGACGTGACGCTGTGCCGGCGGCTGCCCAGCGCGCTGGCGCCGATGCTCAAGGGCGGCGAGGTGGTTGCGGCGCTGGCGCCCTCGATCGACTACTTTCGTCTCGCCGCCGCCCACGGCGAGCGCGACCGCCCGGGCGGCGCGGCCCGCTTCGTGGCACTGCCGGTGGCGGCGATCGGGTCGCGGGGGACCGTCGGGTCGGTCCGGCTGTTCGGGTTCGCCGAGCCGGACGCCCTGCGGCGAGTGCTGCTCGACCCGGCCAGCCACACGTCCAACGTCCTGGCGCGGATCGTTCTGGCGCGGCGGTGGGGCGGGCGGACGCATTTCGTAATGCCCGACGACGACGCCGGCTCGACAAGGCGCCCGCCCGACGCCGAAGTCGTCATCGGCGACCGGGCCCTCGTGGCGCGGCGGCCCCGGGCCAAGTGGGTCCTGGACCTCGGCGAGGAATGGGACCGGCTCGTCCACCTGCCGTTCGTCTATGCCTTCTGGGTCGCTCGCGCCGGCGGCCCGCTTGAGGCGCTGGTCGCGTTGCTGTCGGCGGCCCGCGACTCGGGTCTGGCGGCCCGCGAGGAACTCGCCGCCCGCGCCGCCCGCGACTTGGGCATCCCGGCCGAGACGGCCGCCCGGTACCTCGCGGAGCAGATCCGGTACGCCTTCGGCGCCGACGAGCAGCGGGGTCTCGAGGCCTTCTATCGCATGGCCGTGGACGAAGGGCTGGCGCCTGAAGGGGTGCGCCTGCAGGTGGCCCGCGCGGGCGGAGGCAAGGCCCCATGACCGACGCCGCAACCCCCGAGCGCCTCTCGCCCGACGAAGCGCTGCACCTGCTCGTGGAAGGCGACCTGCCGGACCTCGGACGCCGGGCCGACGCCGTCGCGCGGCGGCTGCACCCCGGACCCTGCCGCACTTACGCCATCGACCGCAACATCAACTTCTCGAACCTGTGCGAGTGCCGGTGCCGGTTCTGCGCCTTCTGGCGGGCGCGAGGCGACCCGGAGGCCTACGTGCTCGACGACGAGACGCTCTTTGCGAAGATCGAGGAGGCCGTCCGCCTCGGAGCGACCCACATCCTCGGTCAGGGCGGCCTCTCACCGCAGACCGACCTGGCGTACTACGAGGCCCTGCTGCCGAGGATCAAGGCCCGGTTCGACATTCTGCTCCACTGTTTCAGCCCGCCGGAGATCCATTACATGGCCGAGGCGGCGGGCCTGCCCGTCCGGACGGTGCTCGAGCGGCTGCGGGCGGCGGGCCTCGACAGCCTGCCGGGGGGGGGGGCCGAGATCCTCGTCGATCGTGTCCGCAACCTCGTCAGCCCGAACAAGTGTACCGCCGAGGAGTGGATCGCCGTCATGCGCGCCGCCCATTCCCTCGGCATGCCGACCAGCGCCACCATGGTCTTCGGCCACGTCGAGACGCCGGCCGAGCGCATCGAACACCTTGCCCGGCTGCGCGACCTCCAGGATGAGACCGGCGGGTTCCTCTCGTTCATCGCCTGGCCGTTTCAGGCGCCGAACACGGTGCTGGCGGCAAGCGGCGACCTGGGGCCCGAGTGGCGGCCCGTCGGCGGGGCCGAGTATCTGAGGCTCGTGGCGGTGGCCCGCATCTTCCTCGACAACTTCCCGAACGTCCAGGCCTCGTGGGTGACCATGGGACCGAAGATCGGACAGGTGGCCCTCGCCTTCGGCGCCAACGACCTGGGCTCGACCATGATCGAAGAGAACGTCGTGGCCGCCACCGGGCGGGTGCACCGGGCGACTCCCCAGATGCTGCGGCGGCTGATCGAAGCAGCGGGATACCAGCCCAGGCAACGCGATTCTCGTTATCAGACCGTTTCCCCGCGACCGATAAAGGGGTGAGGGAAACGAGGGCGAGCAGTGCCTGAGATCGAACCCGTCGTCGAGACCGCCCGCGTCGTGCTCATCGGCCGGTCGCCGCTGGGCCGCGACGACGCCTTCCTGTTCGACCACGCCATGCGGGTCATGCGCGTGGCCGCACGCCTGTCGGCCTGCGACGAGGTCCGGTCCTGGCGGATCAACCGCTTTGCGCTGCAGGCGGCGGCGCTGTTTCATCAGGCGGCCACCGTGCAACTCGACGAGGAACGACGCACGTCCACCGTCTACGCCGCCGCCACCATGAGCGCCGAGGACGTCAAGGAATACAGCGCCGAACTGGCCGGCGACCGGCTCCAGGGCAAGGTGCCGCCTCGCCAGTTGGACCTGATCCAGGAGATCATCCGCCGCGCACACGACACCAGCATCGACCTGGCCGAGGCGAAGATCCTCTCCGACGCCGACAGCCTCGACGACATCGGCGCCCTCGGCGTCTGGCGCGACCTCAGGCGGTACATCCTCGAAGGCCGCGCCGTCGAAGACACCGTCCGGGCCTGGCGCCGACGCGAACAGTACGGATACTGGGAGGCACGCGTCCGCGACGCCTTCAATCTCGACACGGCCCGCCGCCTGGCCGAACGCCGCTTGGGCGCCGCACGGGCCTTCATGCAGCAACTCGAAGCCGAGTTCGAGGCCACCGACCTTCCCGACGCGGAGGAAGACTCGTGACGGCCTCGTCCCAGGCGCCTGCGGCCGTCGTTCTCGGCAGCGGCCTCTGGCACGTTTTGCGAGACGAGGCGAGCGTCCGACTTTCAGGCGGCCAGGAGCGCGAGACACCCTTCGGACGGTCGCGGCCGGTGTTCCGTGCAACCCTGCCCGGCGGCCGAGAGGTCCTCCTCCTCACGCGGCACGGTGAGGAGGGATACCAGGTCGGCGCCTGGAGCGTCAACTACCGGGCCAACCTCTGGGCGCTCAAAGACCTGGGAGCCGACCTCGTCATCGCAACCAGCGCGTGCGGCGGCATCGACCCGAACCTGGCGGTCGGCACGTTCGTCGTGCCGCACGACGTCCTCGACCGCACCACCTGCCGCGCGAAGACCTTCTTCGAGGAGACCGGCCTGGGCGTCCTCCGGCACAGCGACCCGTTCTGCCCGGCGCTTCGGCAGGCGCTGGCGGGGGCGCTTGAGGCGGCGGGCGCACCGCACACGGCGCGCGGCGTCTACGTCTGCACCGACGGGCCGCGGCTGGAGACACCTGCCGAGATTCGCCTCTTCGCGTCCGGGGGCGCCGCGGTCGTGGGTATGACGGTGGCGCCGGAGTTCGCGCTGGCCCGCGAACTCGAGATGTGCTACGCGCCCGTCTGTTGGGTCGTCAATCCGGCCGAGGGCGTCAAGGCGCGGCCGTACCGGCCGGACGTGCTCTTCGAGGGCATGGCCACCGACGACGAACTGGCCGAAGCCGACCGGGCCGCCGAACGGTTGCCCGAGATCCTCGCGGCCGCCCTGGCCCACCTCGCCCCCGACCGCCCCTGCCACTGCCGACGTGCCATGCAGCGCTACAAAGACCGCGGCGACATCGGCGACGATTTCCGGACATGGATCGCACCCCGCCCCGAGTAACCTGCGCGACGCCACGCTAACCTGCCCGACACCACGCTACCCTGCACCTTGCGCGGCGGGCAATCCTGCCCGCCGCGCATCAAGCCCCCAAAGCGCGGTGGGCAAGATTGCCCACCGCGCGAGGCCACGTTCACCTGCGCGAGGCCACG
>CAZEBQ010000018.1:0-20763 GCA_964510295.1 uncultured Anaerolineales bacterium | reverse complement strand
GCGCGAGGCCACGTTCACCTGCGCGAGGCCGCGTTCACCCGCGCGAGGCCGCGTTCACCCGCGCGAGGCCACGTTCACCTGCGCGAGGCCACGCTACCCTGCGCGAGGCCGCGTTCACCTGCACGAGGCCACGTTAGCCGCCGGGCTTGCCCGGCGCGTTCGTCGTCAGGCTGACGGCGGCGCCAGAGTCGCGGACGGCGGCCATCACCTGGGCCACGGTTTTCATCGAGGCCTTCGCGTCGGCTTTCAGTCGGACGCGCTCGGCCCCCTTCAGCAGGTCCTTGACCTTGGCGGTGAACTGTTCGGGCGTCACCGCCGCATCGCCCACGCGGACCGTGTCGCCGGCCGTCACGATGATCTCGAGCGTCGGCCCCTCCTTCCCGGGCGCGGCGGCCCGGGGCTTCAGGACCACCAGGTGGACCCGCATCAGGGCATCGCGGAGCACCTTGCTGACCTCCATGACGCGGCCGAACCGCTCGTCGGGGTCGGCCCGCAGGACGGTGGTGCGGATGGCGGCCGGCATGCCGTTGACGGCGGCCTTGAGCGCCTCGAGGGTCGTCGGTTTGCCGTCGAGTTCGGGCGGCGCCCCCTTCTTGAGGACGACCACGACCTCGACCTTCTTGGGTCGGATGCGGCTGCCGGTCGGGCGGATGACGAGTTCCACAGGCGTGCCGACCTTCGGAACCGTCTCGGGATTCGCCTCGTAGGCGAGGCTGGCGTTGACGCTGGTGGACTCGAACGGCACGTCGATGACGGCCTCGCGGAAGTTCGAGATACAAACGACCGTACCCTCGCGGTCGGCGGCCTTCAGGGCGTCGGCCTCGGGCCGGCCGACGTAGACCCAGTCGAACGGCCGGTCGAGGCCTTCCTCCATTCCCGACAGGCGCAGCAGTTTCCACGCGGGGACCTCTTGGGGCTTGCCGCCCTTGGCCTTGAAGCGGGCGGTAACCGTCAGGATCTCGCCGGCCGGCGGGCTGAACGCACCGCCCTCCGTCACGAAACCCGGCTTGCCGGGAGGAAGCCCCAGCAGCGACAGCGCGAACGTCACGTGCGACGGCTTCGCCTTGACCACGATGACGCTCTCGTGTTCGCGCGTCCCCTCGCCGCACACGAACAGTTCCAGGGCGCCCTCCTGAAGGCACACCGTCCCTTCGAGCCGGACCTCGCGGGCCTTGGTGTCAACCACGATGCCCGGCAGCGTCTTGATGACCACATCCTCGGCGACGGCGACGGCCGGCACAACGACGAGCAGGGCGAGGGCGACGGCCTTACAGGTGCGTCGATGCATGGCGCTCTCCGTACGTGTCCTGTGCGCCCGGCGCCGGGGCGACCGAGCCGCCCCCGCGAACCCGCCACACCCGAGACGGCCGCCCGAGCGGCCGGGCATCCTCATGGGCCATGGCATGTGCCACGGCGGATGAACGTGACCCGCCGCTTCCGCGGCGGGCTCGGCCTACTTGCTCACTCGCACTGGGCCAGGGCGATCAGCGCGTAACTGGTCGGCACCGGCGGGAACCCCTCGAACCAGCGGTCGGCCTCGTTGGTCCAGAAGCCATCCGGTTTCTGGCGTTTGAGGACGGCCTCGGAGAGTTCCGCCCGCCACGGGTGGGTGCGGCGGCGCGCGTCAACGATCTGGTCCTCGCCCCAGGCCTTCAGGGCCTTGGCGGCCGTCTCGTAGTAGTAATAGAGCCCCTGCTGGCCGAGGTCCGGGTTCTCCTCGAACGTCCAGTGCCGACGGATCCAATCCATGGCGGCCTGGACACGCGGGTCGTCGCGCTCCAGACGTGCGTACATGAAACTCTTAAAGCCCGCGTAGGTCATCGAGCCGTAGGCCTTAAGGCCCTTCTTCCCGTTCGGAAGGTCCACCGTTCCGGCCTTCGATTCACCGCCGGCGTGGGGCGAGTAGATCATGCCGCCCGAATCGGTCCCGGCGAACACCTGGTCGTTCGATTCGCTGCGGTCCTGGGTGCGGCTGACGAAGACCACCACCTTCTTCCACAGGGGATGGTCCTTCGGCACGCCGGCCTCGTGCATCGCCTCGACGAAGTACTGCGTGTTCGACAGGTCCGGCCGCTCGTGTTTGCCGTACCCGTGCCCGCCGTACCACGGGTTGCCCTTGTCGATGCTCTCGGCCTCGTCCCACTGGTGCTCGATGAGGTAGCCCTTGGCCTTCTCGATGGTCTCGGCGTAGGCCTTGGCGTCGGCCTTCACGAGGACCATGAGGGCGATGCTGGTGGTGTAGGTTCTCAGACCCACGTCGTAGATGCCGCCATCTTCTTTCTGATGCTTCAGGAGGTACTGGACGGCCCGGCTGACGGGCTCATCCTTGGCGGTCTTGCCGCACCACAACAGCGCGTCGGTGCACAGGGCCGTGATGCCGACGTTGCCCTCGCCCCAGGAACCCGCAGGTTCCTGCGCTTTGACCAGATACGCCACGCCGCGTGCGATGGCCTGCTTGCGGCGTTCGGCCAGGGGTCTGGCGTCGGCTGCGCTGCGCTGCTGTGTGTCGGCCGCGGTCATGGCCTCCGCCTCGGCCTTCTTGGCGAGCGTGAGATCGCGCTCAAGGGCCATCTGGGCCTGCCGCTGGGCCATTTCCTCGTGCGTCGCCGCACGGAACCAGAACAGCCCGGCCCCCGCGACCATCAGGCCGCCCACGATCACGACAACGGCGACCACCGCGACGGCGATGATGATGGCGATCTTCGATCCACTACTCATCGGTCACTCTCCACCCGGTTCGACGCCTCGCGCGCCGGTTAATGCATTATACGAGTGAGGGTTCCCTTACGGCGAGGGCGGCGGGTATGCAGGGCTTGTGGCCCAATGGCGCCTCGTTTCCGCGCGGTGTCCTTCCCAGTCCACCACGCCCTATGCAGAATCTCTCGCGGCGGCCTGGGAAGGCCGCCGCGCGGTTTGGGCTGGCAGGCGAGGCCTAAGCGGTCTGACATAAGCCTTGAGTCTTGCGCGGTGGTTCTCCGCAACCACCGCGCTTTCGACGCACCTGTCGCGGCGGGTGCGGAGACCCGCCGCGCAAGACTTCCCTCAGCCCGCTCAGTCGTCCGATTCCGGCGGCTCGGACGCCGCCTCGTCGGCGGGGGACTCCGACGCTTCGGACTCGGCGGCCGGCGGCTCGGACGGCGGCGCGGCAGGTGCGGCCGGGGCCGGCATCCCCTTCTTCGAACGGACGGCCGCCAGGATGAAGCAGTAGATCCCCGCTATGCCGCCGACGATCATCCCGCCGTAGTTGAACGCCTGGAACGCCGTGTCCCCCTCCCCCTTCTGTGCGACGAACAGGTCGTAGGCACACCACACGGCCAGGCCTGCCAGGACCAGGCCGAAGACCATCAGCAGACCCGGGCCGTACGGCTGCTTCGGCGGCCGGCCCTCCCCGCCCGTGTTGGTATCGCCTTCTGCCATGACGGTTTCTCCGTGCGTGCGGTCCACGTGCTTGAAGCCTATTGTAGGGCGTCGGCCCCCGGCTGCAAGCGCCTGTTCACCAGTGGCGCGCTCAGGGTTGTGCGGGGCCGGCTACGTCCGGCGGAATGAGGACTTTTGCTCCGACGTTGACGTTGTGGCCCGTGAACCATCCGGCCGGTACTTCCAGGGCGAACCGGACGGGCTCGCGGCTGTAGACGGCGTCGAGGTCGTGGGCCGTCAGACGCCCGATCTGCGTGATCGTGCCGTCGGCGGCGATGTACGCGATGTCGAGGTTCGCCGGCGTGTTCTTCATCCAGAACTGCGCGTTCATCTCCTGCTCAAACACGAAGAGCATCGCCTCGTTCTCGGCCAGGCGTCCGCGGAACATCATGCCTTTGCAGCGCTCGGCCTCGGAGTCGGCGACCTCGACCTCCAACGAGACGCCGCCGACGGTGATCCTCGCCGTCGGCAGACGCTGGGGCCGGTCGGGGTTCGGCGGGGGCGCGGCCGGCTTCGAGTCGCAGCCGGCCAGCAGCAGCGCCGCCAACGCGAGGGCAAGTGCCATCGAGCCCGCTGCGGAAGCAGCGGGACACTGCCGCGTGGCTTGGCACGTGCCGCGGCGCATCGGGATGACCCGCCGCTCCCGCGGCGGGCTCGGGCCCGGGCTCGGCGGCGCCGCCGGCGCCGCCAGCGCGAGCGCGGCGGGTCGGAGCCTGCCCTGAGCCTGTCGAACGGGCACCCGCCGCGCCGGGGCCGCGTGAGGCGCGGTGGGTACGGAGACCCACCGCGCCCGATCATGCGCGAAACGCCTTCGGGTCATATCCCGCCGCCTTGATCAGCCGCTCGAGGAGCGTCATCGGCAGGCCCACGACGTTCGTAAAACTGCCGTCCACCTCCTCGACGTAGCGGTCGCCGGTTTCCTGGATGGCGTAGGCGCCGGCCTTTCCCATGGCCTCGCCGCCGGCGACGTACGAGGCGATCTCATCGGGCGTCATGACGGCCATGCGGATGCGCGTGACGTCGTGGGCCAGCCATCGGCGTCCGGCTGCGGCGTCCACGAGCGCCAAGCCCGTCACGACACGGTGCTGTGAGCCGCTGAGGTCCGACAGGATCCGCCTCGCGTCGGCCTCGTCAACAGGCTTGCCGAGGAGCCTGCCGCCCAACTCCACGACCGTGTCGGCGCCGAGGACCAGGCCGTCGGTCAGGCGGTGGGTCTCGATGGCGGCCATCGCCTTCAGGTAGGCGAGTCCCTCGGCGTAGGGTCCCGGCGGGCGATTGCCCTTCGCGGCGCCTTCGCCGACGGGCGGCGGCCTGACGTCGAAGCGGTACCCGGCCTGGCGCAGCAGGTCTCTGCGCCGCGGCGAATTCGACGCCAGAATGAGTTTGGGACGGCTTGTGGTCATCGCGCACCCGACATTCACCGGAACGCGCCGCGCGAGCGCGGCGGCTAACAGTGCGTGTCTGTGTTAGCCGCCGAGTTTACTCGGCGTGTCACACGGCCCTGGCGGCACGGCTACGCTCGCCGAATCTCGAACCATCCGTGCTCGCCGTCCCATCGGACCACGAGGTCGGTGTTGCAGGCGCCGCACCGAAGGACCGCTCCGGCGCGTGTGCCGTGGTGCACCACCAGTTCCGCGGCGCAGATCGGGCAGTGCCGCGCGAACGTCGTCGGCAGCAGGTCGGCCCCGGCGTCCGTGGCCGCTACGGCGAGCGTGGCCTCGACCTCGTCGCGTGAGGCCTTCTCGGCGACCAGCCGGTTCAACTCGTGGACGGTCTCACCGGTGCCGAACACGATGGCGCCGACGAGGGCGTCGCCTTCAAAGACGAGGCGGCGATAGATGCCGGGCTCGTCGTGGAGTTCAACGGCCTCGACGTGGCCTCCCGGCGCCAGGTGCCCTTGGCCGACGACCGCCAGGTCGTGGCCGAACAGGACGGTCCGGAGGCGGACCGCCTCGAAGACGGGCTCGGCCCGGTGGCCGAGCATGCTCGCGGCCGCCAGGCCCCCCTGGGCCCACGCTCGCTGCCAGCAGAAGGCGGCGCCCTCATCGCCGAACTCATCGAAGGCGGCGGGTTCGGCCACGTCGCCGGCCGCAAACACGTCCTTGCGGCTCGTCCGCAGTGCCCCGTCCACGCGGACGCCGCGGCCGATCTCAATGTCGGAGCCTTCGAGGAAGTCGACGGCGGGCCGGCGGCGGCACCCGCAGGCCACCAGTTCCGCCGGGAACGTCTCGCCGTCGGTCGTCTCGATGCCGATGGCCCGGCCACCCGCGCCGATGACGGCCCGGGCTTGGGTGTTGCGGCGAATGGTCACGCCTGCCCGTTCGAGGGCGTTCTCGACGAGGGCGCTGGTCTGCTCGTCGAGCATTTCGGGCCAGAACCGCTCGCCTCGCAGCAGTTGCGTCACGCCGATGCCGCAGCCGGTCAGGCTCTCGGCCAGCGTCAGGCCGATGACGCCTTCGCCCAGGACGGCCGCCTGCCGCACATCCTTCACGGTGCCGCGAACCGCCTGAGCCCGGGTCAGCGTGTCGAACATGGTCACGCCGTCGAGGTCGAGGCCGGTCGCCCCGAACGGCACGGCCCGTGTGCCGGTGGCGATGAGGAGGCGGTCGTACCGGGCGCGCTGGCCCGTGGTGAAAACGATGGCGTGTTCGCGCGGGTCGACCGAGGCGACCTCGGTCATCAGGAACAGGTCGATCCGCTCGCGTCGGTAGGCGTTGCGGCTCTGGAAGATGACCTCGGCAAGCGTCAGGTTCCCCGAGAGGAACTCGCCGAGTTGGCGGCGGAGGTAGAACGGGTACCGTTCTTCGGCGAAGACGCTGACCCGCGCATCGCCGTCGGCGCGGCGTAAGGTCTTGGCGGCCCGGTATCCGGCGGCGCCGTTGCCGATGATGGCGAAGTGCATGCTCATGGGCCCGCGTTTCCCCCGCCGTTGGGGTCACTGCCTGCTGCAACGTCTTCCCGGCGTGCTGCGTCGGCGTCGGCGGTTGCGTGCTCCTGCGCCTGCTGGATCGCCAGATGCCGGCGGTGGTGTCGGCGGTACACGGTAATCAGATAGTACATGACGGCGTACCCCGCCGCCCCGGAGACCAGGCCGACGATGGCCGAACCGACCCAAAGCGGCACCGAGACGTGCATGACGACGTCCCACCACTGCTTCACGAGGTCCCACCAGGGCAGGTCCTTGTCCATGATACCCTGGAGCGCCCGCTCGAACTCCCCGCGCATGGCGTCCGACCCGCCGACAACCTTTATGCCCACCAGCAGGTTGAATGAGTAGATCGGCAGGATGGTGGCCGGATTCGTGACCCAGGCCATCGGGACGCCGGCAACCCGGTTGGCTCTGAAGACCGATGCGACGAAGTAGATCAGCAGCATCTGGAACCCGATCGTCGGCGTCATCGAAATGAACACGCCGATGGCCGCGCCCAGAGCGATGGTGTGGGCCGAGTCGTCCAGGTGCAGCAGGTGGATGAACCATGCCCTGGCCTTGTTCCATCCGGTCCGAAACGGCACGGTTTTCCCCTTCGGTCCGACGTGCGGGCACGGCTAGCGCGGGTCGGCGTCGCGCCACGCCGCGAGCAGTTGCTCGGCCACGGACGCCGGTGTGATGTTCGTCAGGCACAGCAGCGCCGCCGCAGGCCCGTCGTACAGACACTGGCGCCGATAACAGGGGCTGCATGCGGCCCGTCCCGCCAGGACCCGATGGCCCGGCCCGTATGGCCCCGTCCGGTCGGGGTTGGTCGGTCCGAAGATGGCCACGACCGGGGTCCCGACGGCGGCGGCCACGTGCATCGGACCGGAGTCGTTGGTGACCATGGCGCGGGCCTCGGCGATGACGGCCACCAGTTCTTTTAACGTGGTTCGGTTCGTCAGGTCAATAGGCCGTTCGTCCATCCGGTCGCTGATGGTTCGCGCGTTGGCGACGGCATCGGCGCTGCCGACGAGCACGGCCCGGGCGCCCGTCTCGCTCCGCAGGGTGTCCAGGACGCGGGCGAAGCGTTCGGCCGGCCACTGTTTGGTCGGCCACCGGGCATAGGCGCACACGACGGCGTAGGGCTCGGTGGGCGCCAGGCCCATGCCGGTCAGCCGCTCGCGGATCGCTTGCCTCGCCTCGGCCGACGCCGGCAGATGGTCCGTCGCCTTCGGCATCGCAAGGCCCAGCCGCCGCGCCACCGCCAGGTACCGATCAACAGCGTGCACGTCTCGGCGCCCGACCGAGACCTCGTCGGTGTAGAACAGCGGCGCCCCCTCGCGCGCCTCGCGGAAGCCGACCCGCCTCGGGGCACCCGACGCCAGCGCGAAGATGCCGCTGCGCAACAGACCCTGCAGGTCGATGACCGTCGTGAACCGCCGACGCCTCAGACCCTGAAGGAACGCCACAAACTCCGCCGCGACCGTCGCGCTGAGCGTGAAACGGGCGAAACGGCGGCGGTCGAACACCACCACCGTGTCCAGACGCGGGTGCCCCTCCAGAATCCCCGCGAACGGGCGGGCCACCAGCCACGAGACGTGGGCCTGGGGCCAAGCCTCCTTCAGCGCCGTCAGGACCGGCAGGGCCTGGACGATGTCGCCCATCGACGACGGCTTGATGATCAGCGTTCGGGAGAAATTCATGCCGTTTCCACGCGGCCGTACTTGCGGCGGAGCGTGTCGAGTTTCTGTCGGCTGGCCCGGTCGATGCGGCGCCACCACCGGCGCAGACGCCTGGCCGAGTCGGTCCGCCCTCGCCGGCGCGACAGCACCGTTATCGACGCCGGCCGTCCCGGGCGCTCAAGGTAAGCGCGAAGGAACCGGAGCCGGTCGGTCCGCCGGGCCACGCCCCATTCGTCAAGGCTGACGCTCAGGCGCATCAGGTCGCGCGCCCGGCGTCGCGGCGACACCTCACGGACCATCCGCAGACCGTCCAGGTCCACGAGCACCGGCCGCAGCCGCGAATCGGACGCCGGCGCCACCAGAATGTTGGGGGCCTTCAGGTCGCGGTGCGTTGCGCCGGAGTCGTGCATGCGGCGGATCATCCGGGCCAGTTCCCGGACGACGTGCCGCCGGTCGGCGGCAGGCGGGTCAGCCCGGAGCCAGTCCGACAGGGGCGGGGCGTCGGCGACCGGTTCCGTCAGAAGCAGCGTGTCGGCCAGGGCGCCGTGCCGCCTCAGGTCCACCGCCGCCGCCGGACGGGCCGTCGCGATGCCGCGAACCAGCAGCGCGTGGCCGCGACGGAAGGCCCGCCTCGACCGCGAGGGCCGGCCGCGGCCCGCCGACCGTTGCGAAGACCGGTTGTGACGTTTGACGATCAGGTCGCGCCCGTCGTCGAGGTGGACCCTCCAGACGGTGGACGTGCGGCCCCGCTTCAGGACCGTGGCGTGGGCGGCGGTGGGGTCGTCGCCGCCCGAGGCGCTCAGGAAGGCCGTCACCGCGTCGGCCCAGTCGGCCGCCGCCCACCCTCGCCACGGGCCGGCCGCGAGCCGTCGGAAGTACTTCGACGGGCGGCGTGTGCGACGGTCGCGGCGGAGATAGAACCGTTGGCGATAGACGGCGGTGGCGCGGGCCACGTCGCGGGCGCTCGGCGTCTCGGCGATCAGGTCCCGCAGCCTGGCCAGGCACCGGAGCCGTTCCGAGGCGCCCGCGATCGGCTCGAAGAAATGTTCCAGTTGCATCAGGTGCTGCAGCAGGGCCTCGGGCGGCGCGGGATGGACGGCCTCGGCCAGGTCGACCAGGCTCAACCGCCACCGGCCGGGCCGGCCGGAGATCAGAACGTTGCCCGGGTGCAAATCCGGCAGATACAGGTCGGCCTCGGCGAGACGGCTGACCAGGTCCGCCAGGTTGTAGGCCAGGGCCGGCGGGCCGATCGTGCCTTCGGGGGGCGAGCGGCGGCGGCGGAAGACGGCAACCAGTTCGGGCGGACGGGCGCCGGGGTACGGCGGGTCGGCCGGGCCGGCCTCGAAGTACCGCTCGAACAGGTACGCGTCCAGCCGCCGAGCGTCGGCGATCTCCCTCGTGACGAGCACCTCGTCGGCCCCCAGGGCGAGCGCCACGGGTTCCGGCACGTCGAGCCCGGCGGCCTGGGCGATCCGCAGGGCGTCCCATTCGCGCCGGCCGGGGCCCATGCCAAGACGGGCCCGCAACCGCCGCAGCGGCCCGACGGGTCCGAACGCCTTGACGTAATATCCGCCGCCGCCGGCCTCGACGCGACAGACGGTCCGCCTGCGGCTGCGTTTGACGGGCGTGAGGCGGCCGGGATCGTCCACGGGCCAATCGTCGGCCAGCAGAGGATCGGCCGCCGGCCGGACGAGCCATCGCCGGCCTGCCCGCTCGATGGTCCGCGTCTCATCCATGGGCACAAGGAACGACCGGCGCCCGGGCAACTCGTTTTCCGCCGCCGGGCGCCACGAGCCATCGTAATCGCCCCCCCGACCGCTTGCAAGGGGGAACGTGCCGCCCGACGTCGCGCCAGAACGGGGCACGCCTGCAGTGTGCCACCCCGGCACGGCTACGGCCCGTGCCGCGGTCAAGCCACACACCTCCCCCGCCGCCAGAATCTTGGCAAGGGGGGTACGATGTCTGAGGCGCTTCCCAAGAAATGGCACGAAATCGTTTGACCTGCTCTTATAAGGGGTTAGACTAGTTGGGGGTGTTTCCTTGCTGAGTGGTTCTCGGCGTGGTTGGGTTGCGCGATGAAGCGTTCCCGGCCCTGAAACGGGGTCCGCGAGCCAGGAGCAGTTCGGAAAGGCTGATGGCTACACTCTTCGTGTCGTGTCCCAAGTGTCACGCCGCGTACAAGATCCGGCAAGAACACGCCGAGATCGAGGCGGTGTGCCGATCGTGCGGCCATCGCTGGGTGCCCGCTGAGGTCAGTTCGGGGTCGCCGGCCGAGGCGCAGGCGGCCGCGGTGTCCCCTGCGTCGCCGCCCCCGCCCGAGAAGGACCGTCCGACCCCGGACCTCGAAGCATCTTCGCCGGCCGATGCGCTGGCGGCCATGGCCAAGGCCGCCAAGGACACGAAAGCGGATTCCTCGAAGGCGGCCGAAGAGAAGACCGACCCGCTGGTCGGCACGCAGATCAACGGGTTCAATATCCAGGCCAGGATTGGCAGCGGCGGGTTCGGCGTCGTCTACAAGGCGTTCGACACGAATCTCGAGCGCTCCGTGGCCATCAAGATGCTGCCTCCCAAGATCGCCCAGGCGGGCAAGGGCATCATCGAGCGGTTCCTCCGCGAGGCCCGAAGCGCCGCCAAACTCGCCCATCCCAACATCGTGACCATCCACCAGATCTGTCCCTACCAAGACACCTATTACATCGTCATGGAACTGGTGGAGGGCGGGGCGCTGCACGAGTACCTGGCCACCAGGAAACGCCTGACCCCCGCCGAGGCCACGCGCATCATGCGTGCGGCCGCCGAAGGGCTCGGCCACGCCCACAAACGCGGCATCATCCATCGCGACATCAAGCCCGGCAACATCATGATGACCAGCGACGGCCAGGTGAAGGTCAGCGATTTCGGTCTGGCCCGCGACGTGCTCCAGGGCCGTGACATCATCGGCGCCGGCCACAGCCTCGGCACGCCCCGGTACATGGCGCCCGAGCAGGCCCTCGGCGACGAACCCACCGCCGCCAGCGACCTCTATTCCCTGGCGTCGACGTACTACGCCCTGCTGACGGGGCATGCGGCCTTCGACGCGCCGAACGACCGCGAGATCATGCGGAAGCAGGTCCAGTCCCCCGTGCCGGACCCCCGGCAGCACGTGCCGGACCTGCCGGTGGCGGCCTTCCGCTTCTTCGAGAAGGCCATGGCCAAACAGCCCGAGGACCGGTACGTGACCGCCGAGCAGTTCATCGAGGCGCTCGACCGGCTCGACTTCGCCGCCTCGGGGACCGATCGGTCCGATTCCCAGGCCCTGATCCAGCAACTCGGCGCCATTACGTCGGAAGAGAGAGCCGGCCACTTGAACCAGGCGCTCGGACGGGCCGTCCGCCGGGCCCAGCGGCAGCGGACCCCGATGCCCGAAGACGCCGTCGAGAACGTGCTCGGGGCCGGCGCGGGGGCTGCACGCGAAGGCGGATGGAAACTCTGGCTCATCATCGGCGGCATCCTGCTGCTGCTGATCGTCGGCGCCGTCGTCGCCGCCCTCATCCTGTCGCTTCACCACCTGAAACAAGAGGCCGCCAATGCGATCGAGGAAGGGTTGAAGCCGCCCCTGACGACCACACCCGGCGAAACGCCCACCACACCCGGCGAAACACCCACCACGCCCGGCGAAACGCCCACCACACCCGGTGAGACGCCGAAGCCGCCCAAACCGCCGCCCAAGAGCCCTCTCGAACAGGTGGCGCAAGAGGTTCTGGACGAGGTCAAGGAGTACGAGAAGGACACCGATACGGCGGCCTATGAGTTGATCCGCATGTATCAGGAAAACGTCATCAACGTCTATCCCGGCACGGCGGCGGCGAAGAAGGCCGAAGCCGCCATCAAACGCCTCCGCGAAGGCAAACGCGGCACCGGCGGGGCCGAACCCAAAACGCCCCCCGAACCGCCGACCGAACCCGCCAAGCCCGGCGACACGCCTCCTGAGCCCCCCGCCAATGGGTCCGGCGAGACGTCGTAATTCCTCGGCCCCTGCCGCGCCCACCCGCTTGTCCAGCGCGTGTGGCACGGCTGGCTTGTCCAGCCGTGCCACAAGAGATTGACCCCCTTGGCATGTACGCAAGACACGTTCGGTTCGGGAGAACCGCCGCACACCATGCGGCCGAAGACGGCCTAACGCGCCGCACGGCCGCGCAGCCGGTCGTATTGGGCGAGAACCCGCTGGGCCGTGCTCAGGCCGTCGAGCAGGCCTTCGGAAGCCGTCCCGGTCCCCTGGAAAGTGGAGAGGATATACTCGGCGTCATCGCGGTCGAGGCCGTACAAGAGGAAGTAGGCGGCGTCGAGTTCGGCCCGCAACCGGTCCCGCTCGTCGTCCTTCCACTTGTGGACGGCCGGGCTGAAGCCGGCGGCGCGGGCAAGGGGTTTCATGTCGTTGGCCGTGCACGTCAGTTTCAGCACCCGGTCCGAGATCCATTTCTTGAGCGTCTGGCGCCCGTCCCACGGGCATCGGTCGTCATAGGCGTCGGGGGAGAGCGTCGGGAGTTGCTCGACGATGAAGAAGTTGAGTGTGATGCCGCCGGTCTTCTGCCTGGCTACGTAATCGTAGATGAACGAGTTCAGATTCGCCAGGAGGCACATGGTCGATCGCGCTTGGAGCGAGGTGACAAGAAGTGGGAAGTGGTTCGTTACAGCCGCCCACGGGATTGCCGCGGCGATCATCGTTCGCTGGTTCGTGGCACTCGTGATGTCTTTGAAACCTATGAACCCAGTTTCTCCCCGCTCACCGAGAACACGCACGACTTCCGGCTGCTCGACCCACCATCGCGGATGCGCAAAGAACTCCGGGTTCTGGTGCTCGACGTTCGTGGTGGCCTCGGTCTGTCCCTGGCGCATCCAGTTGGCGGGGTCTACGACCACGCTGGCAGCGCGGTGGTCGAAGGCCTGGACCATCTTCGCCTCGTACAGCGGCAGAAACGTGTGCTTGCCCTTCTTCCACAGGCGGCCGACGGGCTTGAGGCCCTTGGCCTTGAGGTCGTCGGCCGTGTGGAACCGTTCGGCGTCGTTCGTCTGGTGGAACATCGCGAGGAACTTGACGCCCCACGGATTGCCGCCCGATTTGCGCGACCGGTCAATAAGCACGGGCACGCGCCGGTAGATGGCTTTGGTGAGTTCGGCATCGCGCCGGGACCGGAAGATAGGGCAGGTGCGCGTGTTCGGATTCAGCAGTCGGATGTCGGCGGCCGTTAGTCGGATGTGGCGGCCCTTGTCCGCGAGGTCTTCCATCCGGTGGGCGAAGAAGACGAAATCCGTCGTGCGGCACTTCAGGTCCGACCCGCCGAACAGCAGGACGCAGAACTTCATGCGGCCGTCTACGTCAGGGAAGATCTTCTGTAGATTCTCGAAGTCAAACAGCGCCGCCAGGTTCCTGGACCTGGTCAGGTCGGTGAAGAACCCGCGGGTCGTCTTGTCGGTGGCGATGCCGGAAGGCACCAGGAGGCCCACGCGACCGTTCGAAGCGACAACCGCATGCGCCAGTTCCGCGAACAGCGCGTACGTGTTGATGTCGCCTTTGGCCGTCTGTGGGAACCGGCCGCACGCCCGCACGTGCGCGAGCGCCTTCTCGGCGCCATCCTTGGCGGCCAGGTACCGGGCGTGCAGTTCGGGATTGGCCTCCTGTAGGCGGTCGATGAGTTTGCGCCGCGTGGCAGCACTGACGGCCGAGGCGATCTCGGGAGCGCTTGAGTCGAAGAACTCGCGTTCCTGCAACTTCATGCGTTCCCAGGGCGGGTTGCCGATGACGCAGTCGAATCCGCCTGCCTCGCGCTCAAACACCGGGGCGAATGTCCGGCGCCAGTCCATGGCGCGCGGGTCCACGGCCGCGTCGTCCACGAGGCTGTTGCCGCAGATGATGTTATGCGACAGGTCGGTAAGGGTCTTCTCGGGCCGGGCCGAGCGGATCCACAGCGCCAGTTGCGTGATCTCAACCGCCTCCTGCGACAGGTCCACACCGTAGAGGTTGTCCGCGAGAATAATCTCGGGCACATTGTCTTCCAGGGCGGCGGCGCGCTTGGGGTCGTGGTAACCCCAGTTGCGGAGGATGTCCCTGTAGGTATCCTCGAATAGATCGTAGGCCCGGATGAGGAAGGCCCCGCTGCCGCATGCCGGGTCGCAGACCTTGATGCCGCGCACGGCCTCGAAGCAATCCTGCCAGTATGGGGCGACTTGGGGATCGGGTTCGGCGGTCTCGGCGGCCTTGGGGTCGACCTCGTGGCGCTCGGCGACGGCGGCGAGGCGTGTTTGGATGACGTCGCCGACGGTGCGCTTGACGATCAGATCGGTGAATTCGCGTGGGGTGTAGTAGATGCCGCCGCGTTTGCGTTCGGCGGACCTGCCCATTTGGGGGCCCTGCGCTTCGGCGGCCCGCTCGCCGAAAAGGCCGACAGTCTTCAGGCGCTCGATGTCGTTGATGGAATGCTCGAAGAGGTGTCCGAGCACGTCGACGTTGACCTCCTGGCTGAAGTCGTATTCGCCGATCTGGCGGAAGAAGATCGTGCGATCATCGCCGAGTTGCAGTTCGTCCACCTCATCGTCTTTGGCAAAAAGGCCGCCGTCGAATGGCGGGATGTTGGACCGCGGGTTGCCCGTCTCGATGCTGCGGAACAGGGAAAGGAAGCCCCGCCACCTGGGGTTTGTTATCTTGGTGAAGGCCTCGATATCGGTGTAGGCTTTTTTCAGTGAGTACTCCGGCAGCAGGTGCCGGTCTTCGCAGAAGGCGACGAAGATGACGCGGTCCACGAGTTTCTGGGCGATGCGAATGGCTGAATCGAGGGGCTTGTTGTGAGGGGGCTTGCACAGATGGTCGATCAGATCAACCCGCTGCTCGTGGTGGTAGCGGTAGAGGGTTTCGCCGACCTTGCGCTGCTCGTCGCCCGTCTCCTCCAGCAGGCGCAGGAGGAGCGGACGTTGCTTGCTCGTCAGGGGCAGCAGGCCCTCGCGCCCAAAGAGCAGGCGGAACTTGCGGAAATCGTCTCGGTGGCGCAGATCCTGGAGCGTGAAATGCTCGTAGGTGCGCGAGCCCTTGTCCCGATGGTACAGCCTGAATCCCACGTAGTTGCACACAATGCCCCACGGGCAATCCGGCCGGGCGTTCAGGTAATCCCAGCACTGCTGAACGGGAGTGCGGCCGTTAAAGCGGTCGCGATCCACGTTGACCGTGGGTCCCTTCAACTCGACAAGGGCGTGGAGTTCCTGCTCTCCCTCGTCCCGAAACCGGCCTATGGCCGCGTCCGCGGTCCCGACGGGAACCGGGAACTTGGGGCGCAGTTCCCAGTAGTCGCGATCCTCGGAGAAAAGCGTATAGCCCAGCACCTGGCCGAAGACCTCGGTCAGGAACTCGCCTTCGATCTCGGTCTCCGTCCGGGCGCTGAGCCGCCCGCGCGACTCCATGTCGGCCCATTTCAGGATGATGGCGTGGGCGGCGGCCTCGTCTTTCTCGGGAAGCCGGAAGTCAATCGCCGCTTTGTCCAGCAGCCTCGGGAGGATCAGGCGGGGATGGTCGCGGCGCACGTCGCCGTTGGCCACCGCGTGAAGGTCCGGAATCAGGTCAGGCTGGTTCAACCTGCCGCCCTCGCAAGCGCTCGCACGCATGATAGTCGATGCCTTCGGCCAGGCAAGGGCAAACGCCTCCGGCGCAGCAGTTGCTCCTGACCGGTCGCGCCCGTAGCGTTGGGGGCAAGGCGCGGTGGGTACCCGTTCGACAGGCTCAGGGCAGGCTCCGACCCACCGCGCTTCGGTTCGTCATCCAGCCTCTCGTGGGGCCCTACTTCTTCTTCCCCGGCACCACGTCGACGATGCCCACGTCGATGAACTGGCCGCCGCGGGTCTGGTGGCAGTGGACAGCCAGGACGGCTTTGCCGGGCTTCAGGGCGGCGCGGCCTTTGGCGTTGATCGGGCGCGCCTGGTATTCGCTCGTGTAGTTCTTGAGGTCGGCGGCCTTCACGCCGCCCAAGTACACCTGGGCGTCCTCATCGTGGTGGATGCGAAGGCCCAGGCGGGTGAAGGGGCCTTCGGGGATCGTGACGTCGCGCCGCAGCCAGATGTCGGCCGTATCCCAGACCGTGCCGACGACGGCGCCGGGCGTCGTCTCGGTGCCGAACCCGCCGGGGCCCGTCTTCCAGCCGGAATCGTCGAAATCGGGCTTGAACCATCCGGCGGCCGGTTCTTCGAGCGTGTACCGCCACGTCTGGGGTTTCTTCTGGGACGTGGGCACCACGGTCTTGATGATGGGCGGCGGGGGCACCCTCGAGAAGTCGCCCCGGTTGACGGCCGCCACACGCTCGAGGTCGGGCTTGACGACCGCCCGGTCGTACGTCAAGAGGCCGTTGCACTCGACCTCGACGTCGGTAATCTGCGTGTAGATGGCCCCTGAGAGGCCCATGGAGTTCTTCATCCCGTAGATGGCCTGGAGGACGCGTTCGTAGCCGGCGGTGAGTTCCTCGCGGTCGGCCATGCCGCGATAGCCCCAGTGCTCTTTCTTCCAGGTGTGGCCCGGCACGGCGAGGCCGAGTCCGCCGAACTCGCCCTGGACGGCGGCTCGGGTGGGTTCGGGGCGGGCGCCCTTGGGGTTGGGGTAACTGTGGACGTCGAGGATGTCGCCGCACTTCTTGTCGGCCCAGCCGCTGGCGTTCGAGACGAGGCGGCCGGGGTCGAGGTCCTTGACGAGTTGGGCGTACCGTTCGGTGTCGTGCTGGCCCCAGCCCTCGTTGAAGACGACCCACATGATGATGGACGGATGGTTGCGGAACCCCTCGACCAGGGCCCGCAGTTCGTTCTCAAACTGTTTCTTCGACTCCGCCGTCTTGTTGTTGCCGCTCGGCATGTCCTGCCAGACCAGAAGGCCCAGCCGGTCGCACCAGTAATACCACCGCTCGGGCTCGATTTTGACGTGCTTGCGGGTCATGTTGAAGCCGAGTTGGCGTGTGATTTCGACGTCGTACTTGAAGGCCTCGTCGGTCGGCGCGATGTAAAGGCCGTCGGGCCACCATCCCTGGTCGAGCGGCCCCACCTGGAAGACGGGTTTGCCGTTCAGGAGCATCCGCGTCACGCCCTTGTTGTCTTTGCCGATCTCGATCTTGCGCATGCCGAAGTAGCCGGTGACCGCGTCAACCGTCTTGCCTTTGCGTTTCAGTTCGACCTTCAGGTCATAGAGGTGCGGCGAGTCGGGGGTCCAGAGTTTGGGCGCCTTGATGGGCAGCGCGAGTTCCGGCCCGGCCTTTCCGGACGCCGTTGCGACCTGCTTGCCGACGTCCGTGGCGACGGCCTCGACGGTCAGGCCGGCCGCATCGCCCCCGGCCTGCACCGTCAGACGCAGGCACGTCTTGTCGACGTCGGGCGTCAGAACGAGCCGCGTGATGTGCGTTTCGGGAACCGGTTCCAGCCACACCGTCTGCCAGATACCCGTGACGGCGGTGTACCAGATGCCGCGGGGCTTCTTGACCTGCTTTCCGCGCGGCTGGTTGCCGTCGTTGGTGGGGTCGAAGACGCCGACGATCAGTTCCTGCTTGCCGCTGCCCGCGAGGGCGTCGGTAATGTCGAAGGTGAAGGCGTCGTACCCGCCGCGATGGTCGCCCACCCGCTTGCCGTTGACGTAGACGGCGGCTTCCCAATCGACGGCGCCGAAGTGGAGCAGCACGCGCCCGTCTTTCCACGCCTTCGGAACGGCAAAGGTGCGGCGGTACCAAAGCCGGTCGGCGTGTTTCATGACGCCCGACAGGGCCGACTGGATGGGGAACGGCACGAGGATCCGGCCGTCAAGGTCCTTTCCGACGGGCGGCGTCTCGCCCTCGGCCGCCGTGGCGTATTGCCACAGACCGTTCAGGTTCTGCCACTGGTCGCGGACCATCTGCGGGCGGGGGTATTCCGGGTGGGCTTTCTCGGGCGAGACGTCCTTGGCCCACCGTGTCATGAGCGGTCCCTTGGCGGGTTCCCATGCAGCCAGGGCTGACCGCGAGCAGCCTGCCGCCACGAGCACCAGACCCACGGCACACACCGTCACCAGCGAGTGTTGACCTGGCATGACCGCCTCCTCCTGTGTTTGGGACTTGGGCCATCCATGGTACACGTGCAGGCGGGGGGGTTCAATAACGTTGACGACGAATCGCGGCCGCGAGGGCGCGACGGTTGACCTCGTTCGGGTCCCCGGATAGAGTGGTCCGGCACCAGTGTAGCAGGGAGGCGGACGCATGAAAGGCGTCATTCTGGCGGGCGGGTTGGGGACGCGGCTGCAGCCGCTGACGAAGATCACCAACAAGCACCTGCTGCCGGTGTACGCGAAGCCGATGATCTATTACCCGATCGAGTGCCTGGTGGCGGCGGGGGTGACGGACATCATGATCGTGACGGGTGGCAACTCGGCGGGCGATTTTATCCGGCTCCTCGAAAACGGGGAGGAGTTCGGCCTGTCGCGCCTCCACTACGCCTACCAGAAGGGCGAGGGCGGCATCGCCGAGGCGCTGGGCCTGGCGCGAGAGTTCGCCGGCGCCGACAAGGTGTGCGTCGTCCTGGGCGACAACATCCTGGAGCGGACCATCCGGCCGGCCGCCCGGGCCTTCGAGAAGCAGGCCGACGGCGCCAAGGTGTTCCTGAAGGAGGTGCCGAACCCCCAGGCGTACGGCATCGCCGAGGTCGAGGGCGGGCGGATTACGGGGATCGTCGAGAAGCCCGCCCACCCGGCGAGCAACCTGGCGGTTATCGGTGTGTACATGTATCCGCCGGACGTGTTCGACGTCATCGCGACGCTGGAGCCGAGCGCGCGGGGCGAACTGGAGATCACCGACGTCAACAACCATTACGTCGAGGCGGGCACGCTCGGCTTCGAGGTGGTCGAAGGCTGGTGGGCCGACGCCGGCGAGAGCATCGACTCGTGGCTGGAGGCGTGCCGGCTGGTGGCGGAGTCGGGGGCGAATCAGGCGGGGTGAGCATTGCGGGAACTGCACCCGATTGCCATCGGCACTGCTATGAACCGCCCACCCCGGTTTGGCCTTGGAATTGGCTGTCGTTGCGAAACGGTCTGCCGTGCACCTGCTCGACGATGAGTTGGCAGATCGGAGTCTCGGGATACAGCAGAATCGGGATGGACCCCAAGTTAATCAGTTCCAGCGTTACGGTACCGGCGAAGCCGGCGTGTATGGTCGGCGCCGTGAAATGAACGAGTAGGCCACACCTGGAATACGAACTTCTGCCCTCGATCCGTGCTGCAAGGCATGGTGCCGCGGTATCTGCGTGTATGGGAAGCTCAACGGTCTCCAGTGTTTTCCCAAGGACCATCTTCTGGGGGGCCAAGGAATAGGGTCGTTCAGCGGAGATGGTTTGGTTCTCAGAATTCGGGCCGAACAGGTCGGCAAAGGTCCCGCGGCGCAAATCGATGTTTATCGCCAGGCCTTCACGGAAATAGGCAATCTCGTGGCCCAGTCGCAGGTCCACGGCGCTGGTTTGGTAAGGGCACTCGGGAAAGTCCGGCCCCATTCGGCGAGGCGTCGGCTCCGGGCTGATCGCCAGCCAGCCTTTGTCAAGCGCCTCTTGGATACTTACGTTCGAGAGTATCATGAACTGGGTATCAGGTCTTCCTCGCTAACCGGAATAACGGGCTGGCTTTCCGCAGGCAGGACGGCCCACACGGTTTCTCCCTCATGGAAGAAGCGCACGCTCACGGCGCTGTCTTTCTCACGGACCTTTTCTCTCGGCACGAAGAAAGACGAAGCCGTGGGTGATTCCGGCGGGTAGACCATCGTGATTTCATCGCTGAACATGCCTTTGAGAAAGCGGCACTTGAGCCAACCTTGAGTCATGGCATACTCCCTGCCTCTCCCGCACCATTCCATTGTATCGGCGCACGGCCTCCCCCTGCAAGGCGAGAAAAGACCGCAGCAAGGCGCAGAATCACTTCTCTTGCGACGCGTAGAAGGCCTTCATGTCGTCGAGGGTTTTGCGTTGGTAGTCGCCGGCGTGTCCGGCGGTGCCGAAGTCTCTCATCTTCGAGGCGATAAGTTTGGCCAGCGCCTCGCGGGCCGGGCCGAGGTACTTGCGCGGGTCGAACTCGCCTGGTTTCTCGGTGAAGACGCGGCGGATGGCGGCCGTGACGACAAGGCGGCCGTCGGTGTCGACGTTGACCTTCTGGATGCCGCGCTTGATGCCTTCCTGGATGGCGGGAATCGGCACGCCCATGGCGCCGGGCAACTGGCCGCCGTACTTGTTGACCTCGTCCACGAGTTCCTTCGGCACGCTGGAGGACCCGTGCATAACGAGGGCGGTGTCGGGGACGCGCTGGCGGCACTCGGTGATGAGGTCCATGGCCAAGGTCGGCTCGTGCTTGAACTTGTAGGCGCCGTGGCTGGTGCCGATGGCCAGGGCGAGTGCGTCCACGCCGGTGCGTTCGCAGAACTCCTGGACTTCGTCGGGGTCGGTCAGGAGGACCTGGTCGGTCTTGGTGTCCTCTTCGATGCCTCCGAGGGTTCCGAGTTCGCCCTCGACGCTGACGCCGTGGGCGTGGGCGTAATCGACGACCTCTTTCGAGACGCGGATGTTGTCTTCGAGGCTGCGGGCCGGGTGCTTGCCGTCGGCCGTCTCGGCATCGTAATCGATGGAGCCGTCGATCATGACGCTGGTGAAGCCGATGGCGATGGCCTTCTTGCAGAGGTCGAGGTTGGGTCCGTGGTCGAGGTGCAGGGAGATGGGCAGGTCGGGGTTGTCCTCGACGGCGGCCATCATCAGGTG
>CAZEBQ010000017.1:0-32997 GCA_964510295.1 uncultured Anaerolineales bacterium | reverse complement strand
GCTTTTTCCCCGGCCGAGCAACGGCCTTGCTGAGAGGCCTCGTAGCGTAGTAGGATTAGGGGCTCGGGGGCGTCGACCGCGTGGCCTCCGGGTCATCCTGCGGCTGCGTCGGCGATGGGGGGGCGGCGAACTCGGTCAGCGTCTTGAGGTACTGGTCGGGCCGGCCGGTGTCGTAGCGCTTCCCCCGGACGAGGCATCCGAAACACCGCTCCTCTTTCCGCAGGAGCGAGAGCGCGTCGGTCAGTTGGAACTCGCCGCCCTTGCGCAGGTTCTGGTCGCACAGGTGCCGGAGGTGGCTGAAGATGCTCGGCCCAAGCGCATACAGGCCGAACAGACAGAGGAACCCGTCGTCAATGCCCTCGACCCGCAGTTTGGCTTCGGCGTAGTCGGCCGCAGGCTTCTCGGCGAACTCGGTGACCGCCAGCAGCGTCTTGTCCTCGACCCACGTGCCGGCGACCGTCCCGAAGTTTGAGACCTCGTCCAGCGGGGTTATCGCCAGGCCCACCACGCTCTCGCCGCTCGCCTCGTAGGCAGCCATGACCTGGGCGGCGCACGGCACATCGGTCTCGCTTTGGAAGACGTGGTCCCCGAGCATCAGCAGGAACGGCTCGCCGCCCACCCACTCCGCCGCGCACAGCACGGCGTGGCCCAGACCTTCCTGACGCTCCTGCTCGATGCATGTCACCCGCCGGCCGAGCGACGTCAGGTACGCGGCGTGCTGCTGAAGCGCGGTCGGGAGGCTGTTCAAATGCTGCGGCGGCAAGGGGGTCTTGAAGTACGCCTCGAAGACGGGGCGGTCCTGCGGCTGGACGATCAGGGCCACCTCTTCAATGCCCGAGCGGCATGCCTCTTCGATGATGACCTGGATAACCGGCTTGGCCAGACCGTCGCGGTCGATGAGCGGGGCCAGTTCCTTCTTGACCGCCTTCGAGGAGGGGAACATCCGCGTCCCGAACCCGGCCGCCGGAATCACGGCCTTGCGCAGGCGCTTCGGCCGCGTGATGTCAAGCGGCAGGCAGGCCACACCGAGGTCGCGTTCGAGGATCTCGGCGGCCCGGTCTCGCGCCTCCGGGTCGCGGGCGATAAGTTGGGCGCAGCCGTCGCCCTGGCTGCCGACGCCTTTGCCGCCCCAGACGAGGTCCTGAATCGCCGGGTAGGCCAGCACCTCGTGCAGCCGCGGGGCGGTCAGTTCGTCGGGGCAGGCCGGCTGAAGGTAGCGGTCGAACAGCGCCTGGGCCTCCGTCATCAGCGATCCGAGCCGTTCGGCGTCGCCCTCCTCCAGCGCCTGGACGGCCCGTTCGATGAGCCGCTTGTTGACGGGGCCGAGGCACGCGTGCACGTCGCGGTCGAGATCGCTTGTCGGGAAGGGGTAACAGTGGTTCAGATCGGCCAGGATCTTCTGCGTGTCCTTGCTGCGTTTCAAGTCGACGATGAGCATGTGGAAGTCACCGCCCGTGCGGACCGACCGCGCCTCGACCAGGTCGGCGTCGAACGTCATGAGGACGGGCCGGCGCCCGAAGGCACAGCCTTGGTCCATGCGGCCGCAACGCGACGGCGTGGTCAACTCGCCGCGATAGGCCGTTTCCATCTCGCCGCGGACCGTCATCTTCAGGTCGTAGACGCGGTTGAAGGCCCGGGCCGCCAGCACACACGCCGCCGCCGACGACGACAGCCCCTTCTTCACCGGCAGGTCCGTCCGGTCGTTGTCGATCACCAGACCCCGGACGTGGTGGTGCATGAGGATCTGGTAGGCGACCCCCGCGACGTAGGAGAACGGCCCGCCCGCCTGGGCCTCCCGGAGCAGGGCCTGGGCATCCATCGGGATCTGGCGCGGTCCCTCGCGCTCGCTTCCGCCGAAATCGGCCGTGACGACCAGGTGACTGGGATGGGGTTCGACGTTGGCGTAAACCCCCTGGTTCGTTCCCGTGATGATGCAGTAGCCCTTCTGAATCTGCGCGTTGGTGCGCCGGTAGCCCCCGGCCCAGTCGGAGTGTTCGCCGAACAGACAGATGCGGCCGGGAACGAAGATTCTCATCCCAGGTCTCTCCCGCAACGCGAAGGCACCGCTGTCGTCTTATCCGGTCCGGCCAACGACGGTTCACAGTAGCCCCCCGGCTTGGTGGTGTCAAGTCGAAGCAAATCCGTTGTACGCGCCGGGCGGTAGCGGTATAGTTACGGGAGGGTGGCGATGCGAGTTTGCTTGAATGCCGATCCGACAAGCCATCAACGACATCCTCTCCGAGGTGCAGGGCGCTCTGGGCCGCGTGTCGCTCGACGGCCTTGAACGCCTGACGGCGGAGATTCTCACGGCCCGGCGCATCTACGTCGCGGGCGGGGGACGGTCCGGCCTCATGGCACGCGCGCTCGCCATGAGGCTCATGCACCTGGGCCTTGTAACCTACGTCGTCGGAGAGACCACCACGCCCGCCATTCAGAGAGGCGACCTGCTGCTCGCCTGCTCGGCCAGCGGCCAGACCCACGTGACGGTCCTCGTGTCGGAGGTGGCCCGGGAAGTCGGCGCCCGGGTCTTCGCCATCACGGCCATGCCCGAATCGCCGATGGCCAGACAGGCCGACGAGACGATCATCATCCCCGCGCCCTCGAAACGCACGAGCCCCGAGACCACGCCCTCGGCCCAGTACGGGGGGTCCCTCTTCGAGCAGGCGCTGCTGGTCCTGCTCGACGCCGTCAGCGCCGAGATCGGACGCCGCCTGGGCACCCCGCCACAGGAACTCCAATCCCGACACGCGAACCTGGAATAGAACCGGCGCGCGCCGGCCGGTTGACAGACCGCGCGGCGCCGCCTAGACTCAAGGGCACCATGACCGACACGACCCGCGACCTGAGCGGCATCGCGACCGTCAACCGGGACCATGCCCGGCCTCCCAGCGGCATTCTGGAACGCGTGGGGCTGTGGACCTCGCGTCTGGTGGGCCAGGTCCGCCGCCAGATGCTCAGCCGGGTCCGCCCGGCGTACGTGGCCCGCATAAGGGCGTTTCGCCGCGGAACCTGCCGCGGGTGCGGAGCGTGCTGCGACCTCACCTTTCACTGCCCCTTTCTGACGCCCGACCGACGCTGCAAGATCTACGGGCGGCGGACGGTGACGTGTCGCGATTTTCCGATTGATGCGAAAGACCTGGAGTTGACGCGCGTTCCGTGCGGCTACTATTTCGATTCCGAACCGGAGGACGGGAATTGTGCGAATTCCTCTGGCTAAATACGGGATTCGCGAGGTGGTCCTGTTCGGTGGATTCTCGCTGGCGGGAGCCGTCCTGTCCGCCGTCTTCCTCTGGTACCTGACGCCCCTGTTCGTTCTGGCCCTCGCCTTCGTGCTGTATTTCTTCCGCGACCCGTCGCGTCGTCCGCCCGACGAGCCGCGCGTGCTCGTCGCGCCGGCCGATGGCAGGGTGGTGGAGGTTGCCGAAGTTGAGGAGCGGGAGTTTCTCGAGTTGCTCACGCACAAGATCGCCATCTTCATGTCGCCGCTCAACATGCACGTGAACCGCGTTCCGTGCGACGGCCGGGTCGAGACCCTGGTGCACCGGCCGGGCCGGCATCTCAACGCCTCAACACCGGAAGCCTCGTTCCGGAACGAGGCCGGTGCGATGACGCTTGTGCCTGGAGACGAAGACACGCGGATCCTCGTCCGCCAGGTCGCCGGCGCCATGGCCCGCCGCATCGTCTGCACTGCCCGGGTCGGCGAGCATCTGCAGCGAGGCGACCGGTACGGCATGATCAAGTTCGGGTCGCGCGCCGAGGTGTACGTGCCCGTCGAGAGCGGCTTCGACGTGGAGGTCCGCCTCGGCCAGGCGGTCAGGGCCGGCGAAACGATCCTGGGGCGATTCCGGTGAGAATCCCGCGAGTCCTCATCCTGCCGTCGCTCTGCACCCTGGCCAACGCGCTCTGCGGCTTCGGGGCCATCACGCTCGCCACGAAGGCCCTCCTCGGAACGCCGGACGCTTTCCCCGAGACGATCAAGTGGGCCGGGTACCTGGTGATTCTCGCGATGGTGTTCGATGCCCTCGACGGCCGGCTTGCCCGGTTCGCACGGGCCACGAGCGATTTCGGCGGGCAACTCGACAGCGTGGCGGACGTGGTGAGTTTCGGCGTGGCGCCGGCCTTTCTCATGAACCGCGTCGTCGTCGAGTGTCTTGGAGCCGCCGTCCCGACCGGCCTCGTTGGCATGCTGCGCTTTGCGTGGGTCTGTGCGGCCGTCTATCTCGGATGCACCTTGATTCGCCTGGCGCGGTTCAACGTCGAGAACGTCCACGAGGAGGAGGCCCACATGCATTTCAAGGGCCTGCCGTCGCCTGCCGCAGCAGGGGCACTCGTGTCGCTGATCATCGTGCTGGCCGACTTCATGGAAAAGGAGGCGCATGACGGCACCGTCCGCGTCCTGCTGTGGGCCATGCCGATTATCGCCGCCCTGCTGGGGTTGCTGATGGTGTCGAGTTTCCGGTACTCGCATCTGCTGAACCAATTCGTGCGCGGCCGGCGGCCGATCAGCCACTTGGTGATGGTGGTCGTGGGTATGGCGCTGGCGGCGGTGCTGAAGGAAGTGGTCCTGCCGCTCGGCTTCGGTGCATACGCGCTGAGCGGGCCGGCCGTTGGCCTCTACCATCGTTTTCGGGGGCGGCGACGGTCAAGGTCCTCCGCGCCGCCTTCGGACGAGGCAAGCGGTGAGGCGTCGGAGGCTGATACCCCGGCGCACGACGCTTCCGATTCCGGCGACGATGCTCAAGAATCTTGACAGTCCCTCCCTGCCGCCATACCATCCCCCAAAGGGCCGCGTTCGGCGAAGGCGGTCTCTCGCGGGAACAGACGGGTGGTCGAATGCGAACGACGGTGAACGGCTCCGAAACTCGTTGTCGCGGCGGGATGGTCGTTGTCCTGTCCCTCGCGGCCCTCTCGTGTGCGCCCCTTGCCGGATGCGCACCCATGGCCTACTCGCGGATGTGGGCCGATACGGCACTGCCGGACGGCAAGTTTTCCATCAGGCAGCGCCAGCGGGCCTACGACGGGGAGCCGGTCACGTTCGAACTCGAGACCGATCCCGGCGCCGTTAACTTTGTCGTCTTCGGCATCGACGGCGACGAGACCGTCGTTCACAGCGGCGACGTGGCCGGCCGCTATCGCTGGACGCGTACCTTCCATGCCGGCCCGGAACCCCAGGACCAGGAGGTCTACGCCCAGGCGTTCCTGATGCGCGGCAAATGCGACTGGGTCTACGACAAGACCAAGGACGCCTGGTTTTTCTATCCCGGCACTGCCGAACGCGCGGACATCCTGTCGGCCAAGGAACGGACGATGCGCATCACCTGCTATCGCATGGAGATCCGCCTGCCGGTTGTGCCGCGCGGCGGACCGCCCAGACGCGTCGAGATGACGCTGACCAAGATGGCCGGCCAGCGCACGAGCATCCCTCGCAACGAGGGCAAGAAGCCCGACGCGGCCGGCTTCCTCCTGGTCGGTCCCGGCGAGAAAGGGGCCTACGAGGTCGTCTACACACCCAAGCACACCGAGATCAGCCGGGCCGGACGGACCCACGTTGAACTGGTCGTCGAACACGCCGACAAGTCGGTCGAACGCATCCTGAAGGACTTCGATACGCCGTAGCGAAGGGACCGGATGAAGGTTCAATCGGTCAGAGGAACCCGCGACTTCTACCCCGACGAGATGGCGGTGCGCAACTGGCTCTTCGAGCGGTGGCGCGCTGCGAGCCGGCGAGCGGGCTTCGTCGAGGTGGACGGACCGGTCCTGGAATCGCTCGACCTGTACACCGAGAAGAGCGGTCCGGAGATCGCCGAGCAACTGTATTGCCTCGACGACAAGAAGGGCCGCCGCCTGGCGCTTCGTCCGGAGTTCACGCCCACCCTCGCCCGCATGATTGCCGCACGCCAGGCCGCGCTGCCGACGCCTATACGATGGTTCAATATCTCCCGATGCTTTCGGTACGAGCGCGCTCAGAAAGGCCGCCTCCGCGAGTTCTTCCAGTGGAACGTGGACCTCATCGGCGTCGAAGGCGAGATCGCCGACGCCGAGTGCATCTCCCTGGCCGTCGATGCGATGAACGAGGTCGGCCTCGGGCCCGACGACGTCGAGATTCGGCTCAACGACCGCCGGCTGCTCAGTGCGCTCGTCCGGCACCTCGGCATCGCCCAGGAGCGCGTCGGAGAGGTCTTCGGCATTCTCGACAAACGCGACAAGGTGCCGGCCGAGAGGGTCCAGGCCATGTTGGCCGACGCCGGGCTGGAGGCCGCGCAGCGGGAAGGCATCGAGCGAATCCTCTCGTGGCAGACGCTCGACGACATCGACGCCGCCGAACGCGCCACGCCCGAGGTGGCCCGCGCGGCCGACGGCCTGAAGCGTCTCCTGAGAATGCTCGCCGATTACGGCATTGCCGACTGGTGCCGCTTCAACATCGGCATCGTCCGTGGGCTGGCCTATTACACGGGGGCGGTCTGGGAGGTCTATGACCGCAACGGCAAGTTCCGGGCCATCTTTGGGGGCGGCCGGTATGACCGCCTCCTCGGCGACGTGGGCGGTCACTCGATGCCCGCCTGCGGGTTCGCGTGCGGCGACGCCGTCCTGGGGCTCCTGCTGAAGGAGCGCGGCCTGGGGCCCGAGGAAGGGTTCGAAACCGACTACTACGTGGCCGCCTGGGACCCGGACTGGCCAAAGATGTTGCAGATGGTGCGCCATCTCAGATCCCGGGGCAAGCGCGTGCAATTCGACCTCAAGGGAAGCAAGATCAACCGCCAGAGCAAGAATGCGATAAGTTCTGGTGCACGCTTTGTCGTCGTCATCGGCGACAAGGAAGCGCCCTGGCCGAAGGTCCTTGTGCGCGATCTGCGGCAGGGGACGGTAAGCCAGCCGATGGCGTATCGCAAAGTAGGCGACGAGGGCCAGTAGAGCCATGCCATGGCCAACCGGAAGGTCATCTACGAGGCCTCCTTCGAGGATTACCTTCGGTCGGCCGGCACCCCATACGTGGCGGTCGATGAGGCGAAGAAGGCCATCTTTGCCGGCGTCCGGTTGAAGAGTTTCGACTTCGTGGTCTACAGCGCGGCGGGGCCGAACCTGCTCGTGGACGTGAAGGGCCGCAAGTTTCCGTACCGTGGCGGCCGCCGGTGGGAGAACTGGACCAGCCGAGACGACCTGGACTGCCTCGAACGGTGGGAAGAGGTTTTCGGTTCTGGCTTTGCAGGACTGCTCGTCTTCTGCTATCATCTGGCACGGCCGGAGGAGGCAACGGCGTTTGAGGTCGTCCACCATTTTCGCGGTGAGTATTACGGCCTCGTCGGCGTCTACCGTAGTGTGTACGCCAACGCCTGCCGGACGCGTAGCCCCTCGTGGGGCACGGTAAGCGTACCGACGGCTGAGTTTCGAAGGCTCATGAGGCCCGTCGCCTCGTTCTTCTGACGGGCCGCAGGGAGAGCCCCGGTGAAACGACCTGTTCTCTGGAGGCGCCTGACGCGGACGGCCGTCGCGACGGCGGCGACCGTGCTGGTCCTTGCCGGCATCGCGTTGGCGGCGCCCCGTTCCGGGCGCTCCCCATCCACGGGGAAGCCGATGCCGTCGTACGTGATTCCAAACATTGTCGCCGGCGGAATGTGCCTGGCGGTTGTTGCGGCGGCCTGCAAGCGTTTCCGCAGGTCGTAGCCTCGGGGTGGTGCCGATCCGGGCACCCAGGGAAGGGAGAACTCAATGGACGGCAAGACAGTTGCAGTGGGTGTACTTGTGGTGCTCGCGGTGCTGTTGGGCGGCTTGGTCGCCAGCGGCCTGCACTCCGAGCACATGGCCTACGCGCGGGGGAGCGTGTACGACACGTACCTGGTCACGGCGATCGAGGTCCAGGACAACTTCGTCAGCTTCGCCGTGCTCGACACCGAATCGCGCCGGCTCGTCTTCTACAACATGTCGCCGCCGAAGTACGAGTTGACTCCAAGTTCAGGAGTCATGCTGGCGGACCAGTTCCGCGTGCGCCCGACGCCCTGACCTCAGGGCCTAACGGAGATACACTCATGAAAGTCAAAGATCTGATTCTAATCTCGCTCATCTGTATCAATGTCATCTTTGCATCAGTGATGCTGACGCTTTATGTCGGACGGTCGGAACCTGCGGCCATGGCGAATACCTCAACCCGCGCCGGCGACTACATCATGGTCACCGGTCCGATTTCCGACACGCGCGAGGCGCTGTTGATCGTCGATGTCGTCGCCCAACGCGCCAACCTGTACATCCCGGAGGCGGGAGCCGGCCGAGGCGGCACGCAGTTCAAACTCGCCAGCACCCGCTACCTGCCGTCCGACTTCGCCAGCAGCGCACGCAAGACGCGGTAGGGCAGGGGCGGCGCGCGCCGCTTGAGTGTCGGCATGACCTGGTCCGTCGAATCGTGCGCGCAGCGGGTGGAGGCCGGCGAACGCATCGGCCCCGATGACGCCCGCAACCTGCTGACCGCTGCACGGCGCGACCCGTGGTCCGTCTGGCTCGCCGCCGACCGTGTCCGTCGCCGGTTCCGCGGTCGCTCCGTCCACCTGTGCAGCATCGCCGCCGTCCGCGTCGGACGTTGCGGCGAGGACTGCCGCTGGTGCGCCCAAAGCGCCCACTGGGAGACGGGCGTTGCCCCCCGGAATCTGCTCTCGACCGGGGAGGTGGTCCGCGCGGCCGAGTCGGCCGAGACGGTCGGGGCAGGGCACCTCGGCCTGGTCTCGAGCGGCGGGCGCCTCTCGGACGCCGAGTTCGACGGCGTTCTCGCCGCCAGCCGCGCCGTCCGCGACCGGACGGCCCTGGACGTCTGTGCCAGCCTCGGCGCCCTGACGGTTGACCGGGGCCGGCGGCTGGTTGAGGCGGGGTTCGCGCGATACAACCACAACCTCGAGACGTCGGCCCGCCACTTTCCCCGCGTCTGCACCACGCACACCTGGGAGGACCGTCGGCGGAGCGCACGGGCCGCTGTCGAGGCGGGGCTCGAACTGTGCTGCGGCGGCCTGTTCGGCATCGGCGAGACCGACGACGACCGCGTCGACCTGGCGCTGGCGGTCCGCGACCTCGGCCCCACGGTCGTGCCGCTCAACTTCCTCCATCCGATCCCCGGCACGCCGCTCGCGGGCGTCGAACCCCTCCCTCCCGTGAAGATTCTCTCGATCGTGGCGATGTTCCGCCTCGTCCTGCCGCAGCAGATCATCAAGGTGGCCGGCGGACGCGAGAAGAACCTCCGGGACCTGCAGTGCCTGATGTTCCTGGCCGGCGCTGACTCGTGCCTCATCGGCAATTACCTGACGACGCGCGGCCGCCCGCCGGAGGACGACCTGGCGATGATCCGCGACCTTGGTCTCGAACCCGCCGGGGCAGGGGTCCCTGCCGGGGACCATCATGCCTGAAAAGCACCGCGTCGCGATTACCGGGATGGGCCTGGTCCTGCCCCAGGGTGTCGGCCTGGCGGCGGCGGAGGAGGTCTTCGCGGGCGGCAGCGCCGTCCGGTACCTGCCCGAGTTGGCCGGCGTGCCCGGTGCCACCGGGGCGGCGTGTCTGGGATTCGCCCCTCCCGCCGGTACGGAAGACCTGGACCGCGCCGTCCAGTTCGCCGTCGCCGCCGCCGCCGAGGCGTGGGACGACGCAGGGCTTGCCGGGCCGCTTCACGCTCACCCGTGCGTGTCGCGCGGCAGGGCTGCGGACCGGCCGCGCAGGGCGGGGCGGGAGCGCGGGATCTCTGCGCGGTGGGTCCGGAGACCCACCGCGCACGATTCTGCCGCCGCGAACGATTCTGCCACGGCGCACGATTCTGGCACCGCGCACGATTCTGCCACGGCGTACGATTCTGCCAGCGCGCACGGCGGCGCACCCGCGCCCGACCGCGTGGCGACTGTCTTGAGCCTGAGCAAAGGCCCCGTGTTTGCGCTCGCCCGTCGGACCGCAGGCGAGGCTGGTGCGGCGGGGCTCGTGGATGTCACGCCCGACGCCGCCGCCCGGACGGTTGCAGCGCGGCTGGGTCTGGCGGGACCGATTACAGCCCCCGTCACGGCATGTGCGTCGGGTGGACATGCGTTGGTCCTGGGAGCGGGGTTGATCCGGCGCGGCGTGGTCGACGTGGCGATCGTCGGGGCGGCCGAAGCGTCGCTGCATCCGATGATCGTCGGATCGTACCGGCGGATGGGCCTCTTGGCCGACGCCGGAGACGACCCTGCCACGTCGGTCCGTCCGTTCTCGGCGTCGCGTCGCGGGTTCGCCGTCGGAGAGGGCGCCGGCGTGCTGGTTCTGGAATCGCTTGCATCGGTTCGGCGGCGCGGGGCGGAGCCGATCGCGCTCGTCCGAGGCTGGGCGGGCGGGTGCCAGGCCGCCAGCCTCATCGACACCGAACCCAGCGGCGAGACGCTCTCACACCTTCTGCGGCTGGCCCTCGCCCGGGCCGGCACGCCGCCGCAGGACGTCGACTACGTGCACGCCCACGGAACCGCGACGGTCAGCAACGATGCCGCCGAGGCCCGGGCCATCCGTGCCGCCTTCGGCGAGGCGGCCGCTCGCGTCAGCGTCTCGTCCACGAAAGGGTCGCACGGTCACCTGCTCGGGGCGGCGACGGCGGTCGAACTCGTCCTGACGGTCCTGGCGATGCGGCGGGGGACGGTCCCTCCGACGGCGAACCTGACGGACCCCGACCCGCAGATCGGTCTGGACTGCACGCCTCTGACGGCCCGGCGGCGGCCGATCCACACGGCGCTGAAGATCGCCAGCGGGTTCGGCGGCCAGATGCTGGCCGTCGTGTTGGCTGAGCCCGACGGACGGCCGGCGTGACCGAAGGCCGGTCACTGAATCTCAGGCCGCGTCATCTTCTCAAAGGTCTCGGGCAGGTTGTCGTAGGTGAGCGAGCCGCGGAGCGTCTCGAGTTGGCGGACCATGTCGGCGGCCTGGTCGCCGAACTTGCGGAAGACCCCAAGTTGCAGGGCCATGATGCCTTCCTTCTCGAAGCGGACCGTCTCGTCGCGCCAGTCGCGCCATGCCCATTTCCAGGCTTTGATGGTTTCGTCGAGTTGGGTGACGCCGGCCTCGTACGCCTTGCGTGCATCGGCATCGCGGCCTTCGGTCCTGGCCTTCACGCTGTCGGCAAACGTGTCGTACATCTCCTGGGTCAGTTCTCTGGCGTAGAACGAGAGATTGTGGCAGGCCTGTCTGTACTGGACGGACTTGCCGAGACCGCGTCCGAGCGAGTCGTATCGTTCGTTGAGTTGGCGAGTGAGGTCGTACCACTCGTACGCGATCAGGAAGACGCTCCGGCCGAACTCCTCCCTGACGCGCCGGCGATAGTACTCGGCCTCCTGTGAGCGGCCGAGTTTCTCGGAATAGATGCGTCCCATGCCGGCGGCGATTTGGGCGCTGTGCGGGTTCTTGCGGAATCCCTCGCCGAGGAACTCGGTGGCCCGCCGAATCCACTGGTACCGCCGCTCGAGCGACTGCCACTGCACGGGCAGGTTCCACGCCAGGTTCCACCCCAGGAACGTCCACACCTGGGGGTAGTCGCTCTGAAGCATCGCGATCTTGGTGTAGCGGTCGATCAGGTCGAAGTGAATCTTCTTGTGCTTCTCGTCTTCGACCCTGACCCACAACCACATGACGTACGGACCGCGGAACCCCCCGAGGATCAGCGTCATGGCTTGAGCCGGCAGGTCGCTCAGTTCCGAGACCGGGCGACCGGGCGCCAGCCGTATCGACACCCCCGCCGCCGTCGCGAAACCGAACTGCGACGCCAGGGCCAGGCGCCGGCCGGGCGTCTCCAGATGGCCGAGCAACGCCTGTCGGCGCGGCTCCACCACCCAGCGGCGCAACGGGTGAACCACCGCCATCAAGCCGACGACGACGGCGAGCCCCAGCAGCAGCGTCCTGTGCCAGGGCGGCCGGTTGCCGGAATCGGGTCCGCTCATGCCGCCACCTCCCGATTCTTCAGAAGCAGCGCCCCCAGCAACACCAGAAGCGCCGTGGCAAACGCCGCCCAGCCGAACGAGGCCGCCATGTCCGCGAGCGGAATCACCTGGCCCATGTTGACCGTGTCATCCGGCAACAGGGCCCACACGTTGGGCACGGGGACGACGACCTGCCGGGCCACCTCGTTCCAGCCATCCCAGTCCCAGACGGACTTGACCCAGTCTGCCATCCGCAAGGCGTGGTACCCAACAGGTGTTCTGAGGAGGAGAAAGTTGCGCAGAAACTCACGCATGAAACTCGCGAGCAACAGAACGCCCGTTCCGAGAATGCTCGTGTACCAGGTGAACCGCGTGCTCGGGAGCACGCCCATTGCCGCCAGGACCGTCCCGAAGAGCCAGACGCACAGGATCGCCTTGGCGAAATGGATCGCGAACGGGCCGCCGTCCAGCCGCAGCCGCACGCTGTTCGGAACCACGCCGATGTAGTCGTCGTTCGTCGCGGACTCGAGTCGGACCTCCAGCGGGCCGCCGTGCCAGAAGGCGCGGTCGAGGTAGAGCAGCGTGACGTGGTGGCCCTCGGGTGTGAAGGTGAACGGCTTCTCCTGACCGGTCGCGGGATTCCGAAACACGACCTCGGCGGCAGGCTGGAGGGCCGCCGGGCTCCACGCATCAACCGACAGGCCGATCTCCACCGCTGTGCTGCCGGGACCGAGGGCCCCGGCCGGCACGTCGTCGAACCGGAAGATCGCCATCTGTCGCGGCAGGTTGTTGCGGCCGACGAGGTAGGCCCTGCCGCGATCGGTGCCGACTTTACTCGCGGGGCCGGCCTTGAGGTGGAACTCTTGCCCCCCCGGACCCACGATCCGGACCGCACCGTCGGCGGCGCCGACCAGGTACCCAGCCGTCGCTGCGCCGACCTCGAGGACCACGCTGCCCGACGGCGGCACGTTCAGCACGCCTTTGACGGGCGAGGCGTTCGGCCCGGCGACGGCGACCTCCACCACACCGGAGGCCTCAACGGCCGCGACCACCTGCTTGACCTGGGGCGAGCGTCCGTCCGGCGTTTTGGGACCGGCTCGGCCGTCAGGCTCCTCCGAGGCCAACGCGACGTTCACCTTCAGGGGCGGCGCGTCGGTTTCCGAGGGCGGTCGGACCTTGAGCGCGATCCGCAGCCGGCCCGTTCCGGACGCGACCCATTCGCGCAGGGGCGTCTCGCCGAGGTTCCACCTGAGCAGCAGGCTCGTTTCGCCGAGAACCCAGCGGACACCGGGCTCGGGCGGCATGTCGGGGGCGAAATGAATCTGGACGTCCGGGCCGGCGTCCACCATCCGGTAACGGTACGTCGAAAGCGGCCCGTCGCGGGCGGCGGCTTCAAGGGCGTTGAGGTCGGCCGGGTGGACCGCGCGCGGCCGCGCTTCCTCCAGGCGGCGCGCCGCCAACGACTGGATGCCGCCGGTCCGCGCGAGGATGTAGCCGTACGCACCGGCGCCGACCGCCCCAAGTATGGCCAGCACGAGGACGGACATGCCGGCCGTCTTCCCGGCCACGATCTCCCAGCGGCCGACGGGTTTGGTGACCACGCTGTAGGAGGCCTTCGTTTCCATCTCGCCGGGGATGGAGTACGTGGCGAAGAAGACACCGAACACCACCGCCAGCACGGTCATGGCGAGCAGGCTGGTGCCGACGGCGGCCGGGATGCCTTCGAACACGAGGTCGAAGCGCGGCGACGACAGGTCCGTCAGGATGAGAGCCACCACCGCGACGGGGACGAGAAGCCACAGGTGCATCCGCATGCCTTGGCGAAACGTGACGAGGGCGACCGCCCAGATACGCCGCCGGGGGTCCAGCGGTCGTCGCAAAGAAAGGGGCTCTTGACTGGTATCGCCGCGCTTACCCATGGTCGTCGGCCGGAGCGGATTCGTCGGGCGCGTCGCCGGCGGCGTCGCGTTGGGTGGCCGGCTGCGGGTCGCCTCCGGCACGGATCACCTGGAGGAAGAGGTCCTCGAGGGTCGTGGTCGGATGTTCGGCCGAGACAACCGTCGCGCCGGCGCCGCGTGCCGCCGCCACGATGGCCTCGCGGCCCGCGTCGGTGACACCGGTGGCCTGAACCTGGAACACGTCGTGGACCATGAGCAGGTCGTCGACGCGTCCGAGTTCGCGGAGTTTGCCCTGGGCGAGGATGCCGATGCGGTCGCAGACATCGCGGACGTCGGCCAGCAGGTGAGACGACAGCAGGACCGTCTTGCCCTGGTCCTTGAGACGGAGGACGAGGTCCTTCATCTCGCGTGTGCCGATGGGGTCGAGGCCGGTCGTCGGTTCGTCGAGGAGCAGCAGTTCGGGGTCGTTGACGAGGGCCTGGGCCAGACCGATTCGCCGGCTCATCCCCTTGGAGTACTCGCGAAGTTGGCGGGCCCGCGCCCGCCGGTCGAGGCCGACCATGTCGAGGAGTTCGCCGGTCCGTCGGCGGCGCTGGTGGCGGTTGAGGCCGAAGAGGCGACCGTAGAAATCGACGGTCTCCTCGCCGGTCAGGAAGCGATGGAGATAGGACTCTTCGGGCAGGTAGCCGATGCGCTGGTTGACGGCGGGCGTGCCGGGGGTCAGTCCGAGGATGCGTGCGCGGCCGGCGGTCGGAAAGATCAGCCCGAGGAGCAACTTGATGGTGGTGCTTTTGCCGGAGCCGTTCGGGCCGAGGAGTCCGAAGATCTCGCCCCGCTGGAGGGTAAGGTCAAGGCCGACCAAGGCGTGAACCTTCTGTCGGCCCCAGAAATCCCTGTAGACCTTCGTCAAGCCCTCGGTGACAACGGGCTGAGGCTGCTCCATGCGTGCCTCGCAGATGCCCTACCCCGCGGCCTCGCCGCCGCGCATGAGGAGGGCAGGGGGGGTCAACGGGAACCGGCCCGTTGTTTCCGCAACGTCTGTCGTTGCGCCTTCCTCAACTGCCGGCGCTTCCGTTCGCTCGGCTTCTCGTAGTAGCTGTTTCGCTTGATCTCCTTGGTGAGACCTTCCTTCTCGCACAGCTTCTTGAAGCGCTTCAGCATCTGCTCAACGGTTTCATTACCTCTGGACCGAATCTTAAGCATCGTCCTTCCGACACTCCTTTCCGGCAGATTCCACAAAACGTATCGCCCGACTCGCCCAGCACTATAGCGCCAAGCGACCGCCAAAGCAAGGCTTTTCTACCGCCGGGCGGCGCAAGGTGCCACAGACGGCTTGCCCATCCGTGCCGACCGAACGAGGCTCACCGTTTGGCTTGTACCTGTTTAGCGTGTCGGTTGTGGCTGTCACCCTGAGCGAAGCGAAGGGTCTCGCCGTGGAAACGACGAAACAGCAAAGACCACGGCGAGATTCTTCGGCCCGCAAGCGGGCCTCAGAATGACAACGCTAAACACGTACTTTGGCTTTTCAAACGGTAGCACCCGGCGCGCCGGTTACTTGCCACTTTCTTGAGGTGTACCCCGCGCAAGGGGCACAAGCGGTTTAAGTTCCGTGGCCAGGGTTCAACTCTAAGTGCCGAAGTCGAACGTCCGATAATGTATGTTATGTTGCGCGGCGGCTGCGGAGAATCGCCGCGCAAAGGCGGAAATGGGCTTTGACGCGCAGTGGGTCGTGAAGCCCACTGGCCGCGCGAAATGGCAAAGTGGCGTTGTGTCGTGCTAGTCGGTATCGATGAGGTCGTCGTCGGAGACTTCGAGGACGTCGTCTTCCGGCGCCGCGTCGTCGGTGGAGACACCGCCGGCAAGGCGTTCGAGGCTGGCGAGGATATCGTCCTTGCCGCCCCTTTTCTGGAGCGGCGGGACGGGCCGCTTGGGCTTGGCGGCCTTGGGTTTGGGTGCCTTGCGTTTGGGCGGCGGCGGCGCCGGGGGCGCCGGCTGTGCGGGAGCGGCTGCTTGAACGGGTTTCTCGCGTACGCCGTCGATCTCGACGACAAACGTCAAGGGTCCGATCCGGACCTCGTCGCCAGGTCCGAGGACCTGCTGCTGGACTTTTTCGCCGTTGACGAAGGTGCCGTTGCCGCTTCCCTTGTCGCGTATGGCGAGTTTGCCTGCTTCGTTGGCGATCTCACAGTGATGGCGTGACACGCGCGTGGACGCGATAATGAGGTCGCTGTCCTCGGCGCGGCCCACCGTAAGCGTACCTGAAGGAATCTCCACCTGCTTCCCTTTGGGATTCCCTTTAATGAGGTGGAGTGTGGCTTCCATGAGCACGATCCTCCGAAAAAGGCTGTGCGATTACCTGACGATAGACCGGACCGTACCACAGTGGATTCGGTCAATCAACACAAATCCGGCGTTTCCTGACAAGTCGCCGAGGTGGCGCAACAGGCGCCAAGCGGCGGCCTGTGTCTGTCGGCAAAGGGCATTTGGCGGGGCCTGGACCGCCCGCGAATCATTGAAGACCACTGCCGCTGTGTGCCGATGAAACGGACGGCGAATGCCCCCGAGCGTGCCTGTGGTGGAGGCGTTTGCCGTCGTCGGTATGCACCCTGCCGACGAGGCGTTCGGGGCCTATGGGTCGGAGAAAATCGGGCAGATTCCGGCGGCGCCGCGCATCCCCCTGCAGCACCAGCGCAGTGTATCCCCTACACAAGGCAGAAACTCGTGCGCGTAAAGCCTTATGAGACAATGGTTTGCGCGAAGGGTCTCGTGGGTCGGAGCCGTTTGTTCATCCCGGCCCTCCAAACCATTTGACGCACCGCTTAATAGCCGTACCTTTTAGGAAACAAGGGTCCGCCCTGGACCAGGGCAGGACTATGGCTTCCGCCGGTGAGGAATCGAGCATGGCGCAGGTCAGACGCAACCTTCTGCCGATAGGCATCCACCTGAACTCGGATGCCGTCTACATGGCCCAGTTGGAACAGAACAGCAAGGGCGTGAAAGTCGTCTCCAAGGCTACTTGCCACCTCTCCACCTCGGCGGAAACGGTTGCTCGCATGGCGGCGGCCAACGGTGACGGCGGCGGCCAGGCCGGGAACGGGCCGAACGAGGCGACCTACGGCCGGGCCCGCCGGTTCGTCCGCCAGAAGCTCGCGACGGACGGTTTCCAGGGCAAGAACGTGGTCATCAGCCTGCCGCAGGAATGCCTGACCATCCAGCACGTCCGGATGCAGCCGATGCAACCGGAAGAACTGAAAACCGCCCTGCCCGGCGAACTGCGAGGCCACCTGCCGTATGATCCGACGGACGCCATCATTCGACACATCGTGGCCGGCGCGGTCTCGGAGAACAATGAGACGAAACACGACGTTCTCGTTCTGGCGGCGCCGCGCCACGTCGTGGAGAAGCATATCTCGGCGATGACGCGGCTGGGGCTCCAAGTTGCCGGCGTGGGCATCGAGCCGTGTGCCATGTGCTACTGCTTTGCGTATGCGGCGGGTCGCACAGGGCCGAGCCAAGCCGGTCCGCCGTGCGTGATGATCGTCTACATCGGCCCCCGGACCACACACGTGGCGATCCTGCGCGGCCAGGGGACGACGTTCGTCAAGGGCATCAAGCAAGGAGCGGACAGCCTGATAGGAGGCGTGGCCACGAGCCGAAGCGTTTCCCTGGAAGAGGCCGCCGACCTGATCGAGACGTGGCGGCAGTCGCCGACGCCTGAGATGTTGGACGAGGCGGTCCAGGCATACAGCCGCACCCCGTTGACCCTGGATCACCTGACCGACGAGATCGAGTCGTGCGTGCGATACCATGCGTCGCTGGCTCGCGGCGCCGCGGTTGACCGGTTGTACTTTGTCGGGCCCGGGGCCCGGGACCGTGCGCTTGTCCGGGTGTTGTCCGGGCGGCTCCACGTGCCGTGCGAGGTGGGGGATCCGTTCGGCGTGGTCATGGGCAAGGCCGACCCGGAGTCGACCGAACCTGAGATGGCTGTGGCCGTCGGCCTGAGCCTGTTCGGCGTGCAATGAGGCGAGGAAGGACCGCGTAATGCAAGTCACGAATTTTCTCCCGGACGACTACCTGACGCGGTGCGGGATCCGCCGGGCCAACTGGGTGTGCCTTGGGATCGCCGCCGGCACGCTACTGCTTCTCGGCGTGGCGGTGGCCTTCGTGCTGGTTCAGTCGTGGGCGATGGCCGGGATGCGTTTCCTTGCAGAGGCCCAGTACCAGGAAGCCAGCCGACAGATTGAGGACCTGAAGCAACTCGAACAACACAAGGCCGGCCTGCTCCGCAAGGTCGAGTTGAGCACTGACCTTCTCGAGCGGGTTCCTCGCAGCCACGTCCTGGCCCGACTGACCAACTACCTGCCGGAGCACACGAGTCTGACCTCCATGACGATGCAGGTGGAACAGATAAAGGTGCCGGTGGACAGCTCCGCCGACGGCACGGCCCCGCCGGCGGCGGGCAAGCGTACAAAGGGTCAGGCAGGGAAAAAGCAGCCACGCGTCATCCGGGTGAAGCGGGTGCGTTTTCGGCTGGACGGCCTCGCGGAGACCGACGTGGAAGTGGCCGAGTACATCTCGCGGCTGCACACCGACCCGCTCTTCGAGACGGTGGACCTGCAGTTCTCCGAGGCGTTTCCGTACCAGGAAGGCGTGACGATGCGGCGATTTCAGATGTCGTTTCTGTTGCGTAAGGACGCCGACAAGATGCTGGAGTCGTCTGCGACCGAGCCGCCGTCTGTCGCCGAGTCGGCGCCGAGCGCCAAGAAAGGTAACTCATGAAAGGTCCGATCCGGATGCTGCTGACCGTGCTGGGCCTGATCGTGGTTATAGCCGCGGTGGTGGTCCTGGTCGTCGTGCCGGTCCTGCGCCGGACCGAGGCGGACCGGGCGGCGGTTGAGGACCGGCGGGCTCAACTCGTCAAACTCCAGCGTGTGGTCGCTCGGATCACCGACCTCAAGGGAGAGATTGAGCGGCTCGAAGACGCGTTGACCTTCTTCGAGAACCGCCTGCCCGAGGAACGCGAGATCGACGTGATCCTGCGGGAGGTCTGGCTGATTGCCGAGTCGAAATCCATGACCCCCCGGAGCGTGCGAACTAATCAGCCCGAAACCATGCCGCGGTACAACTCCCAGCCGATCACGCTCTCGCTCGAGGGACCGTTCGAGAGCTTCTACGAGTTCCTGCTGGGCCTTGAACGCCTGCCGCGCCTCACGAAGGTACGGCACATGCAGGTCACCAAGTCACCGATGGTCGAGGGCGTTGTCGAGGTGGACCTGCTCATGGACATTTTCTTCGAGAAATAACATGACTCAGGCACTAGACGAACCGTCGGACCGGATCCGCGTAGGCGACAAGGGCATCGAGGCGGTGCCCGCCGGGGGCGCGGCCAAGACAGGCTTCGGCGACAAGAAGAAGGTCGTCATCCTGGCGGTCCTGTTTGTAGGGGGCGCCGGCATTGCCGCCTACCAGTTTATGGGCGGGCACGGTCCGAAGCAGGCGGTTGCGGATTGGACGCCGGGTCGCGCGGGGGCGTCAACGAGCGTGTCCGTGAACGCATCGAGCGTCGAGAGCGTCCTGAAACGCATCGAGGCCGGCCCCCAGGCCGGCGACCGCGATGCCCTCTCGGTGGACCGCGTCGAGGAGATCGTCAAAACGTTCGACACGTACGTCCAGTCGCGGCAGGTGCCGCTGCACAGGCTTCGCGTCAACCCGTTCGCCGTCGTGCCGGATGAGGCCGAGCGTAAGGCGGAGGAAGAGACCCAGACCGATGAAGAGGCCGAGGCCGAGGCGCGCCGGGCTCAGATGCTCGAAGCCGCCCGCGCGCTCAAGGTCGGGTCCATCCTCATCGTCGGCGACGGGCGGAAGGCCATCGTGGGCGGGAAACTGTGCGCTGTCGGAGACACCATTCAGGGCCTGTGCGTCCACGCGATCGACCCTGATTGCGTCACGCTCTCCTTTGAGGGTGAAACCGTGGAACTCCGGCTCAGGCCGGAGACCGGCGGGGGCTGAGGAGGCGCAATGACCGACAGCCAGACAACATCTGATTCGACGGTGGCCACGTTCGCGCCGGAGGCGGAGAGTCCCGAACGGGCCGCGCCCCCTGAGGGGGACTCCGCCCGGCCGATCCGCATGGGCGACCACCTGGTTGAACTCGGCGTGCTGACGCGAGCGCAACTCGAGGAATGTCTGGCGCTGCAGAAGTCGAGCCCCGGCGAGCGGCTGGGTCAGATCCTCATGCGCAAAGGCTACGCCAGCGAAGGCGACATCATGGCGTGTCTGGCGGCCGAGTACGGCCTGGATTTCGTCCACGTCAGCCAACTGGAGGTTCCCGCCAAGGCCCGCGACCTGCTGCCTGCGGACTTCTGCCGCTACCACAAGGTCATGGTCATCGATGCCGGCGGCGACAACAACACCGTGACCGTGGCCACATCAGACCCGGCGAACGTGTTCATGCTGGATGAGGTCCGGCGCCGGGTGGACGGCCGCGTCAAGCTGGCCGTAACCACCGCCAGCGAACTGACCAAGGCTATCGACGAACTTCTGGCTGGTCCCGAGGATTTCCACCTTGACGACCTGATTCGCGACATCGCCGACGACGCGGTCGAACTCATCGAGGAAAACGAGGACGTGGCCGCCGACCTGGCCAGGGTGGCGGGCGAGTCGCCGGTGGTGCGGCTGGCCAACTACCTGATCTGCAACGCCGTCAAGGAAGGCGCCAGCGATATCCACATCGAACCGGGCGAGAAGAAGATGCGCGTCCGGTACCGGATCGACGGCGTCCTGTTCGAGGTCATGTCGCCGCCCCAGACGATGCACCCTGCCCTGGTGTCGCGCTTGAAGATCATGTCGAACCTCGACATCTCGGAACGCCGCCTGCCGCAGGACGGACGCATCCGGGCCATCGTCAGCAACCGGTACGTCGATTTCCGCGTCAACACGTTGCCGACCACCCAGGGCGAGAAGGCGGTCATCCGCATTCTCGACAACCGCTCGATCCTGATTGGTCTGGAGCGGCTGGGGTTCGAGCCGGATCACCTGACCACGTTCAAGGAACAGATCGCACGCCCGCACGGCGTCATCCTGGTGACCGGCCCGACGGGGTCGGGCAAGACGACCACGCTCTACTCGGCCCTGATGACGATGAACGGGGCGGAGATGAACATCTCGACGACCGAGGACCCGGTCGAGTATTTTCTGAGTTTCGCCAACCAGGTCCAGATCAACGACCGCATCGGCTTCACGTTCGCCAGCGCCTTGCGCGCCCTGCTCCGGCAGGACCCCGACATCATCATGGTCGGTGAGATTCGCGACGAGGAGACGGCCCGCATCTGCGTGCAGGCCGCGCTGACGGGGCACCTCGTCCTCTCGACGCTGCACACGAATGATGCGCCGTCGAGCATCACGCGGCTCATTAACATCGGCATCGAGCCATATCTGATCAGCGCGTCGGTGAACGCCGTCCTGGCCCAGCGTCTGGTCCGCCGTATCTGCGAGAAGTGCAAAGAGGTCTACGAACCGAGCGACGACGTGAAGATCGCCCTCGAGAAAGCCAACATCCGCGTCGACACGCTGTACCGCGGGGCCGGCTGCGACCACTGTCGCAACACCGGCTACAGCGGACGGTGCGGCATCTACGAGGTGATCCAACTCGACGACGGGTTCCGCGACCTCGTGGCGACGCGGCCGAGCGTGACCGATCTTCGCCGTTACGCCGTCGAGCGCGGCATGGTCAGCCTGCGCGAAGACGGGCTCCGGAAACTCCGCAGGGGCCTCACCACCGTCGAAGAGGTGTTGCGGGCCACCGAAGACGCCGCCCTGCCCAATGTCGAAGGAGGTGAAGCGTGAGCCGCATCTGGGAACTCCTGGAACAGACCGTGGTCGGCGGGGCAAGCGACCTGCACCTCATTGCGGGTCTTCCGCCGCTTCTACGCATCCATACCATCCTCGGCGAAATGGATGGTGAGCCCGTCATGAGTTGCGAGGACACCGACGCCGCGGCTCAGGACATCCTCGACGCCGACCAGTACAAACGCTTCCTCGAGAAGCGGGACCTGGATTTCTCGGCCGCCCTGCCCTGCGGAACGAGGTTTCGCGTCAACGCTCACTTTCAGCGCGGAACGCCCGCCTTGGCATTCCGGGCCATTCCGCCCAAGGTCCCCGAGTTGGCGACGCTGAACCTCCCCGATGCGGTCCAGACGTTTGCCGACGTGCCCCACGAGGGGCTCGTTCTCGTAACCGGCGAGACGGGCAGCGGGAAGTCCACCACCCTCGCCTCCATCATCGACTACATCAACCACAGGTACCCATACCACGTTATCACCCTCGAGGACCCGATCGAATACTACATCGCGTCGGCCAAGTGCGCCGTGGAGCAACGCGAGGTCGGCCCGGACGTCCCGGATTTCAAGTCCGGGCTTCGCCATGTTCTCCGCCAGGACCCTGACATCATCCTCATCGGCGAGATGCGCGACCTCGAGACCATCTCGACGGCCCTGACGGCGGCCGAAACCGGGCATCTTGTCCTCTCCACCCTGCACACCAACGACGCGGCCTCAACGGTTGAACGCATCATCGACGTCTTCCCGGCAGCCCAGCAGAACCAGATTCGTTCCATGCTCGCCAACACGCTCAAGGGCGTCATCTGCCAGCGGCTGTTGCCGCGCACCGACGAGCCGGGGATGGTGCCGGCCACCGAGGTGCTGGTCTCGACGCCGGCCGTCCGCAACTGCATCCGTGAGAACCGCATCTTCGAGATCTCGAACATCATCGAAACCAACCGCGCCTTGAGCATGCACCTGTTCGACGCCTCCCTGAAGCATCTTGTCTTCACCGGCATGATCAGCCGTGACACCGCAATCGACCACGCACGCGTACCGGCCGAACTGGCCCGCGCGCTCTCGGCTTAGGTGAATCATGCATACGTACCGGTACCAGATGAAGCAACGTGACGGCCAGGTGGTCGTCGGCACGCTCCAGGCCGACAACCAGACCCTGGCCGCCGAGCAGGTCCGCGAACTCGGCGGCATCGTCCTCGACCTGGTCCGCCTCGCGGGCGACACCGACCAGGCTGCCAAGTCGGCCGGGTTCGCCCTCTTCAACCGCATCGGCAGCAAGGACCTGCTCGCCTTCACCAGCCAGTTGAGCGTCATGTCGAAGGCCGGCATCGGCCTGACCACCGCGCTCGAGAACATCAGCGAGCAGATCGTCAACCCCCGTATGCAAACCGTTGTCAACACCCTCAAACGCGACGTCGAGTCCGGGCGACAGTTCTCGGAAGCCCTTCAGCGGTTCCCCAAGATCTTCTCGGTGCTTTACCTCAACATGGTCCGGGCCAGCGAGTTGGCGGGAACCTTCGGCCACATGCTCAAGCGCATCAACGATTACCTGACCCAACAGGCCGCGACGAAGCGGCAGGTCATCGGGGCGATGATCTACCCGTTCATCATCGTTGTTCTCGCCATTACGACGACGGTTTTCATGCTCGCCTTCGTTCTGCCCCAGTTCATGGTCCTGTTCGAGGGCAAGGAGGACATCCTTCCCCTTCCGACGAAAATGCTCATGGCCATGAGCGCATCCTTACGGGGCTATTGGTACCTGTATCTCGTGGTCGTTGGCGGCGGGACGGGGGGATTCATCTACTTCATCCGCACCGATGCCGGCCGGTCGTGGTGGGATATGATGAAACTCAGGGTGCCCCTCATCAAGAAAGTCTGCCACGCCCTCTACCTGTCGCGGGGCCTTCGAACGATGGGCGAACTCGTCAACGCCGGCGTGCCGATGCTCGACACCATCGCCATCACCGCCGAGGTCACCGGCAACCTCCATTACGGCCGACTCTGGCACCGGGTCCACGCCTCCGTCCGCAAGGGCCAACGTCTGGCCCCCATGCTGGCCAGGAGTCCGCTCATCCCGAGCAGCGTGGCCCAGATGATCGCCGCGGGCGAAGAAACCGGCACCCTCGCCGACATCCTCAACGACGTCAGCGAGTTCTACGACGACCAGTTGAAGGCAACCATCAAGGCGGTCACCAGTGCCATCGAGCCGTTGATGATTGTGATTATGGGAAGCATCGTCGGGTTTATCGCCGCCTCGATCCTGCTCCCGATCTTCAAGATGTCGCAGTTGATGAAATAGCCATGAAACAGACACCCAACATGCCGAAGCCATTGCGCCGCGCTGCCGGGTTCACCCTGGCCGAGGTGCTCATCTGCACGGTCCTGCTGAGCCTGGCGTTCCTCGCCCTCGTCGCGGCCTACGGGTACGAGTCCGTCGTCATCCAGCGAGGCGAGGAAATCACCTACGGAACGTTCCTGGCCGACGAAGTCCGAGATATGGCCCTGCGCATGGACTTCGCAGACGTCCTGGAACTCGGCGGCACCACCTACGACCCCGCGATGCTCAGCACGGGCATCGAGCAGGCCCAGACACAGTACGCGCAGCAGATTGCCGTGGTCCCGGTCACCGCCGCCGACCTGAATACCCAGGTCGCGCCGGCCCAGGCCGACGCCGCCCGGGTCACCGTGACGGTCTCGGCATACGACAAGCCCGTTCTCGTGCAGAGTTACTACGTGTTCGACCTCTCGGCGGTTCCGTTCCAGTGATGGGTGACGGTCGGCCGGCGCCGAAGGACGGACGCAGGATGACGCAGGCGGAACCCGACGGGGACGAACCCGGCGCCGGGTGATTCCCCGAAGATGGTGGATAGGACAGATCGCGCTCCTCACGCCCCGGCGCGGCGACTCCAGAAAGAAGGGGGACGAACCATTCGCACGCAACGAATTCGTGGCAGGACGAAGGCAGCCGGGGCGGCGTTCCTGGTCACCATCATTTTTGTCGCGTTGTTTGCCTGCATGGCCGTCGCGCTGGCAACCACCTCCAACATGAACCTGCTGGTGTCGCGAAACCGCCTCGAAAGCAACCAGGCCTCCATCCTGGTGGAGACGGGGCTGTTCCTCGCCCAGAAGGAACTCGGCGGCGCTGCGGTCTCGGGCGACAGCGCCTCGGACGTCCACGCGGCCTTGGCCAGCCACCTGCGTGACCAGTTGACGTACTCGAACACCCTCGATCCCGCCACCATCACGGCCAGTGAAGACGGCGTCACGTTTCCGCCGATCACCCTGGCGCGTGGCGACGGCCGCACCGGCACAGTCGAACTCAGTATCACCGCCGACGGGGGCGTAGGAAGCAACCCGACCATCGAAATCGCCGCCACCGGCCGGTTCGGAAACGCCGTTCGGACCGCCTACTATAACCTCGCCGCCGAAGCACACGGCCCCTTCAGCGAGTTCGGGATCGTCAGCAAGGCACGCATCCTGATGGCAAACAACGCCCGAGTCCAGGGCGCCAACACCGACGCCGAGGGCAGCATCTTCTCCAGCAGTGACAGTCAATACGCCATCGACATGCGCAACAGCGCGACGGTTAGCGGTAACGCCGGCGTCACCGGCGACGACGGCAGCATCCGGCTCCTCAACAGCGCCACCATCCACGGCGACCAGGCCTTCGACCAGCCCGAACCCGAATGGCCCGAGATCGACACCGCCGGCTTCGAGAAGTACGTCGAACAGACCATCACAGGCGACGTCGCCGGCAACCACACGCTCTACAACATCTACATCCCCGCCGGCACCAACCCCAGCTTCGACGGCAACATCAACATCTACGGCATCGTCTACATCGAGTCGCCCAACACGGTCGAGTTCAGGGGGAACACCAACATCTGCGGGATGATCGTGACCGAGGAGCCGCCTGTCGAGAACTTCAACACCAACCAGATTCTGTTCCAGGGCAACGTGGCCGTCTCCGGCGTCGAGAGCCTGCCCGACGACAACAGCCGCTATGACGGTCTCCGTGACCAGACAGGCACTTTCATGCTGGCCCCGGGTTTCCAGACCAGATTCAGCGGCAACTTCAACACGATCTCCGGCGCCATGGCCGCCGGGCAGTTCATCTTCAGCGGAAATGCGCACGGAACGATCAGCGGGGGGCTTATGAACCTGAGCGACGCCAACTTGCTGCTCAAGGGCAGTGCCAATCTGACCATCGACAGGCAGAACGCCGACTCGACCCCTGTTGGATTCGGAAGCGCATACAGGCTCGTTTGTGTGGCAGGATCCTATAAGGACTAGCACCTGCGATGCCCAGCGCCGCCGCCGCGCCGGGCGGCCCTGCGACACCCTCGCGGGACGCCCAAAAGGCGAGATCGGGCTCAACGGCATCGCGGAGACAGGTGCGGCAGGAACGGACGCAGTGGACCCCCCTGCCGCCAACCGACCGCGTTTTCACGCCCCGGCGCGGCCTGGCCGAAAGGAAGGTGTTACCATGCGGTCGGGGCGAATCGTATCCAGGGCAAGCCCTAGAGGCGTTGCCTTCCTGCTGACGGTGATGTTTGTGGCGCTGTTCGCCTGTGTGGCCGTGGCGGTGGCAACGATGGCCGACACCAACCTCGTCATCGGCCGCAACCGCCTTCAGAGCAACCAGTCCGCCACGCTGGCCGAGATCGGACTGCTCCTGGCCCAGCGCGAGTTGGGAGGCTTGGCCGTCTCGGGCGATACCCCCGCTTCGGTTCACGAGGCCATTGCCGACCGTTTCCGCGCCGCATGGGGCGATTCCGTCATGGTGGACGCTGCGGCCATTACCGACGATGCCGACGGCGTTGTCGTACCCCCCATCTCCCTGCCGCGCGCCGACGGACTCGTGGGTACCATCGAACTGGTTATCACGGCCGATGGCGGCGCCGACGAGGCGTCGAGCGTCGCCGTCCGGTCCACGGGCAGGTTCGGCGGTGCCGCACGAACGTCCTTCTACGAACTGGCCTTCGAGAACGCCATCATGGTGATCAACGACTACGCCGTCGCCACGCGGTCCGGGGTCATCATGAAGGACAATGCCGCCATCCAGGGGGCCAACAACGATCAGGAAGGCAGCGTGGTTTCGGCCTCTTCCTCCGCGACCTACGCCATCGACCTGAGCGACGACGCCACCCTCAGCGGAGACGCCGCAGCCGTTGACGCCGACGCGCTGATCCACGTCATCGACAACGCCACCATCGGCGGCGACGAGATCCTCGGAGTCGCCGAACCCCAGTGGCCGACCGTCGAGACCGCCGAGTTCGTCCAGTACGTCGAGGACACCGTCACCGGCGACGTCAGCAACACCACGCTCCACAACATCCGCATCCCCGCCGGAACCAACCCCACCTTCAGCGGTAACATGAACCTATACGGCGTCGTTTACATCGAGTCCCCCAACTACGTGACCTTCACGGGAACCACCAACATCTGCGGCATTGTCGTGGCGGAGGAACCCGCCATTGAAAACCTGACGGTCAACCAGATACGGTTCGACGGCAACCTCATGGCCTCCGGCGTCGAGAACCTGCCCGCCGACAGCCGCTACGACGGACTCCGCGACAAGACCGGCTCCTTTCTCCTGGCGCCCGGCTTCGCCACCACCTTCTCCGACACCTTCAACACCATCAACGGGTGCATGGCGGCCGGGAAGTTCCTGTTCCAGGGAAACGCAGTCGGCACCGTCGGCGGACCCATCCTCAACCTCAGCGACTCCGTCGTCAAACTCAAGAACAGCGCCAACCTTACGGTCGACAAGAGTGCAACGAACCTTCACCCCGCGGGCCTCAGCACCCGGTACACGCTGGTCTGTGTCAAGGGATCGTACAGGGAGTAAATCATGCGATACACGCACGGTCAAACGCGCGGCTTCACGATCGCCGAACTGCTCATCGCTCTGGCGCTGATGGGCCTGCTCATGTCCGCCATCGCCTACGGCATGTACAGCGCCGAGACCACCAGCGACTACAACACCAGGCGGGCCGATCTGGTGGCGTGCGCGCGCGGCGTCCTCGACCGGGTCGCTGCCGACGTCTGGCGCGCCGACGCCACACTCGCCTCCGACGACAACAGCGCCATCAGCATCTCCTTCGCCAGACGACTGCCCGGCGGCGGGGAGGAAACCGTCTGGCGCCAGTACCGACGAGAGGAGGTCGGCGGCGAAACCGTCATCACGGTCTACGAGGACTCAAACCCCATCGCCATGCCGCCCGCAACCCCCGGCGGCTCCGCCACCAGCGCTGTCCTCACGTCCAACGTCGCAACGTTCAACGTCTGGTCCGAGGTTACCTCGTCCCGGACCATCACCGAGACCCTCTCCTGCCAAATCACCGCCACCTGCGGCCCCAACATCGGAAATACCTTCACCATCCCGATGGAAGAGGGACCCTACGTCCTCAAACTCTCCCAGACCCAGTACAACGATCGGCCTCCCCAGGAATGCGTCGACTATCTGCCCAGGCCCGAATACGAGCCCGACGACAACCCCAACGTCTACTGGCTCTGCATGGAAGACGCCCAGGCCCCACCCATCGCCCTCCCGGACGGTGACTGGGACCACAACGACTTCATGCTCAAGGTCACCGAGACGCCCACGAGCGCCCAACTCGAAGTTCACTGGGGCACCGCCGCCTACGACCGCGACGTCATGGGACCCGACGGCGAACTGCTCTACGGCGACCTCGGCGGCACACACACCTACACCTACACGCCGTACGTGCAGGACTGCGACAAGGTCCGCGTCGAACTCGAACTCGAAAACGGGAACGTCCACACCGGCGCCATGGTCACCGCCACCCAACGCAAGTCGCTGTTTTGATGGCGCGGCGTGGCGTCTTGACAGTTCAGAATTGGCCCAGAAACCGCACGTCGTTCGCGAACAGCAGGCGAATGTCCTTAACGCCGTACTTCAGCATCGCCGCACGGTCGATGCCAAAGCCGAAGGCAAAGCCGGTCACCTGCTCCGGATCGTAGCCGACGGCCTCGAAGACATTCGGGTCGACCATGCCGCAGCCGCCGACCTCCATCCAGCCGGTCCTTTTGCACGCCGGGCAGCCCGACCCGCCGCACAGCAGGCACGAGAAATAGAATTCGGCGCTGGGCTCAGTGAAGGGAAAATAACTCGGCAGGAACCGCGTCCGGGCCTCCGGGCCGATGAAGGCCCGCGCGAAGGTCGTCAGGACGCTCTTCAGGTCGGCGAACGTGACGCCCTCCTCCACCCACAGCCCTTCGAGTTGGTGAAACATGTTCGAGTGCCCGGCATCGACCGTATCCGGCCGATACACGCGGCCCGGCGCCACGACGCGGACAGGCGGCGGCTGGTTCTCCATGATGCGAATCTGGACGGTGGAGGTCTGGGTCCGCAGCAGGACGTTGTCGTTCAGATAGTAGTTCTCGAGCGGATCGCGCGCCGGATGGGCGGGCGGAATGTTGAGGCCCACGAAATTGTGCCACTCGTCTTCCACCTCCGGCCCTTCGACGCAGCCAAAACCGAGGCGACCGAAGATCTCGACCATCTCGCGCGTGGCGCGCATGACCGGGTGAAGGCGACCGAGACGGAGCCGCCGGCCGGGCATCGTCACGTCCACCATCGGCCGCTTCGGCGCTGCTTCCCCGAAATCGGCCCGGCGTGAGGCCAACCGCTCCGCGACGAGGTTCTTGAGTGCGTTGACGGCCTGGCCGAACGCGGCCCGCTCATCGGCGGGGACGGACTTGATGGATTTCAGCAGTGCCGTGATGCGGCCGGCTTTGCGGCCGAGCCATTCGATGCGTACGGCCTCCAGCGCCTCGGCGTCTGCGGCGGCGTCGATCTGGGCGACAGCCGCGCCCCGAACCGCTTTGAGTTCAGCCAGACTCGCCATTTCCGTCTCCGAGAGCGGCACGCGCCTCTTCAACGACGGCGTCGAAGGCCTTCGGGTCGTTCAACGCGATCTCGGCCAGCGACTTGCGGTCGAGTTGGATGCCGGCCTTCTTCAGGCCGCCGACGAAGTGGCTGTACGAGAGGTCGCGTTGGCGGCAGGCTGCGCTGATCCGGATGATCCAGAGGCGGCGGAAGTCGCGTTTTTTATTGCGGCGGTCGCGGTAGGCGTACTGATCGGCCTTCATGCGAGACTGCTTGGCAACGCGGTAGAGTTTGCTGCGCGCGCCGAAGTATCCCTTCGTTCGCCGTCGCAGTCCCTTTTTGTTCTGGCGGCGTGTGGCCCCCTTACGCGTTCGAGGCATGGTTGATCTCCTGCTTAGGCGCAGCGCCGGCCTGGCATCATCGGCCGAGCAGACGCGAGTACGTTTTTACCTGGGCCGTCTTGACGGTATCCTTGGCGCGGAGTCGGCGTCGGCGTTTGCCGGTCTTTCCGCTCATCAGGTGGCTGGTGCCCGCGCGGCTTCGGACGATCTTGCCGGTGCGGGTTCGGCGCATGCGTTTGGCGGTTCCCTTGTGCGTTCGTCCTTTGGGCATGGATTGCCCTTTCCTTTCCTGGTTCGCCCGGATGATACACGTACCCCTACCCAGCCGTCGGCTGTGAGGCCGGGCCGGCATTGGGATTTTGGGGCCTGGTTTTTGTCAGGACGGTTTCTTGTTGGGGACGAGGATGAGGATCATCCGCCTGCCTTCTCTCGCCGGGCCGCGTTCGACCGTGGCCACGTCGACCAGTTGGTCGACGAAGGCCTGCATGTTCTGTCGCGCGTAGTCCATGTGCGCCAGTTCGCGTCCGCGGAACAGCATGGTCACCATCACCTTGTCGCCGGCCTCGAGAAAATGGCGTGCCCGGCGAATCTTGAAGTCACGGTCGTGGGCCTCGGTCTTGGGTCGGATCCGAATTCCCTTGAGGCGTACTTCGTGACTCTTGGTCCGGCTTTTGTGGCTCTTCTTGGACTGCTCGTACTTGAACTTCCCGTAGTCCATGACCTTGCAGACGGGCGGCCGCACCTGCGGCGCCACTTCCACCAGATCCATGCCGGCCTCGGCTGCTATCCGAAGGGCCTCGTCCCGCTCGATGATTCCGAGTTGTTCGCCGTCTGGGCCAATCACACGCAGCGGGCTGATCTTGATCTGATCGTTAATCCGCTGCCTCGCCTGTTTCAAGCGTTCCTCCTCACAAGCGGTCCCCTTTCGGTCTGTCGGAAGGTGTGCGGCCTAAGCGGGACCTTGTGCCGTTGGCCGCAACCGTTTCTCACGAATCTCATCGGTGGCGCGGGCGGCGAAGCCATCGACCGATTCGGCGCCCAGGTCGCCCAGTGCTTTGTCGCGGACGCTCACCGTACCCACCTCCTGCTCCCTCTCGCCGACGACGAGCATATAGGGGATGCGGCGGAGCGTGGCGCGGCGAATCTTGGCGCTCACCTTGTCGCTCGCGTCGTCGAGTTCGGCGCGAAGGCCGGCCGTGTCCAACGTTTCCAGGACCTTGGCCCCGTAGGCATTGAACCGGTCGCTGACGGGCAGAACGGCCATCTGCACCGGTGTCAGCCAGAGGGGGAAATCGCCGCCGTAATGCTCGATCAGGATTCCCAGGAAGCGTTCGATGCTGCCGAGGATGGCCCGATGGATCATCGCCGGCCGGTGCTCGGCGTTGTCGGGGCCGACGTAAGTCAGGTCGAAGCGTTCGGGCATCGCGAGGTCGACCTGGATGGTTCCACACTGCCACGACCGGCCGAGGCAATCGCGAATGTGGTAATCGATCTTCGGCGCGTAGAACGCCCCCTCCCCTTCGTTAACCACGTACTCCAGGCCCGAGGCATCGAGTGCCCCGCGCAGCGCCCCGGTGGCGTGTTCCCACATCTCGTCGGTGCCGATGGAATGCTCGGGGCGGGTCGAGAGTTCCACCCGCACATCCTCGAACCCGAAGGTGCGGTAGATGGCGTCGACCAGGCGGATGACGCCGACGACCTCCTCCTGGACCTGTTCGGGCAGGCAGTAGATGTGGGCGTCGTCCTGGGTAAACTGCCGCACACGCATCAGGCCGTGCAGCACACCGCTCTTTTCGTGCCGGTGGACGAGGCCGAGTTCAGCCACGCGCATCGGCAGGTCGCGGTACGAGTGCGGGCGGTTCTGGTATACGAGCAGGCCGCCCGGACAGTTCATCGGCTTGACGGCGTAGGCCGCCTCGTCGATCTCGGTGAAGTACATGGCCTCGCGGTAGTTGTCCCAGTGTCCGCTGCGGTGCCAGAGGGCCTCGCTGAGGATGGTGGGCGTGCGGATCTCCTCGTAGCCTGCCTCGTGATGGACCCGGCGCCAGTAGGCGAGGATCTCGTTCAGGATCACCATGCCGCGCGCGTGCATGAAGGCAAAACCGGGGCCTTCCACGTGGAAACTGAACAGATCGAGGTCCCTGCCGATGCGGCGGTGGTCGCGTTTTTTGGCCTCATCGAGGCGCCGCAGGTGCTCCTGGAGCGCCTGCTTCGAGAAGAAGGCCGTGCCGTAGATGCGTTGGAGCATCGGGCGTGTCGAGTCGCCTCGCCAGTAACTCCCGGCGACGCTCAGCAGTTTGACGGCGGGGATCTTGCCGGCGTGCGGGACGTGCGGTCCGCGGCAGAGGTCCACGAAGTCGGCCGATCGGTACAGCGAGACGGCTCCGCGCGACTGGGGCTTGGCCTCGGCGTCGTGGAGTTGTTCCCCCTCGGCCGCGCCGCCTCCGGCGATGCCGCGAAGCAGTTCGACCTTGTAGTCCTGGCCGGCCGCCTGCATGATCGAGACGGCCTCCTCGTGCGAGACGTCCTGCCGCTCGAAGGGGGCCTTCTCGCCGACGATCCTGGCCATCTCGGCCTCGATCCGCTCCAGGTCATCCTCCGCGATGCGTTCGGGCAGGTCAAAATCGTAGTAGAACCCGTCCTCGATGGCCGGACCGATGCCGAACTTCACACCCTCTCCGTAGAGGCGGCGCACGGCGGCCGCCATCACGTGAGCGGCGGAGTGGCGCATAATCGAGAGGGCCTCGTCGCTTTTGTCGGTCAGGATCTCGATGGCCTGCGGCCCGTCGGGGCCGAGAACGGCTGCGAGATCCACCAACTTGCCGTTCAGCCTGGCAGCGACGGCGGCTTGGGCCAAGCGTGAACCGATCCGGCTGGCAACGTCTGCGACGCTAACCCCATCGGCCACTTCCAAAGTATGTCCATCAGGAAGGTTGACCGTAGGCATAGCGTTGGGTGCCCGGCCGCCATCATGCGGGCCAGTGCCGGGCGTTTGTCCTCCACAGGTCTCTGAGCCTCATCATCCACGCGGATGATACTATAGAACCATAACCGGCCGCCGGCCGTCTGTCAAGGCCCTTTGGCGGGAGCGGGAATATCCTCCGCTGCGGGCCGCCTGACTGGTTGGCCGTTCACATAGCCATGGACGGTGGAGGCCAGGCTGCGGTTGTGCCG
>CAZEBQ010000016.1:20444-34047 GCA_964510295.1 uncultured Anaerolineales bacterium | reverse complement strand
GGCGCCGAAGACGTTCAAACGGCCTCTTGGCTGGTCAAACCGGAAACGGCCCCGGTTTGACCGCCAAGTGGCCCTGACCCGCTTTTTCCCCGGCCGACGGGCGGCCTCGCTGAAAGGTCTCATAGCGTAGTCGTATTAGGCGCATTATATCGGCGGCAGGGGTGGTGTGAAAGGGGGGTGATGGATAAAACGGTTGACTTGGCCCTCGCGCCGCCTAAACTGACGGGCCGCGGTGGAGGCGGTGACGTGTGCTGCGCCCGCCTGGAGGCCAAGCCATGATTGACGAAAAACTGCTGGACGTCCTCGTCTGTCCGGCCTGCAAGACGAAGGTGGTTCTGGACGGCGAGTGGCTCGTGTGTCAGAACGCGTCGTGCGGTCTGCGGTATCCGATCCGCGACGATATTCCGATCATGCTCATCGAGGAAGCGGTCAAGCCGGACGAGGCCGGCGGCAAGGCCAACTAGCCGCCGCACACCGCAGCCGTGCGCTCGTTCTGACAGCCCGTCGGCTGCCGCCCTCAAGACGGGCCACGCCTGGGAGCATCCGGGGAACCGATGGCGAATACCAGGACGATTGCGGTCATCTCCGACATCCACGCGAATGTCGAGGCGCTGGACGCCGTCTTGGCGGACATCGCCGGCTGCGGCATCACGAAGACCTTCTGCCTCGGCGACGTGGTCGGCTACGGGCCGGACCCCGGGCCGTGCATCGACCGGGTGATGGAATGCGATTTCACGGTCATGGGCAACCACGACCACGCGGTGTTCATGGAGCCGACCGGGTTCAACACGCCGGCCGAGAACGCGGTGTTCTGGACGCGTCGGCAGTTGAACGCCGAGCCGGACGAGCAGGTCCGCCGGCGTCGTTGGGAGTTCATTGCCAGCATGGCGGAGTACCGCGAGACGAACTCCGTGCTGTTCGTCCACGGGTCGCCGCAGCGTCCGATGCACGATTACCTGTTCCCGGACGAGGCGGAACTGAACATGACGCACCTGATGGAGGTGTTCGACCTGCTGAAGCAAATCTCGTTCGTCGGGCACACCCATCTGCCGGGCGTGTTCACCGAGACGTACGAGTTTCTGACGCCGGCCCAGATCGGCGAATCGTACACCATCAGCGACCGCAAGGTCATCGTCAACGTCGGCAGTGTCGGCCAGCCGCGCGACCTCGACCCGCGGGCCTGCTACGTCACGATTGCCGGCCGCGAGGTCCGCTGGCGCCGCGTGCCGTACGACCACAAGAAGACCATGGAGAAGATCCTGGCGACCGACGAACTCGACGACTTCCTGGCCAACCGCCTGGCCGAAGGACGATGACGGCATTTCGGAGCGAGGCCACCCTTGAAGCGTGAAACTCTGGAAACCGTTGTCCGCACGCTGGTCGCCGGCGTCATCATCCTCGGCGTCCTGTTTGCCTGGAAGTACGTGGAGCCGTACCTTCCGGGCTCGTCGAAAGAGGCGCCGCCTCCCGCCGAGGCCCCCGCAACGCCGCCCGGCGAGACGCCGCCCGCCGAGACGCCACCTGTCGAGAAACCTCCGGCTGCGAAACCTCCCGCCGAGACGCCGCCTGTCGAGAAACCACCGGCTGAGAAACCGCCCGCCGAGACGCCTCCTGTCGAGAAACCGCCGACCGAGAAACCGCCGACGTCTCCGGCCGAGAAACCGCCTGTGCCGCCTGCCGTGACGGCGCCGAGTCTGGCGGCGGCGGGTGCGGCCGAAGCGCCGAAGGAGCCGGTCGTTCTCGGTTCGGCGAGTGCGGCCGGTCCGTTCGACCTGGAAGCGGAGATTCTGGCGCGCGGGGCGGCCGTCGGGAGGCTGACGGTCGCACGGAAGCAGTTCTTCAAGACCGTCACGGACCGCAGCCTGCCGGCCGACCAGCGCGAGGCGATGAACCTTATCGAGCCCGATTCGCCCGAGGCGGCCTTCACGATCCCCGAACTCGCCGTCAAACTCAAAGGCGTCGACGCCTGGAGCAAGGTGAACCTGGCCGACGTCATCTGGCGCAACGAACCCAAGACCGGCGACGCCGAGTCGGCGACCCTCGCGGTGGACGTCAAGGACGCAGGCGGCGCCGTCCTGCTGACGGTCCGGAAGACCTTCACCCTTCACAAGCGCGAGACCCTGCCGGAAGGCGCGACCGCCGACGTGCCGCAGTACGAGATGGGGATGACGCTGGAACTTACCGCCGCCGACGAGCGGGTCGAGAAGGTGACGTACCTCGTGCAGTGCCCGTCGGTGCTTCCGCGCGAGGATCCGCGGACCGACCTGCGAGCGGCGGTCTTCGGCAAATGGCCCGAAGGCGGCGGCCGGGTCGACGTCGAGGCGGTGGCCGGCGCCAAGATCGAGGACATGGCCGCACCGGGGGCCGAACTGGCGTGGGTCGGCCAGGCCGACAAGTACTTCGCGGTGATCCTGATTCCGATGGCCCCCTCGGTGGGGGGGACGTTCGCCCTTCCGGAGAGTCCGCCTAAGCCGGAGGACCGGATTGCGGCAGGCGTCAAGGGCTTGGCCCGCGAGGTGACCGAGCACCGCAAGAAGATCAAACTGCCGGTCGTCCAACTGCTCTCGAAGGAGACGCCCCTGGCGGTCGGCACAACCGTGACGCACGCCTACGCCGTCTTCGCCGGTCCGAAGGATGCGAAGCACCTGGAGGCGTACTACCCGGCGATCGGCCTGGATCAACTGGTTCAGTGGACCCGGTGTTGCGTGCCGATACCGGGGCTCCAGCACATCAGCCGCCTGTTGCTCTGGGTGGTGGACCGGTTCGAGTCGCTGGTCGGCAACTATGGGTTGGCGATCATCATGCTGGTGCTCTTGCTGCGGGCGTGCCTGCTGCCCGTCTCGAAGTGGAGCGCCAAGTCGATGGCCGACATGCAGAAGATGGCGCCCAAGATGCAGGAGATCAAGGCGAAGTATGCGGGCGACCAGAAGCGGCTCCAGGAAGAGATGGCCAAGGTCGGGGGCTTCAAGGCCTTCGGCGGGTGCCTGCCGATGTTCATCCAGATGCCCATCTGGATCGGCCTGTACGGGGCCCTGCAGGCGGCGATTCAACTCCGGCACTCGGCCCTGCTGCCGGCCTCCTGGATACCGGAGTGGTCGGTGTTTCTTCAGGACCTTGCGGCCCCGGACGCGCTCGTTGCGTGGGAGACGCCGTGGTACATTCCGGGCCAGGATATTCCGCTGCTGGGTTGGGCCATCGGCGGCATCCAGGGGATGATGGGCGGGGGGCTCACGAGTTTCAACATCCTGCCGCTCCTGATGGGCGTGGTCATGTTCCTCCAGCAGAAACTGACCGTTACCACCGCGTCCGGGCCGCAGGCCGAGCAGCAGAAGAAGATGATGATGTTCATGATGCTCTTCTTTGCCGTGATTCTCTACAGCGCCCCGTCGGGCCTGTGCCTGTATATCGCCACGTCGATGGGGCTGGGGCTGGTGGAGAACAAGTTCTTCCGCAGGAAATGGATCGAGGCCGCCAAGGCCAAAGAGAGCGGCGAGATGCCGACGCCGACGGCCGCCGAGCCCAAAGATGTCCGAGAGCAGTCGCTCGTCACGGGCCGCAACAAGTCTTTCGGTGAACGGGCCGAGACCTGGGTCAAACAACGCATGGGCCAGCCCAAACCCAAATCCGACGGCAAGAAACGCCGCAAACGCAGAAAGTAAAGCGCCTCGCGGCGAATGACCGAAGGCGTGTGCCCCGGCGAGACGCCGGCGGCGGGTGAGGCGGCAGTGCATGCTTTCGCCAGCGAAAGCATGGCACCCGGCTTTCGCCAGCGAAAGCATGGCACCCGGCAGGCCCGTACTAGCCCCGCCCGTAAGGGCGGGGACGGTATCACGAACGGCGCCTACTTCACCTTCCGCTGCCATTGCAGGCGGCCGGCGGCGCCTTGTTGGGAGGTGAAGACCCAGATCTCGGGTTTCGTGACGGCCAGGCTCGTGATGAGGGAGACGCCGAAGCGGGCCTTGTAGGTTCCCGGCTGCAGGCCCAGGGTGAGGTCGGCGCCGGGTTTGAGGACGCGTTGGATGCCGTTCCCGCCGCCGGCGGGTTCCAGGCTCATCTCGAGGTCCCCCTCGCCGCGGTTGGCGAAGGTGATGCCGACGGCGGGGCGCAACTGGCGCTTCGGCTGAACGAGGGCCGGCGCAGCGACCGGCGCCCGCGCAGCGGGTCCAGGGGTCGCCGGGACGGGGGAGCCGACGGCCGCCTCGTCCGGCGGAAGTTCCTCTTCCGCCGAATGGGCCGCAGGGCCGCCCACCACCAGCATGTAACCGAAGACGCCGACCATCGCCAGCAGGACCAGGCCGACGATCACGCCGCCGGCGATCAGGCCGGTGCGGCGGCCGATCCGCTCGATCATGAGGGTCTCGTCACCGGTGGGAGACGAGGCCGTCAAGTGGCCGAACGGCCGCGGGGGCGGACGCGACTCGCTCACCAGCGGTATCAGCAATTCCACGCCGCACGCCGCGCATCGGGCGCGCTTGCCGGCGTCCTGCGACCGGACGAGGAGTTTGCGCCGGCACGCTTTGCACCAGACGACGATCGGATTCGGGCCGGGCCCTTTCACCATGGCGACATCCTCAATCCGCGGGCGCGCGGCGACGCCCCCCATGCGCCTGCGGGACAAACCTTCCCTTGGGTAAACCCCTGTGTCTTTATAACCCGGCGTCGGGGTGAATGGAGTCTGTTTTTCCGGGCGGCAAAACGGTATTCTCGAACCGCCTGACGAGGACGGCGCAGCAGATGGACCTTCAGGACACGATCGTAGCGGTCAGCAGCCCGGCCGGCGCCGCCGAACGGACTATCGTACGCCTGTCGGGCGAGAGGGCCATGGCGATTGCCGAACGGCTGTTCGTGCCGGAGCCGCGGCGCGTGGCCATGCCACCCGGCGAGGCAGAGCCCATTTCCACCTGGCCGACGTACACGGCCCGGGCGGGGAGGGTGGTCTTGCCGGGCGAGGGGCTGTCGGCCCCGGCGCTTGCGTATCTGATGCGGGCCCCGAAATCGTACACACGCGGCGACGTGGTGGAACTGCACGTGGGCGGGTGGCCGGCCGTCGTGCCGCTCGTGCTCGAAGCGCTCATGGCGGCGGGGGCGCGGGCCGCCGAGCCGGGCGAGTTCACCTTCCGGGCCCTGGTCAGCGGCCGGCTCGACCTGGCGCAGGCCGAGGCCGTCATGGCGGTGGTCGATGCCGGCAGCCGGGCGGCGCTTCGAGCGGCCGGCGACCTGTTGGCCGGGCACCTGTCGCACGAGGTCTCGCATCTGGCGGACCGCGTGGGCGAGGTGCTGGCGTTGGTGGAGGCGGGCCTGGATTTCTCGGACCACGACATCGCGCTGGCGCCGCCGGAGGAGATCGCCGCACGCATCGCCGACGTCCGGACGGACCTGGCCGGGATGGGCCGCCGGGCGCGCAGCATCGAGACGTTCGGCGGCGAGGTCCGTCTCGTCCTGGCCGGGTGGCCGAACGTCGGCAAGTCCAGCCTCTTCAACCGACTCCTGGCGAGCGACCGGGCCATCGTCACACCCGTCCCGGGCACCACGCGCGACGAGTTGCGGTCTCGCCTGCACGCCGGCGGGATGACCTTCACGCTGTCGGACGTGGCAGGTCTCGATGAGGCGCGCGACGAACTCGACGGCACGGCCCACGCCCGGGCCGTCCAGGCCATCGGCCGGGCCGACCTCGTCATCCTGGCCCTCGAAGCGACCGCCCCGTCCTACGACCGCACGGACGAACTCCTTTCGCTCGTGGCCGCACCGATGGTCGTCGCGGTGACGAAGTGTGACCTGGCCCCGCCCGACGGCGCCCGCGCGTGGCTCCGGGAACGCGGCGCGGACGCCGAGGTCGTCGCCACCAGCGCCGTGACCGGCGAGGGCATCGAGGAACTCACGGCGGCCCTGGTCCGCGGCGTCGCGGGCGGGACGGTGGACCGTCAGGCGGCGGGTCCGGTGGTGACGGCGCGGCACCGTGCGGCGGTGGAGCAGGCGGCGGCGGCGCTGGCGCGCGCCGCCCGGGTGGCGCGGCGGCCGGGCGGGGCGGGCGAACTCGTGGCCGTGGAACTCAACGAGACGCTCAGGGCTCTTGGAACCATCATCGGTCGCAAGGCAGGCGGCGACGTGCTCGAGGCCATCTTCTCACGGTTCTGCATCGGAAAGTAACCGCATCAGCGCGGCGCTTCTCCGCGTCAGCGCGGCGGGTCTGGAGTATCCGCCGCGCAAGGTCCGCGTCGGACGGCATCGAGGCAGGCCAGCCGGGGGGCCAAACCAACGTTATACGGGCGGCGGGGCGCGCAGCGCGAGGTTTTTCCTTGACGATTCTCCGCGGGTCTCGTCTAAATAGAGGCGGCGGCGTCCGCCACAGCCTGCTTGGCGTGCCGCCTGGCCAACACCGGACGCATGGGGCGGTGAGTGCGGCGGCCGGCCTTCGGGCCGGGTTGCCGCCGATAGCGTCGGGGGCCCGCCGAAGCGTTGCCCAGGTAAGGTGAGGAACGCGTTATGGCAATCACCAAGACCGTTTGGGGTATCGACGTTGGGCAATGTGCGCTGAAGGCGCTGAAACTGCAGATGCGCGACGGCAAACTCCGCGCCCTGGGTTTCGACGTCATCGAGCACGGCAAGGTCCTGAGCCAGCCCGACGCCGACGAACAGGCGCTGATCCGCAGCGCCCTGTCGAAATTCCTCAGCCGCAACGTCATCAAGGGTAGCACGCTCGTCATCAGCGTGCCGGGTCAGGCCAGTTTCACGCGGTTCATCAAGTTGCCGCCCGTCGAGGTCCGCAAGATACCCGAGATCGTTCGTTACGAGGCGCGGCAGCAGATCCCGTTCGACCTGGAAGACGTGGTCTGGGATTACCAGACGATCAGCCCCGCCTCGGCCGGGCCGCGCGAGGTCGAGGTCGGCATCTTCGCCATGAAACGCGATATCGTGGCCGACTACGTGTCGGACTTCCTGGCGATGAAGATCGAACCCGACACCGTCCAGATGGCGCCGGTGGCCCTGTACAACTATCTGCGGTACGACGCGACGCCGACGGGCGGGGCGACGATCCTGTTGGACGTGGGGGCCGAGAATACGAACCTCGTCATCGCCGACGGCGACCGTGTCTGGATCCGCAACGTGCCCCTGGGAGGCAACAACTTCACCCAGGCCCTCTCGAAGGAGTTCAAACTCCAGTTCTCGAAGGCCGAGAACCTCAAGCGACACGCCGCCGAATCGAAGCACGCCCGGCAGGTGTTCCAGGCGATGCGCCCCGTCTTCGGCGATCTGCTGACCGAGATCCAGCGGTCCATCGGCTACTACACGAGCCTGCACCGCGACAGCCGCATCGAACGCGTCGTGGCCCTCGGCAATGCGTTCCGTCTGCCCGGGCTGACGAAATTCCTGTCGCAGAACCTGGGCTTGGAGGTGACCAAGACCGAGGGGTTCGAGACCCTTGGCGACGCCGAGGCGCTGTCGGCGCCGCTGTTCCGCGAGAACGTGCTCTCGTTCGGCGTCAGTTTCGGCCTGGCGCTGCAGGGGCTGGGCGTGGCGCAGATCGGGACGAGCCTGCTGCCGCCCGAGATCCTCAGCAGCAAAATCATGAAGCGGAAGCGCCCGTTCTTCGTGGCGGCCGGCGCGGCGCTGTTGGCCGCCGTCGGCGCATTCGCCTACGACCAACTCGCCGCAAGCAGCGAACTCGACCAGGCCAAGGCCCAACGTCTCAGTGCCAAGGTCAAAAGAATCGAGAAGGACAACGCCTCGTGGCAGGGCAAGTTCGACGAGCAGAAAGACGCCCTCGCCGAGCAACAGAAAAAGATCGGCGAGGTCGAGTCGCTCCTCGAAAACCAGGCCTACGCCTACCAGATCCTCCGGACCGTCTGGGACGCCTGGCCGCACGATGACGCATGGGCGACCTACGATCCCGTCGAAGATGAGCCGCCTCGCTCCACCCTCGGCATCATCGAGATGCTCAGCCTGACGATGCACCCGGTGCTGGACGTGCGGGCCTACTCCGAACAGGTGCAGCGGGGCTCGGCCAGCGCCGAGAAGATCACGGTGGTCGGGCACGGCCCGCCGCCGCCGGCCGAGGGCGAGGAAGAGCCCGCCGATGCCGCCCTGCCGCAGGCCCTGCCCCCCGTGCCGGGCGTCCTCGTCCAGATCACCGGTGTCACCCCCCGAACCGGCACCGACGGACGCCGACACGTTGACCAGAAACTTATCGCCAACCTCAGAGCCTGCAAGCGGACCATCGAACTGCAGACACCGGCCGGCAAGGAAACCCTGGCCATGATGCCGTCGGTCGGCGTGTTCCGGAACCAGCCCGAGTATGCGAAGTACGGCTACAAACGCACCTCCAAAGGACGGACCAGGAGCGGCGAGGCGGTCCCCGACGAACCGAAGGCCGACAAGAGCAAGGACTTCTGGTTCAAGGCCCAGTGGGTCGTCGGGGTCGGCCAACTGGCCGAGACGCAGCGGCTGCACGCCTTCAGCGACATCGTCGATGCGACCCGGAAGGCCCAGCTCGACGACCCCCGCAAGATCGACCTTGCCCGTGCCACCGGCACCGACGCTGCCAAGGTCGCACAGATCGAGGGCGACCTCGCCGACGTCGCACGGGCATGGCTCGTCTCGCGACGCGACCTGTGCGACATCGCCATAGAAGGCGTGACCAAGGAGTGGGCCGGGGTCGAGGTGCCTGCGGCCGAGTGAACGGTAGCGGCGGCGGAGCGAACGGGCCCGCCTCGCCACCGAGGACGGACCCCGCGAGCCGAGACGGAGGCGAGGAGCCATAAGATGATGGAAACCATCAAACGCCACGCGTTCCTGGCGGGACTGGCCGCGGCGGTCGTCGTGATCTCGCTGGCGGTCTTGTTGACGGCCTACTTCTTCTACATGGGGCCGAACCAGACCACACGCACGGTTATCCGCTCCACCGGGTCGCGGGCAAAGGCACTCGAACAGGGGAAACTGTTCAGCGAAGACCTCGCCAACGAGTTGGCCCAACACGTTGACCGTCGCGAGAAGCAGCACGAAGACCTCCTCGGCTATATCAGGGGACTCGGCGCAGCACGCGAACCCCTGGTGGAGGGCCTGTTCCCGACCAGCACCGACGTCAACCTCAGGCACTCGTTCAAGACCGCCTACGATGCCAAGATCGCCACGTTTATGAAAACCCTCGGGGCGGGAACCCCCATCGTGCCGACCGGCAAGGGCGGCAAGGGAAAAAAAGAGACCGACGACCTGGCCAGGGCCGCCGCCAGAGAGGTCTACCGCAAGTTCACCATGTTCGCCCATCCGAAGGAGTCCTTCGAACGCCCCACCTGGGTCGACCAGGATATAGCGCCGTCGGTTGAAGTGGCCCGATACGGCCAGGAAGACATCTGGCTGATGGAAGACATCGTCGCGGTCATCGCCAAGATGAACGCCGACGTCATGGCGGCCAAGAAGGGCGTCCCCGCCGTGGTGGCCAACGTGCCCGTCAAGGAACTTGTCTCGATTCGTATCCGGCCCGGCGCCGACGCGCTCTCGGAGACCGACATGCAGAGCACCTCGGAACGGTACCGGCCCGGCGCCGCCTCGGCCGCGCCCGCCGACATCTCCGGCCGCGCCCCCAGCCTCTCCGGGCGGTACTCCCAAAGCGGGTTCTTCCTCATCCTGCCGTGGCGGCTGACCGTGGTCGTCGAGTCCGCGTACGCCGGTGAACTGATTCGACGCCTGAAAGGCAAGGAAACGTTCCTGAGCGTCGAGGCGTGGCGCATGAACCCCATCACCGGGATCTCGTTCAGTCGCTTGCGGACGTTCATGGCCGACGTGCGGGGGGACTACGGCAAGCGCGGCGTGGCCCTCCTGGAAATCGTCGGCGAATCGATGGTGTTCCAACTGGCGGGGGGACGGGTCACGACGCTTGTGACCGCCGCCAAGACCCCGCCCGAGAAGGCGACCGGGAAGAAGACCGGCAAGTAACGGGAGGTGTACGATCCGCGAGCCTGCCCGCCAAAGGCCCTTTGAGCCGCTACCCGCTTCTCGGCCGGCCTGTCCGCCGTCGCTTTGGCGAAGGCCGAAACCGCGGCGCAGCCCCGTAAGCGGAGGGCGTCGCGCCGGGAGCGGACGCCTGGCGCCGCCCGCCACCGGCACGGAACAGGGCTGACGCAGGGCTCGCTAGAGGAGTGACGCACATGGCAGCCGACCTGACGCAGTCGTTCGTGGGCAAGCACGTCGAAAAGATGATCCTGGCGGCCGCGGCCCTCATCTTTGTCACGTCCGTCGTCTGGTTCGTCTTCATGCGCGAACCCCAGGGACGCGACCTCGTTCAGGTCGAAGGCCTGGTCGAAGGGGTTGCAGCCAGAGCCTACAAGCCTACCATCGTAGACGCCCTGACGAAGGAGGAACGCGTCCGGCTCGGCATCGACAAGTCCGTCACGACGGCGGCCCAGTTCGCTCAGGCGCTCAACGGCCTGCCCGCCACGTGGGACGCCGTGGCCAAGATGGTCGAGGGCATGCCCGAAATAGTGGTCAAAGAAGTGATCGCCGAGGAGGTCAATCCTCCCCAACAGATCCTGGCCGTCGAGGACGTTCACACGGTCTGGGGCCGCGGCGTCACCAGCGACAACGTCGAGATGGCCCTGGCCAAGGTCGACGTCAAGGCCGGAACCCTCAGCGACATCGTCTGGGCCGGGTCCGTCGGGACGTTCAACCTGACCGAGCAACTCAAACAGTACGCCCTGCCGCGCAGGTTTATCTCCCCTCAGAGCCCCGTTACCATCACGAAGGTCGAACTGCGGCGCCGCGAGCGTCAGCCCGACGGGGCGTGGTCCGACTGGAAAGCCGTTCCGGCCTCCGTGCCGGCCGAGGTGGCCGACGCGCTGCCGGCACTTCCCGCCGACCCGAACGACAAACTCGCCGTCCGGGCCTGGGGCGTCGGGGCGATGAAGGCCCAGGCCGAGATCCGCCATCCGCCCTTCTACCAACTCGTCCTCGCGGACCCGGAAGGCAAAACGGTCGAGTCCGAGGCCGGTCCCACCGACGGCGTGGCCAAGCCCGACCCGGCCGTGCTTGAGAAGGCCGAGGAACCCCCCGCCGACGCGAAAGCCGACGACCGGAAGAAACCCGCCACGCCGAAAAAGGAGACCGAGACCAAGAAGACCGGCGAAGACCTCCCAAGGTCCCCGTGGGAAATCAAAGAGACCAGCAGCAAGAAGCCCAAGAAGACGGGAACCGAACCCGAAGAGCAGACGACCGCCGCTGACGTCTATGCCACCGTCTGGGTCAACGATGCCACCGTCCAGCCCGGCAAGACGTACCAGTACCAGATGCGGCTGGCCGTCCTGAACCCGGTCTGGAGCCTGCCGGAGGTCAAGGACGCCAAGGCCCGATGGACCCTCGAACTCGCCGGGCCCTGGAGCGACATGGGCGAGGAGGTGACCATCCCCGGCCTCGTCCAGTTCTATTTCGTCGGCACCTTCGGAGGGCGCGTGAACCTGGAACTGCATCGGTGGATCCACGGGCAGTGGATTGTCGTGCCCAGTGCGCCCTTCCTGCTCGGCGCGCCCGTCTCGTACAAGAAGCGGACCAAGATTGAGATTGGAAGCGCCAAGAGGGGCAAGCCTGAGGAGATCATCAAGGACGTGGACCTCAGCCCGGAGGCCCTGATCGTCGACGTCATCAAGGGGTTCCCCTACAAACCGCAGGGCGGGAACCGGTCGATCCCCACCAACGTGCTCGTCTACGCCGACGGCAGGGGCGCGGTCCGCGAACGGATCGAGTGGGAAGACCGGCAGCGGGCGGCTGAGGCCCGGGTGCGGCGGAAAGAGGCGGCTGCCCCTGTGCCCGAGACGCGGCGGACGCGGACGAAACCGCCGCCCAGCACCCGCCCCAAGAAGACGCCGCCGCGTTCCAGCACCAGGAAGAAACGGTAACATCGCCCGGACCGGCCGACGTGGCGGGGGGCCGCGGTTTCGGAAGTTTTGTCCGGAAGATTTTGCTTGCTCGCCGCTGACGTTGCGTTACAGTGTGCCGTATCCGCAGCAGGGGGTCGTTTTCAGGGTTCATGCCTCTTCATATTGCGTTATAGAATCGTGTTGGGTAAGTAGGTTGTAGTAAGGGGGTCACAGGAGGGCACCGCTAAAAACCGTCTTCCCAGTATAGGGAAGGTGGTCATGCGCCCGCCGAAAAGGTGGGGGGCGGTGTCCGATTGTCTAGGCCCGCAGAGGGAGGTCCGATGAAACTCGGAAAAATCCTGGTGATGGTGGTTGTAATGGGGGCAGCGTTGGCGGTCGTGGGACCGCATCTGGTGGCCCAGGCGGCGCAGGTCCCGCCCAAGCAGTTGCTTGAAGAGGCCAAGAAACTCTACGCCGCCCATGACTACGATGGCGCACTGAAGCGGCTCCAGCGCATCAAACGCGCCGACCTGGGCTTCTTCGAAAAGGGAGGCTACGATTCCCTCCTCGACAAGACCCAGAAGGCCGTGACCGGCAAGGCCGTTGATGAGAAGGCCTTCGCCGACGGCAAGGAGGCCCTGTCGAAAAAACGCTTCGGCACGGCCGTCGAAAAACTGACCCAGGCCGCAAACTCGGCGTACCTCGACGCCGAAAAGGCCGGGCCGGCCAAGGGCCTGCTCCGTCTCGCCAAGGACGGTCACATCAAGGCCCTCGCCGAGGCCAAGACGCTCCTGGCGCAGGCCGCCGCCGACGCCAAGGCCGGCAAGACCGACGATGCCCGCAAGAAGGTCAAACAGGTCGAGGCGATGGACATCCGCCCGGGCCAGGCTGAAAAGCAGGCACTGGCCGATGCGAACAAGGCGATCGCCGCCGCCAAGCCGACTACGAAGGTGGCCGCCAAGCCGCCGGCTAAGCCTGTCGCCAAACCGGCCACGAAGCCGGCCGCCAAACCGGCCACGAAGCCGCCAACGAAACCGGCCGCCAAACCGGCAACGAAGCCGCCGGCCAAACCGGCTCCCAAAAAGCCCGAACCGAAAAAACCGGCCGAGCCCACCGCGGCCGACCTCTACGCCGCTGCCAAGAAGACCTATGAGGCCGGCGACTACGATGCCGCCAAGGCCGGACTCGCCAAGGTCGACCGGGCCAAACTCGGCTTCTTCGAGAAATGGGGATACGACGCCCTCGCCAGAGACATCAAGACCGCCATCGGGAGTCGGGCCGCCGGCGAGAAGGCGCTGACCGACGGCAAGGCCGCACTCACGAAGAAAAAGTACACCGTCGCCCTCGAAAACCTCTCCCAGGCCGCCTCCTGCAAGCACCTGCCACCCGACAAGGAAAAAGCCGCCAAGGCCGCCTATCGAATCGCCAAGGATGAGCACGGCGAGGCCGTTGTCAACGCCAAGAACCTCATAGCCAAGGCCAAGGACGCCTTGAAGGACGGTAAGGCGACCGAGGCACGCACAATGGTCAACCAGGTCAAGGCCCTCGACGTGGACCTCGGCTGGTGGACCGGCCGCGACCTGAAGGGCCTCGACAGCAAGGTCACGTCGGTGGAGGTGGCGTTGGTGGCCGCCAAGCCGGCCGCCAAACCGGTTGCCAAACCGGCCGCCAAGCCAGCGGCCAAGCCCGCCGCCAAGCCCGCCGCCAAACCGGCCGCCAAGCCCGCGGCCAAACCGGCCGCCAAGCCCGCCGCCAAGCCC
>CAZEBQ010000016.1:0-20344 GCA_964510295.1 uncultured Anaerolineales bacterium | reverse complement strand
GCCGCCAAGCCCGCCGCCAAGCCCAAGCCGAAATTCGACCCCGCGGCCCTGGCCAAGCAGGCCAACCGTGCCCGGGCCGAGGATGAGACGACCCTCGGCGAGGCGGCGCTGGCCAAGCACGAGTATCAGAAGGGCAGGATCCACTTCCTGAAGGCTCAGAGCCTGTGGCCCGAATCGGCCAAGGCCAAGCAGGGCCTCGACAAGGCCATGAAACTGCTGGCCGAGCGGGAAGAACCCCTCGGCGACGTCGTCCGCGACGTGCGGGCCTTGGAACGCCAGCGGATTATCGCGGGCGTCCAGGGACTGCTGGCTGAGGCCGAACGCCGCATGGCCCGCGCCGAACGGCCCGAAGATTACGTCGAGGCCGAACGGCCGCTGTCGCAGGCCGACCGCACGGTCGACGTGGCGCCGGTCCTCTCGGTCGAAGAGCAGGAACGCCTTCGCGAAGAGATCTACGTGCTCCGCAAAGAGATCCGGACCCGCAAGGCTTCCGCCGAGGGGAAACGCCGAATCGCCTCCGAGCAGGAGGCGGTTGTACGCGAGGACCAACGCCGCCGACAGGACCGCACGGACCGCGAGAACAAGGTCCGCCAACTCTGGCAGCGGGCCGAGGAACTCCGCAAGAGCATGCAGTTCAACGAAGCGATCGAGATGCTCGACCGCCTCATCGTCATCGATCCGAACGACGAGCGGGCCCTGCGGTGGCGCGAAGATCTGCTGTACCTGGAGGCCCAGGCGCGGCAGGTCGGGCTCCGCACCACTCGGGAGATGGAGACCGTCGAGGCGATCGCCGACGTCGAGAAGGCCGCCATCCTACCCGGCGAGGAGGTGCGCGGCGAAGTCAAGTATCTGCGGTATCCGAAGGCGAAGGACTGGAAAGACCTGACCGATTTCCGCCGTGATTTCACGAAGGCCGTCTCCGCCGAGCCGAGGGCCGTGGCCGAGACACGCCTACGCCTCAAGGAGCCGATCGACCTCGACTTCGAGAAGACCAGCCTCGACAACGTCCTGAAATACATCAGCGAGGTCCAGCGCGGGCTCAACATCGTGATCGACCCCGACGTGAGCACCGCCGGCATCGACCTCTCGACCCGCGTGGTCGACCTGAAGGTGAAACGCGTCGAGGTTGACGCGGTCCTCAGCCTGATCCTCGGCAGCGACCTCGGCTACCGGGTCGAGGCCGGCTACATCCTGGTCACCACCCGTGAGAAACTGCAGCAGAACCTGCCGGTGGTCACCTATCCGGTGCAGGACCTGGTGGCCCAGATTCCGAACTTTGCGGGTGAGGCGCCTCGGTTTGAGGTGGGCGACGTTCTGCAGTCGGCGACCTCTGCCGCGGGCGGCGGCGGGTTCGGCGACCTCTTTGGAGCCGCCGCCGCTGCCCCTACCGATATGACCGCCGGATGGCAGGAACTCGTCGACATCATCCAACGCACCGTCAACAACCAGGCCGACCCCAACGTGGCCGCTTGGTCCGACGAGGGCGGCCCGGCAGCCGTCGAGTTCATGAACGGCCTCTTGATCGTCACCCAGACACGCCAGGGCCACGAGAAGGTGGCCGACCTGCTCGAGCAACTGCGACGCGAACGGGCCATTATGATCAGCGTCGAAGCCCGATTCTGCACGGTCACGGACGACTTCCTCCAGGACATCACCCTCGACGTCGACGTGGCGTTCCACGGTAGCGGGGATAATCACTTCATCCCCCCGCCCGGTACGACGCTGCAGGATCCCGGTGCGCCGCCGTATGACACGCTGCCCGGTGTCCCGGCCGACGTGGCCTTTCCGGTACCGTCTCGCCAGCCCATCATCGTCTCCAGCACGGGCTCCAACGCCGAGGGCACGCAGACCCTGCTGCCGCTGGCCGGCACGGCCTTTGCTAACTTCGGGCCGAACGAGGGCGGCATGGCCATCTCCGGCGTGTTCTTCGACGACGTTCAGGTCGGTTTTCTCCTCAGGGCCATTCAGGCCGACGTCCGGTCCACCCAACTCCAGGCCCCGCGCATCACGCTGTACAACGGCCAGCAGTCCTACATCGCCGTGGCGACCGTGGTCACCTACATCGCGGACGTCGAGCCGGTGGTGGCAGAGGCCGCCGTCGCCTGGGACCCCACGATTGGTGCGGTCCCTGTCGGAACCACCCTCGACGTCAAGGCGACCGTCTCGGCCGACCGACGCTACGTTCAGATGGACCTCATGCCCCAGGTAGCCGACGCCGTCCGTCCGTTCCGGCAGGTCGCGATTCAGGCGGCGACGCCCCTTGGCGGCATCGCGACCGCCTTCCTGGAACTGCCGGAAGTTATGGTCGAGGACTTCAAGACGACCGTCAGCGTGCCGGACGGCGGGACGCTGCTCCTGGGCGGCACGAGGACGTACCTGGAGAGCGACGTCGAGACCGGTGTGCCGGTCCTCTCGAAGATCCCGTTCCTGAAGCGTCTGTTTAACAACCGGGCTTCGCTCCGCAGAGCCCAGAACCTGCTGATCCTCGTCAAGCCCAAGATCATCATCCAGGCTGAGGAAGAGCACAAACTCGGCTACGACGACTTCTAAGCCGATGACGCCACGTTGAACCGCGCCGGGGAGGCCCGAAAACGGCCTCCCCGGTTTTTTCTACCGCCTCCCTGCATCCCACCCCTATCATGACCGCACGCCCGGAGGACCCAGCCGTGACCTCGCTCAGCCCGTTTGTCGTGGCGGTCGAGATGATGCTCCTGCCGCTATGGGTGGGCGTGGTCTACGTCCGCCCGGCGACGTCGGTTGCGGCGAGGGCCGCCCGGACGCCGGCGATCGTCGTCCTGGTGACCGTCGCGCTGGTGGCCCTGGCGGCGGTGGCCGACGGGACAAGCGTGGTTGGCGTCTTCCGGTCGCAGGCCGTGGCCGTCGGCTGGGTGGTGCTGCTCGCCGGAATGGCGGCGATGCTCGACCGGCTTGCCGGTCCGCGTCCTGCCCAGATGCTGACCGCGCTGCTCGGATGGCTGGTGATCGGCGCGATGATCCTGGCGGGCCCCGTCGCCGAGATGGTCGACGAACCGGCCAAGACGGTCGTCGTCCGCACCATCGTTCACGCCAACCCGCTGCTGGTGGCCGAACAGGAACTCGGCCTCGGGTGGCTGCACCAGGCCCTGACCTACCGCTGGACGCCGCTCGGCGAGAGTTACGACTATCTTCTTGGCCGCCTGGCGTGGTGGAAGACCCTCATGGCCCACGTCTTTGTCGGATCGGCCCTGCTGGTCTTCAGCGTGAGGCGGCATCGTGCGCCCCAGCCGTGACCGTCGCCGTGCCGGCGACGGCTAAACGCGGCTGCCCTGGGTGTGACACCGGGAAAGGCCGTGCCGGAAAACCGTGGCGCACCGGCGGCCCGTGTGGGCCGCGCTTGGCTTGCAGCCTGCGGCTTCGGCTTACTCCTTCACTTCATACTCGGCGTCGATGACGTCGTCGTCGCCTTTGGCGGCGTCGGGTGGGGGTTCGGGTTGCGGACCGGGCCCTGCCTGGGCCTGGGGTCCGGCCTGAGCGGTGTTGGCCTGCTGCTGGTAGAGCATCTGGGCAATGGTGTGGGAGGCCTGGTTCAAGGCCTCGACGGCCTGGTTGATTTTGGCGACGTCGTCGCCCTTGAGGGCCTCGCGGACCTCCTTGATGGCCTCTTCGATGCGTGTCTTGTCGTCGGCGGAGAGTTTGTCGCCGTGTTCGTTGAGGGTCCGCTCGACGTTGTGGGCGAGGGCGTCGGCCTGGTTGCGTTTGTCGATGAGTTCCCGCTGCTTCCTGTCCTCGTCGGCGTGTTCCTCGGCCTCCTTCTGCATCGCCTTGACCTCGTCATCCGAGAGGCCGGAGGACGTGGTGATGGTGATGTTCTGCTCCTTCCCGGTGCCTTTGTCTTTGGCGCTGACGCTCAGGATGCCGTCGGCGTTGATATCGAAGGAGACGTCGATCTGCGGCAGGCCGCGCGGCGCGGGCGGGATGCCCGTCAGTTGGAACCGTCCGAGCGTGCGGTTCTGGTTGGCCATCGGCCGCTCGCCCTGGAGCACGTGAACCTCGACGCCGGGCTGGTTGTCGGCGGCGGTCGAGAAGGTCTCGGTCTTGGCGGTCGGGATCGTCGTGTTCCGATCGATGAGGGTGGTCATGACGCCGCCGAGGGTCTCGATGCCCAGCGACAGGGGCGTCACGTCCAGCAGCAGGATGTCCTTGTCCTTGAACTCGCCGGCCAGGACGGCGCCCTGGATGGCGGCGCCTGCGGCGACCACCTCGTCGGGGTTCACGCCCTTGTGCGGCTCCTTGCCGAACAGGTCCTTGACGAGTTCCTGCACGGCCGGGATGCGCGTCGAGCCGCCCACCAGCACCACCTCGTCGAAGACCAGGTGGTCGACCTTGAGTTTCTTCTTGGCGTCGGCGATGCAGTCGAGGCACGGCTGGCGGCAGCGATCGAGAAGGTCGCGGACGAGTTCCTCGAACGTGGCCCGGGCGATCTTCATCGTCAGGTGCTTCGGGCCGCTGGCGTCGGCCGTGATGAACGGCAGGTTGATGTCGGTCTCGGGCGTGGTCGACAGTTCGCACTTGGCCTCTTCGGAGGCCTCCTTCAGACGCTGCAGCGCCATCTGGTCCTGCCGCAGGTCGATCCCGTGCTGCTTCTGGAACGCGTCGGCGATGTGGTCGATGAGACGCTGGTCGAGGTCGTCGCCGCCCAGGTGTGTGTCGCCCTTTGATGCGGCCACCTCGAAGACGCCTTCGCCGACGTCGAGGATCGAGATGTCGAACGTGCCGCCGCCGAAGTCGAAGACGGCGATCTTCTCGTTCTTCTTCTTCTCCAGGCCGTAGGCCAGGCTGGCAGCCGTCGGTTCGTTGATGATCCGCACGACGTCCAGACCGGCGATGGTGCCGGCGTCCTTGGTGGCCTGGCGCTGGGCGTCGTTGAAGTAGGCCGGCACGGTGATGACGGCCTTGGTGACCTCCTCGCCCAGGTAGTTCTCGGCCGTACGTTTCAGGTCCTGCAGGATCATGGCCGAGATCTCCGGCGGCGTGTACGCCTTGTCGCGGGCCTTGACCTTCACGAGTTCCTGCGGGCCGCCCGTAATCTCGTAAGGGACGATCTTCTCTTCCTCGGCCACCTCGTTGTGGCGGCGGCCCATGAACCGCTTGATCGAGAAGATCGTGTTGGTCGGGTTCGTCGTGGCCTGCCGCTTGGCCACCTGGCCGACCATCCGCTCGCCCTTGTCGCCGATGGCCACCACCGACGGCGTGATGCGGTTGCCCTGGGCGTTCGGGATGACGGTGACCTTCTCGCCCTCGCGGACCGCCACCACCGAGTTCGTGGTTCCCAGGTCGATTCCGATAATCTTGTTCGTAGCCATGTTGTTACTCCTTCGCGCGCCCGCGTAATGGGCGCGGCTCGTTCCCAAACAGGCGTGGACTTCATCCGTGCGTGAGCAGGTGCAAACGCCGTGCCACGGTTGCCGAAGCGGGCCGTGGTGCCCTTAACACCCGCCATCAGCATGATACAGCCGCCACCCGGCCCATGCAAGGGCCTCGCCCTGCCTGCCATTGCGACAGGTCGGCCCCGCTCCTGCGGCCGGGCCTGCCGTTTTGGCAATCATCTCTTGGTGTGGCTGAGGCACAAGACGAACTTACGAACGGGCTGGAAGGTTGGCGGGCGGCATCCTTGCTGTCGGTCTGGCGAGTCCCCATGACTTGGTAAGGGCCTCTGTGGCCGAGGTGACAGAACGCGGCCTTGCGGAATACCGTGTTGCTTGGCATACTGGGGGGCAGCATTCTGATCCGGTTGGGCTCGCGTCCGGGAGATCCATGTGGGAGTAAACGCCGACAAGCCCCAGAGGTGGAAAGAGGACATTGCCCACTCGGTGGATTTCTATAACGACTGGTTCCTCCGGTTTGCGCCGAAGGCGTACCGCGACACGCGGCAGAGGACCACTGATCAGGTTCAGTCGGCCCTCAGATGGACTCGGTATCTACGAGACGTTTCGCCTGGCCTGCTCCGGGAACACCCGCGGGTTCTTCAGATGCTGCGGATGGCCACAGCCCCGCCCATTGCCCGCGACCGGCTCATTGGACTGGCAAAGGTGTCGCGTAACCTCGTGTCCAGCATGGAGGACAAGGGCCGGGTTCCGCCACGGATGAGCAACGAACAGGCCAAGTCCGAGCTTGATGCGGTCGGGTCGATGATCAGGCGCTTGGCCGATGCTGACATCTTTCCTTGGCTGAAATCAAAGAGGAAGCCGACTGACACGGAGGTCTACCGCGCGGCAACCATTGTCGCCGATAGGCTTTGCGGCGCGGTCGCGAATCCAATCATCCGAAATGCCCAGGAGAAGCGGCAGCTCAGAACAGTCAGACGCTGGCTTGCGGAACGGGATTACACGTTCATGCCCTCGGGCTGGAAACTCAGGGTTGCCGACATGAAGGCGGGTCAGTTCGCCTTTCATCTGAGCGTCCCGGTCCATCTGGATGAGGACCGCCGGATCAACATTCCCGTGGATGCGGCGATCATGCCGCGCAAGGCCTGCGCAGGGGAGTTGCCGTTGCTGGTGGAGGCGAAAGCCGCTGGCGATTTCACCAATGTCAACAAGCGCCGCAAGGAGGAAGCCATCAAAATCACACAACTTCGCAGAACATACGGGGACGATGTGCGGTACGTTCTGTTTCTCTGTGGGTACTTCGACAGCGGATACCTTGGCTACGAGGCGGCCGAGGGTATAGATTGGGTCTGGGAACACAGGATTGACGATCTGGCTGAACTGGGTCTGTGAACCATGCGGGACGCCAGCAGAATGATCGAGCGACGACGACTGGACCTGCAGGAGATACTGGACGCTGGCAGGTCGCAGGCGGAGAGGAACCGTCTTGGGCAGTTCGCTACACCGACGGCCTTGGCCGACGAGATGTTGCACCTTGCCAAGTCTCTCCTGCCTCGCGCTCATCGCGTGCGGTTCCTGGACCCTGCCTTCGGAACCGGCTCGTTTTACTCTGCGCTGATTCGGTGTTTTCCCAAGAAGCGTATTGAGTCGGCCCTAGGTTTTGAGATTGACCCGTATTATGGCAGACCAGCATCTGAACTTTGGGGCGGCGAGAGGCTCAAGCTTGTCTTGGCCGATTTCACACGGGTGAAGCCGCCCACGAGGGACTCCGAGAAACCGGGGCTGGTCGTCTGCAACCCGCCTTACGTTAGGCATCATCACATCGATGCTCAAAGCAAGCAAAGACTGCGTTCGGCATCGCTACATGCTGCCGGGGTTGACCTTAACGGGCTTGCCGGGCTTTACTGCCACTTTGTTTGCGCATCGCACGCCTGGATGGCTAGAGACGCTTTGGCGTTCTGGCTGATCCCCAGCGAGTTTATGGACGTCAATTACGGTCGGCCACTCAAGGATTACTTGCTCAACCGAGTGACGCTACTCCGCATTCAGCGATTCGACCCCGGGCAGGTGCAGTTCGACGACGCGCTCGTGTCTTCAGCGGTGGTGTGCTTCCGCAATGTGCCCGCCTCACCGGACCATCTCGTCGAGTTCACGTACGGGGGAACGCTTGCGAAGCCGCAACGTACGCGAACACACAGAGTTGCTGATCTCGACCCCGGCGCGAAATGGAGTCGGTTGGCGCTTGCGCACATAGGCGATCGTCAGGCAGCCGCCAAGGTGAAACTGTCGGACCTCTTCGAGGTGAAGCGAGGGGTTGCGACAGGTGCCAACGACTTCTTCATCATGGACGAAGCAAGAGCCCGGGATCTTGGGATTCCGCGGAAGGTGCTCAAGCCTATCCTGCCAAGCCCTCGGTACTTGCGGACGGACGAGATCCACACTGACGATGAGGGTAGGCCGCTCATCGAGCCACGGCTCTTCCTTCTGGATTGCTCCTCGCCCGAGCACGAAGTCCAAGCCAAGTATCCTGCATTGTGGGAGTACCTCTGCTCAGCGGCGGCCCGGGGCATACCAGAAAGGTATCTGTGTAAGCATCGGTCGCCCTGGTACTCGCAGGAGAACCGCCAGCCGGCACCCATCATGTGCACTTACATGGGACGCTCCAGACAGGGCAAGGGGGCGTTCCGTTTCATTCTGAACCGCTCGAACGCCATCGCTGCCAACGTGTATCTTATGCTGTATCCCAGGACTGTACTTGACAGGATGTTGAAGGACAATCCGGAACTGCTTAGGGCCGTCTGGTCGGCTTTGGGTGAGATTCCCTGGGAATCGCTTAGAAGTGTGGGGCGCGTCTACGGAGGGGGCCTTCACAAGATGGAGCCGAAGGAACTTGCCGAAGCGCCTGCCGACACGGTACTTGCGGTGTTGCCAGAGACGTTGTCCCTCCCTAAAGCCGAGCAACTTTCCCTGTCTTGGTGACGCGGCGGGCAATGCCCTGGTGTCTGGCTCACGGTGAGATCTCTCCGCTCGGGCCGGACGGGCCCTGGGTGGAGATGAGCGTGCTCGTGGCTTCCTGCTGTCTTGGTGTACACCCCGCTCCGGCAAGCCCGGAGTGCGAAATCCGTTGACGCCCCCGAGCGGCGCCCCTATAAGGGCGTGCGATGACGCGCATGCCTCATCCCGGGCTGCTCTGGACGGCCAACCTCCTCGTGCCGGGGACGGGGCTGGTGCTGTTGGGACGGCTGGCGACGGGCGTGCTCTTCGGCGTCGTGTGGGGCCTGGCGCTGGTGACCCTGGTGCTTGTGACGCTCGTGTGGCCGGACGCCGCCACGGCCGAGCGTCTTGTCCCCGCCGCCGTCGCTGCGGTTGCCGTCTACGCCGGGTCGCAGGTCGTGCTGTACCTTCGTGGTCGGGCGGCGGGGGCGCATCTTGAGAGCGACCGGCGCAACGACGTGTTCAAGAAGGCCCTCATCGCCACCCTCCAGGGGCGGCTTGACGATGCCGAAGATGCCTGCAACACCCTCCTCCGGGCCGACCCCGACGACGTGGAGGCCACGCTGCACCTGGGCACCCTTGCCGCGCAGCGCGGCCGGCACGAGGCGGCGGTTCGGTATCTGCGGCGTGCGCGGTATCTCGACGACGCCGGCCGGTGGGACTTCGAGATCGGCCGCGAACTCGCCGCCCTCACCGAGCCTGAAGGGCGTGCGAGTTGACTCCGCGAGCGGGCTGACCCGCGCTCTGCCGGTGCCGAGGCGGCGGGCTGGGATGCCGCGAAGCGCTTTGACAGACTCGGTCTTGTCCAGCATAATACAATGGCAGTTCGTAACGGCCGGTTCTCGCCACGGATCGAGCAGTAGGGGGGACGATATGACGCGCGCAATGCACTTTCTTGGCGTGGCTTGCGTCACGGTTGTAGTTTTGCCGGTTGCTGTGCGCGCTGCCGAGACCGACAAAGCGGTCGAAGACTTCGACTCCCTTTACGGGCGTGACGTGAAGCGCGTCAAAGAGACGCGCGACACGAAAGACGACGTAGAACTGGCAGCCCGTCTGCTGGCGGCCGCCAGGAAGGCTGCCGATCAGCCGCCGCTACTCGCAGTTCTCTGTGAGAGGGCGTATGATCTGGCCACGGTCCATGCGGACGGTTACGAAACGGCGCTGGAGGCGATGGATGTCCTCAAGACCGAAGTTCCCGCGAAGGCAGGCGAGTGCGCCGAACGCGAGGTCTCCGTCCTTCAGAAGCAGTTCACCAAGGCGCCGAAGGACGCAAAGGCCGAGCCGGGCGAGGCGCTCATCGATGCGATGCTCACGCTCGTGGATTGCAGACTTGGGACGGGTGACGCCGCCGAAGCGGCAAAGGTGTGCGGCGAGGCCCGCAGGATCGCCATCGCTATCAAGAGCGAGAGACGCAATCACATCGAGGAGCGGCAGAACGATGTCAAGCAGGCCATCCAGGATACCCGTGAGATCGACAACCTGAAGGCCCTGCTCGACAAGGACGCCCAGAACACGGCCGCACGCGAGAAACTGGTCCGCCTGTGCCTGAACGCCGGCAGACCGGCCGAGGCCGCCAGGTACGTCGAGGGGGTGGAGGATGAGGCGCTGTGCAAGTACGTCCCGGCCGCCGCCAAGCCGGTCGAGGAAGCGCCGGAACTGGCGTGCGTGGAGTTGGGCGAGTGGTACCGGGGCCTGGCCGAAGCGGCCCCCTCTTACGCCAGGGTGGGGATGTACGAGCGTGCCTGCGCCTACCTGGAGCGTTTCCTGAAGATTCACACGGCCAAGGACCAACTCCGCACGCGGGCGGTTCTGGCCCTGGAGAAGGTCGAGGCGGCGCTTGAGAAACTGGGCAGGAGCCGATGGATTGACCTGCTCGCGATGGTCGATCCCACAAGGGATATGGTGATGGGCAGGTGGCTGCTGCTTCCCGACGGGCTTGCCGTCATCTGGAGGCCTGGTGACCCCCGGAGTCCCTGGGCTCGCATCCTGGTTCCTGCCGCGCCGCAGGGCAGTTATGAACTGAAAGGTAGATTCGTCCGCACCTCGGAGAACAGGGAGGTGTTCGTGGTTCTGCCTATCGGCAAAACCGCAGTTGCCCTGGTGCTGAGCAAGAACAGGGGAGAGTCCAGTGCACTCGAGTCCATCCAAGGCACTAGCGGCGCGGTTGTCAGGCCCGGCGCGCTTGAAAACGGCCGCGAGTACGCCTTGCACGCCAAAGTTGTCCTTGCAGGCAAGCAGGCCGAGGTCACGGTGAATCTGGATGGAGAGCCTTACATGGCCTGGAAAGGGTCACTATCGGACCTCTCGGTGGGAAAGGGCCTTGAGGTCACTGAGCCCGGCTGTTTCGGCCTGGGCGTGCAGAGTGCGTGTGTGCTCTGGCGCAGCCTGCGGCTGAAGATGCTCTCGGGCGAGGCGAGGCTGGCGCAGTAGGAGGCCCCTGGGCCGGGTGTGGTGCGTCGATGACGAAGGCGGTCGGCCCCGGTGTTCTGCCGCCGGAAGGCCATGCCGGCCGGGCCGCAGGCGCAGTTCACCAGGCGACCCGTTGGCCTGAAAGTGCCTCGATTGCCGCAAAAAAGGTTCCTCAGGGGGCCAAAGGCCCGATTTGGCTGGGGCGGCCCAGCGATTCTGACGATAGAACAACGGCAGCCTCCGTGCGTCTAAACGTTCGGCCCGCTTGATTGGGCTTGAACTGCCGGGCATAGATGGTTACAATAGGACGCCAAGGATGGGTGCGAGCGTGCCGGCCGCGCCGGGGGCAATGGCCGTGGCCTGTACGCCGCGCATCTGTGAGGTCTGAGTATGTTCGAGCGATTCACCGACCGAGCCCGCAAGGTGATGGCCCTGGCCAACCAGGAAGCCCAGCGCTTCAACCACGAGTACGTCGGCACCGAGCACGTCCTGCTTGGCCTGGTGAAGGAAGGCCAGGGCGTGGCCGCCAACGTGCTCCACAACCTCCAGGTGGATCTGAAGAAGATCCGCATCGAGGTCGAGAAGATCGTCAAGAGCGGTCCGGCCATGGTTACGATGGGCAAATTGCCCCAGACGCCGCGCGCCAAGAAGGTCATTGAGTTCGCCATCGAAGAGGCCCGCAACCTCGGACACAACTACGTCGGCACCGAGCACCTGCTGCTTGGCCTGCTGCGCGAACACGACGGCGTGGCGGCCCAGGTCCTGATGAACCTCGGCCTTAAACTCGACGAGGTCCGGGCCGAGGTCCTCAACATCCTCGGCGCGTCGATGGAGGCCGAGGGCGGTTTCGCCGAGGGCGGCGAGCGTCGCGGCAAGTCGAAGACGCCCGCACTCGATTCCTTCGGAAGGGACCTGACGGCGCTGGCCACCGAAAGCAAACTCGACCCCGTCATCGGACGCCACAACGAGATCGAACGCGTCGTCCAGGTCCTGTGCCGCCGGACCAAGAACAACCCGGTGCTGCTCGGCGAAGCCGGCGTCGGCAAAACCGCCATCGTCGAAGGCCTCGCCCAGCAGATCGTGAACTCCGAGGTGCCTGAACTGCTCCTGAACCGGCGCATCGTCGTCATGGACCTGGCCATGATGGTCGCGGGAACGAAATACCGGGGCCAGTTCGAGGAGCGGATCAAGGCCGTCATGAATGAGGTCCGCCGCGCCGGCAACATCATCCTGTTCATCGACGAACTCCATACGCTCGTCGGGGCGGGCGGGGCCGAGGGGGCCATCGATGCCTCCAACGTCTTGAAGCCGGCCCTGTCGCGAGGCGAGATCCAGTGCATCGGGGCCACCACCCTCGATGAGTACCGCAAGTACGTCGAGAAGGACGGCGCCCTGGAACGCCGGTTCCAGACGATTATCGTCGAGCCGCCCTCGCCCCAGGAAACCGTCGAGATCCTCCGCGGCCTCCGCGACCGGTACGAGGCCCACCACCGGGTCGAGATCACCGACGGGGCCATCCAGATGGCCGTGGACCTGGCCGAGCGGTACATCTCCGGCCGGTACCTGCCGGACAAGGCCATCGACGTGATCGACGAGTCGGGGGCCCGGGTCCGCCTGCGGGCGATGACCCGTCCGCCCGACGTGACGCAACTCGAACAGGAGATGGAGCGGCTGAACCAGGAGAAGGAAGAGGCCGTGGCCGCCTCGGCCTACGAACGGGCCGCCGAACTGCGGAACCGGGTCGAAGGGCTCCGCGAGAAAAAAGAGAAACTGCTCGGCGAGTGGCGCGAACAGAGCCACGAGACCGAAGGCGTCGTCGACGAGGAAGTCGTGGCCGAGGTCGTCAGCCGCATGACCGGCGTGCCGCTCCAGCGCCTTGAGAGCGAGGAGATGGAGCGGCTGCTCCGGATGGAAGACGAACTGCACAAACGGGTGGTCAGCCAGCACGAGGCGATTACGGCGATCTCGCGGTCGCTTCGCCGAAGCCGCAGCGGCCTGAAAGACCCGCGGCGGCCGATGGGCTCGTTCATCTTCATCGGCCCGACGGGCGTCGGCAAGACGCTGCTCGCCAAGGCCCTGGCGGAGTTCATGTTCGGCGACGAGGATGCCCTCATCCAAATCGATATGTCCGAGTATATGGAAAAGCATAATGTGTCGCGCCTCGTGGGCGCACCGCCCGGCTACGTCGGCTACGAAGAGGGCGGCCAACTGACCGAACGCATCCGCCGCCGGCCCTACAGCGTGGTGCTCCTCGACGAGATCGAGAAGGCCCACGCCGACATCTACAACATGCTCCTGCAGATTATGGAAGAGGGCAACCTGACGGATTCGTTCGGCCGCCGCATCGATTTCCGAAACACCGTCCTCATCATGACCTCGAACATCGGGTCCGACATCATCAAGAACCAGGCCGGACTCGGATTCCGCAGAAAGACCGCCGAGGCCACCTACGAGCAGACCAAAGAGGCCCTGATGAAGGAGGTCGAGCGGCACTTCCGGCCCGAATTCCTCAACCGCGTCGACGACACCATCATGTTCCGACAACTGACACGCCACGACCTGAAGGAGATCGTGGATATCGAACTGGCGAAACTCCGCCAGCGACTCACCATCCAGAACCTCGAACTGACACTCACCGACCCGGCCAAAGAGCACATGATTACCCTCGGCTACGACCCGGACTTCGGCGCGCGGCCGCTTCGGCGGGCCATCGAGCATCACATCGAGGACCACATCTCCGAGGAACTCCTGCGCGGCGCCTACAAGGGCAAGGACCTCATCACCATCCGCATGAAGGACGACCACCTGTATTTCGAGGCCTCCACGACGGACGCCGCCAAACCGGTCGAGGTCCACAACGGGACGTGACCCCCACGGGTTCTGAGAGGCTCGATCGGCCCGCAGCGCACCCGCGCCCCGCGGGCCGTTCGCTTGGCCGCCGCACGCCGTCCAATCCGATCGGGGGTTTCAACCGCCGCTTCCACAGGGTATAATTACGGATGGAGGCGGAGGATGCCGATACAATGGGAGCACCACCGGCTCCGGACCGGTCTTGATACCGGAGGAGGGGGAGCATGAAACGGTTGAACGTTGTCATGGTCGCTGCCGCCTGCGCCGCCGTCGGCCTCCTCGCCGGCACGGCCCGCGGCCAGTACTACACGCCGCTCCGATACGACCTGCGGTACACGAGCCCCGCCTACATCCCGAGCGGCACGATGCGGTTCGGACCGGCCGCACGACCGTACGACCCCTACCGGTTCGGCAACTACAACCCGGGCAACCTGTCGGTCACGGGCAACCTGCGACTCGGCAAATCGTTCCAGGGCACCTCGCCGTACCGGTCCACGGGGAGCCAACTGTCGATGGACGTGCCCTCGACGCGCCTGAGCAACTTCCGGCGCGATAGCATCGGCATCGCCGACGTCGGCACCGGCCTGGAGTACGGCGGGCTCGGCGCCTTCTACCCCGGGTCGGCCAGCGTGACCACGCCTTACACGGCCGGCGTCCGCTTTGCCGTGCCGCAGCCCGGCCTCCGCGCGCCGTACGCCCCGCGAAACGTCAACGCGCCGCCGCTGCCGTACTGGTCTAACCGAGGGGGGGTGTTTACGGGCGGCTATGGAACCGCCGACACGGTGCCGACGGTAGAGAGCCCCATGACCACCGGCGGCCTGGCGATTCCGCCCAGCGTCCTGAATGACATGACGGCCCTTTTCGACGGACGCACCTCGCCCATGCCGGACGAGGTGACCGAGCCGCCCGCCCCGACCGGCGTCGACGACCTGTACCGGTCGCCCTACGAGAAGTTCGGCCACGCCTTCGAGTCCAAGCCCACGAACATCTTCATCGAAGACGACCAGACCGGCGCTCACGCCGGCGACATGACCATGCCCGACGACCCTTCCGCCCTCTTCTGGCAGGGACCCGAGGCGGCCGGCACCCAGGGCCCCTGGATGCTCCAACAGCAGGAGGCCGCCGGCACAACCCTCGAGACAGACCAAGCCCCCTCGACCCGCCCCGAAGATGCCTGGCCTGAACAGAACGCCGCCGACCAGACCGCACTCGACGGCCAACCCGTGCTCGCTACCCCGATGCCCGTTTCGACGTACGCCGTCTACGTCATGCGCGCCCACGCCGCCATGAAGGAAGGGGCCTACGGCAAGGCCGAGGCCCTGTATGCGGCGGGGGTGGCGCTGGAGCCCGATCGGCCCGCCGCCTTCTTCGGCCGCATCCACGCACTGCTCGCACGCCGCATGTACCTTCAGGTCGCCGTTGTGCTGGAACGCGAACTCGCGCGGCACCCGCAGTGGGCGACGGCGGCGCCCAACCTCAGGGGCGTCTATCCCAAGGCCGAAGTCAACGTCTATGACCGCATCGTCGCCGAACTCGAACGCGAACTCGCAGACAGACCCGACGACGTGCGGAGCAACCTCCTCATGGGCTACCTCTACTACGCCACAGGCCAGTACCGCAAGGCCAAACCTTACCTCGAAAAGGCCGCCCGCGCCCCCGACGACAAGCCCGGAGCCGCCAAGGCCATGATCGCCGCCATCGAGGCCAGATGACCGCTTCGCAACACCCCCACCTCGTCTCGGGCCGGCAGTCCCACCGGCGAAACGAAACTTCCCGCGCGGCGGGTCTCCCGACCCGCCGCGCGTAAAAGGGCCGTTTGGGGGCTGTGCGGCGGTGGATCGGGTCGGACCCTTTTCTCGTGCCCCAGGCAAAAGCGATTGAAGGTCTTGCGGCGAGCCGATACAATCCTCGCGGTCGCCCGGCAAGCGCGCCGGGCGGAAGCGCCGGTTTTGGCACGGCCCCTTGGCCGTTCGGGCCGGGCATGAGGGAGTGTGTCTTGACAGATGAGGGCCAACCGGAGGCGGTGTCGGCTTCGCCCGGCGCAGACGCCCCGTCCGGCGGAGGTGAGGCGGCCGCCGAGCGAAGCGAGCCGTCGGCCGACGCCCCCGGTGCGACCGACGCCGACACGACGACCGCGAAGCCGGCGAAGCAGGCCACCGAGCCCAAACGCCCCGCCCTCGTCGTGCGGTACGGGCTGATGGGCATGATCGGCCGGTTCACGTACACGCTTGACCGGTGGCGGCGCGGCCAGCGTGCCGTCATCAAGTCGGACCGTGGCATGGAGATCGGCGACATCGTGTGCCGCGGGGCCGACTCCACCGAGCCCGGGCCGAAACTCAGGGGCGAGGTCCTCCGGCTCGTCACGCACACCGACGAAATCGAGGAGCGGCACCTGGCCGAGGGCACCCGGCGCGAGTTCGAGTTCTGCGAAAAATGCATCGCCGAACGCCAACTGCCCATGAAACTCGTCGAGGCCGAGCACCTGTTCGGCGGCGACCGGATCATCTTCTTCTTCCTGTCGGAATCACGCGTTGATTTCCGCGCACTGGTCCGCGACCTCGCACAGGAGTTCCAGACGCGGATCGAGATGCGCCAGATCGGCGTCCGCGACGAGGCACGACTCCTCGGCGACTACGAACGCTGCGGACGACCACTCTGCTGCCGCGCCTGGATCAAGGACCTCGAACCCATCTCCATGAAGATGGCCAAAATCCAGAAGGCCACACTCGACCCCAACAAAATCTCCGGACGCTGCGGACGACTCATGTGTTGTCTACGGTACGAGCACGCCACGTACCGCGAACTCGCCAAGAACCTGCCACGCAAGAAGACCGTCGTCGGCACCGTGCAGGGGTGCGGCAAGGTGATCGGGTCGGACGTCGTCACGCAGATGGTCCGTGTGGTTCTGGACTCCGGCACACGCATCAACGTGCCGGTCGAGAGCCTCATCCCGCCCGAGGAGGTGCCGACGCCCGAACGCGCCGGGGTGCGGCGGGAGACGCGACCGAACCACAAGGCCGCCACCCAATCCAAGGACCCCCACCGCAAGACGCCCGAGCCCAAGACGAAGGCCGACGGTGCAGCCCCCAAGAAGAAGCCCGACGCCCCCCAAGCGGATCGCAGCCGACGACGACGCCGATCCAAACGGGGCGGACGCAGCCGCAGCCGGGGCAAGGGCGCCGCCGCAGCCCCCGGCAACTCGAACAACCCCGACCCGGCCGCCAACCGGAAACCACCCGCGACGCCTGGAAACCAGGCCGGACCCCGCAACAAGCAGGGGACCTGAATGAGCAGGCACATTCTCATCACCGCGGCGCTGCCCTACGCCAACGGACCCATCCACATCGGCCACCTCGTCGAGTACCTCCAGGCCGATATATGGGCACGGTACCAGAAATCCTGCGGGCATGACTGCCGGTACATGTGTGCCGACGACGCCCACGGAACGCCCATCATGCTGCGCGCTCAGGCCGAGGGCCTGGAGCCCCAGGTCATGGTCGACCGGTACCACGCCGAGCACCAGAGGGATTTCGCCGGCTTCGACGTCGGCTTCGACAACTACTCCACGACCGGCTCGCCCGAGAACCGCGCCCTGGCGGAGCAGTTCTTCGAGCGGGCCCGCGCGCGCGGACACATCGAGAAACGCGAGATCCGCCAGGCCTACAGCGAGACCCTCGGCATGTTCCTGCCCGACCGGTACGTCCGGGCCGCATGCCCGCGGTGCGGGGCAGAGGACCAGTACGGCGACAGTTGCGAGGTCTGCGGCGCCGTCTACACCCCCGCCGACATGACCGAGCCGCGCTGCGCCATCGATGAGTCGCCCGTCACGTTCCGCACCTCCGAGCACTATTTCTTCAAACTGTCGGCCTACGCCGACATGCTCCGCGAGTGGGTCGGCGAGGAGCACCTGCACCCGCACGTCGTCGCGAAACTCCAGGAGTGGTTCGACGCCGGCCTGCGGGACTGGGACATCTCGCGCGACGCCCCGTACGTGGGCTTCACCGTCCCCGGCGAAACCGACAAGTATTTCTACGTCTGGTGGGATGCGCCCATCGGCTACATCGCCACCACCCAGCAGTGGTGCGAGCGCAACGGGCGCGACCTGGCCTCGTACTGGATCGACGAGGACGCCGAACTGTACCACTTCATCGGCAAAGACATCCTCTACTTCCACACCCTCTTCTGGCCCGCGATGCTCGCAGCGGCCGGGTACCGCGTGCCGGAGCGCGTCTTCGTCCACGGCTTCCTGACCGTCGACGGGCAGAAGATGAGCAAGAGCCGCGGCACCTTCGTCAACGCCGCCACGTACCTCAACCACCTCGACCCGCAGTACCTGCGGTACTACTACGCGTGCAAACTGGGGCCGGGCATCGACGACGTGGACTTGGCGCTGACCGACTTCGCCGCCCGCGTCAACGCCGACCTGGTCGGCAACTTCGCCAACCTGCCCAGCCGCAGCGCCGGCCTCCTGGCCAGCCGGCTCGAGAACCGCCTCGGCCGCATCGATGCCGACGGCGCTCGTCTCGTTGACCGGCTCGAAGCCGCCGCCTCCGACGTCGGAGGCGCCTACGAGGCCTGCGAGTTCGCCGCCGCCATGCGCACCATCGCCGCTCAGGCAGACGAACTCAACCGATACATGGAACGCGAGCGGCCCTGGGAAACCGTCAAGACCGACCCCGAACGCGCCCGCGTCGCCCTGACGGCCGTCCTCAACGGCGTCCGTCTCCTGGCGGCGTACCTGGGCCCCGTCCTGCCGCGCTTCGCCGAGAAGGTCGGACGCCTGCTCGGATGCCCGACGCCCGACTTCACGAACCTCGGCGAACGCCTCGGAGACCGGACCATCAACGCCTACGAGCGGATCGCCGAACGGGTGGACCCCGAGGCCGTCGACGCCGTGATCCACGAGACCCGGGCGGAACAGGCCGCCCGGCCCGACAAGGCATGACCCGACATGGACGAACGCAAATCGGCCGACGAACTGCTTGATGCGATCCTGGCCGACGACCGACGCTACGCACGCGATGCCTACGTCTTCGTCTCGGAATCCCTCGGCTACACCGTCCACAAGATGGAGCGGTCGGGGCACGTGAGCGGCCGCGAATTGTGCCAAGGATTGAGCGAGTTTGCCCTGCGTCAGTTCGGCCGCCTCGCGCGAACGGTGCTGGAAAGTTGGGGCATCCGATCCTCAGAGGACATCGGCGAGATCGTCTTCAGCATGGTCGAGGTCGGACTGTTGCGGAAGACCGAGGACGACAGCCGCGACGACTTCGCCGCAGCCCTCGACTTCGACGAAGCCTTCGACCGCGGATTCCAATTGCGCCTCGGCGCGGGAGGAGCCGATGAGCACGACGCCGAGGACTGAGACGCGGCTGTGGCGAAGGTGGCGGACCGATGTCCTTATCGCCGCCGGCGCGCTCGTCCTGCTCCTCCTCTCGTTTGCCTTCAGCGAGATCCTGGCGCCCCTGGCCGTGGCGCTGGCCGTCGCCTATATCCTGAACCCGATCATGCGCTGGGCCGAGCGCCACCGCGTCCCGCGCGGCCTGGCCGCCACGCTCATCTTCCTCCTGCTGTTGGGCGTGTGCGTGGCCGTGGTGCTGTTTGCGGTTCCCCCGCTGCTTTGGCAACTTTATAACCTGGGCGTCACCGTTGTCGGTGAGCCGGCGATCGAGCAGGCACCGGGCTACGACGATCTCAACGGCAACACGCAGTGGGATCGCGGTTACCTGCCGGCCCTGTTGGAGTGGGTCCGCGGCGTCTCGGAGCGTCTGCAGTCGGGCGAGGGCAAGTGGTACGACCGCGCCCTGAAGGCCGTCGGCGACTCGGCCCGGGCGAAGGAAGGCCTCCTTAAGACCGTCCTCGACACGGTCAAACTTGCCGGCGAGGGGTTCCTCGACTTCCTCTGGGACCTTCAGGGGTTCGTGGTGGGCGCGGCGTTGGCGGCGTTCTACCTGTTCTTCTTCCTGATGCATTTCGACCGGATGGTCGTGGCGGTCCGGCGCCGCCTGCCGGGCAAGTACCGCGGGCGCGTCGAAGACGTCGTCCGCCGGATCGACGCGGCCATCAGCGCGTTTCTTCGTGGACGCCTCGTGGTCTGTGCCGTCATCGGCGTCTTGACCGCCGTCGGGCTCGCCATCGTCGGCGTGCCGTACTGGTACCTCCTCGGCGTGGTGACGGGGCTTGCCGGCGTGGTGCCGTTTATGCCCATCTTCGTCGGCCTGATACCGGCGGTGCTGGTGGCGTGGCTCGACGCCGGGAGCGGGTGGGCCGTCGTCGGCGCCACCGTCGTCTTCGCCCTCGTCCAGACGCTCGAGGGCTGGGTCCTGACGCCGCTGATCCAGGGCAAGGCCGTCGGCCTGCATCCCGTGACGTTGACGGTCGCTCTGCTCGTCGGGTACCAGGTGTTCGGCCTCTTCGGTCTGATTGCCGCCGTGCCGTTGGCTGCCACGGTGAAGATTCTCGCCAAGGAACTCGTGCTGCCGAGGGTGGAGGAACTTGCGGATGAGCGACCCGACGCCACAACGTAGCCGGCTGCCCGTCTGGGTGTTGGTTCTGGCGGCGGCGGCCTACGCGGTTTGGATCGTCTTTCTGGGGACACTGGCCGTGCTGCACAAACTCACACTACGCTAACTTGAGGTCAACGTGGACGCCGGCAGAAACCGGGTACTACAACGCTATGAGACCTTTCAGCGAGGCCCTTGCTCGGCCGGGAAAAAAGCGGGTCAGGGCCA
>CAZEBQ010000015.1:0-34618 GCA_964510295.1 uncultured Anaerolineales bacterium | reverse complement strand
CCGCCAACTGCGTGTCGTACAGTTGGTCGAGCCTGGGACCCTTGGCCGGCGGGCGGCCGCCCGGCCAGCAACCCTTCCATCAGGTCGAGGAACCCCGGCTCTCCGAGGCTCTGCTGCACGTCCTCCGTGAAGGAGGCCAGAAAGACCTAGGGGTCCACGGTTCCGCCGCCAACCAGGTCGGTCCGCGAGAAGAACCCGTAGCCGATATCCGGACGGTCCAGAAGCGGCAGGGGGAACATGAACTGGTGAAAACCCAGTCCGAGGCGGCCGGGGCTGACGTCGTCGCGCTTGCGCGCCCGCTCGACGAGGGCGAGGGTCGTTTCCTTCAGCGTTCGGAACCGGCCCCGCTTCTCGAAACTCATCGAGTCGGCGCTTCGCACCCGAGTCACTGTCAGCGGACTCAATCCGGGCCCCTGGCCTCCGGCGAGGCCAAGGCGCCGACCAGCAGCGGCAGCAGCATGACGGCTGTGTATCGCATATCGTGCCATCCGATAAATCGGCTCATTGGCCTGCCCGTCTTCTCTATTATACGCCGGCCGTGTCCTCGTCCGCAAGGGGTGGGGTCATCTCCTTCGTCGCCGAGTGAGGTAGCGATCTGCGGCATCTTTCTCCTCGGCCGTCATGCGGAGAAACCCAAGCCGCCAGGCCAGCACCAGCAGCAACGCACCGGCCACCAGGTAGATGACACTCGCGTAGCGGCCGCGAATGTACAGGACGAGCAGCCCCACTGCCGCCAGGACCGCGCTTGTGCCGAACAGGACGGCGACGGTCGCACGCACCGACAGGCCAAGGCGGTCCACCATCTGGTTGTACACGTGACTGCGGTCGGGCATCATGATGGGGCGGCGGTAGCGGAGGCGACGGATCAGGGCGACGCCCGTATCAAAGATCGGCAGCCCGAAGATGAACAGGGCGCCGACGAACCATTTGACCATCCCAAAGCGGCCCGCGAACATGATCATCATCACCGCCAGGACATAGCCGATAAAGACGCTCCCGGCATCCCCCATGAAGATGCGTGCGGGAGGGAGGTTGTAGGGCAGGAAGCCGATCGAGATCGTGACCGTCACGCCCGAACAAAGGCCGTCGAGACCGTCCAGAAGATTGGTCGCATTGCTGGCCCCGATGACGACGAGGAAATGCATCACCAGGCACACGACCAGAACAAAGACGGACGTCTCGGCAAAGTGCAGAACCGGCAGCCAACTCAGGTGCGGATACGCAAACCAGCGTATCCCTCCCAGCAACAGGATCGCCCCGGCGGCAGCCTGGCCGAGCAGTTTGTAGCGAGGACGGATCTCCTTCAGGTCGTCCACCAGCCCCGTCGCAAAGGCCACAACGCCGCCGGCCAACAGGGCCCCGAGCGCCCGCCACGGCACAAGGCAGAGGAAGAGGCGCAGGCAAGAACCGTTTCCCATTCATTTGACACTGGTCACAAGAATACCAGGGGGATAGGGGGAGGTCAAATCCACCGCCTCTTAGCCGTCGCTACCCCCTTGGACCAAGCCCAATCCGGCGTCCAGGCAGGCGTCGCCGGGCATCTTCTTCTCCAGTCTTCCACTGGAAAATGCCGACGGCAACGATGTATGATACCGGGGTTCCCCGTACAGGGCGCCGACCATGTCGGATGCCGTGAAACAGTTTGAGGAAGCCTTCGCCTCGTGGCTTGGGGCCGACCGCGCCTTCGCCTTCTGGAAGGGCCGGGTGGCCCTGTACGCCATCCTGAAGGCCATGGGCGTCGGCGAAGGCGACGAGGTCATCCTGCCCGGCTACACCTGCGTCATGGACGTCAACCCCGTCAAATACCTCGGCGCCCGAACCGTCTTCGTGGACATCGAGCCGGCGACCTACAACCTGGACGTCCGCCTGCTGGAAGAAAAGATCACGCCCCGGACCAAGGTCATCATCGCCCAGCACACCTACGGGTATCCGTGCGAGATGGACGGCATCCTGGAAATCAGCGACCGCCGCGGCATTCCGGTCATCGAGGACTGCTGCCTCGCGCTAGGCTCGACGTATAAGGGCAAGCGGTGCGGGACGTTCGGCGTGGCGTCCTACTGGTCGTTCCAGTGGAACAAGCCGTTTACAACGGGCATCGGCGGGATGGTGACCACGCACGACGCCGACCTCGGCGAGCGCATCGCCTCGCTGTGCGAGGCCGAGTGCGTCCGGCCGCCGACCGGGGTCGCCCTCATGCTCTCGCTCCAGCGGCTGGTCTACCGGACCACCATCTTCCCGAAGACGACGGCGTTCGCGACGGCCGCCTTCCGGTGGCTGACCCGCAAGGGAGCGGTCGTCGGCTCGAGCGCCACGTGCGAGTTCGTGCCACAGATGCCCCCCGACTTCTTCATGCGGATGAGCCGGGGCCAAGCCCGCGCGGGCCTGAGTCAACTTCGGAAGGTGGACCGCAACATCGCCCACCGCCGCGAGATGAAGCACGTCTACGATCGGCTCCTCCGCCAGGCCGGGTGGGAGGTGCCCGACATCCCGGAGTACATGGACCCGGTGCTGGTTCGCTACCCCGTCCGGGCGGCCGACAAGGCGCGGGCCGTCCAGGAGGCGGCGAAGCACCTGGTGGAACTCGGCACGTGGTTCGAGTGCCCGCTCCATCCCATCGAGACGCCTATGGAGCAGTACGGCTATCGGGAGGGCATGTGCCCCGTGGCGGAACAGGCCTGCCGCGAGGTCGTCAACCTGCCCACACACCGTCGAGCAAACGAGTCGACGGCCCGGCGGTCGGTGGACTTCGTGGCGCAGATTGGACCGCCTGCCGCCACCGGTCCGGCGGTACCCTCCCCTTGAACCATTTGCGACAGGACCAGCGCATGGCCGAGAAACCCAAGAGCGACGGACGTGACGACGTTGCCACGTATTTCGACGGCGCCGCCGTCACGTTCGACACCTTCTACGACCGCAAGCGCAGCCGGTTCATGCAGTGGGTAGATCGTAAGTTCCGCTCCGACATGTTCGAGCGGTTCCGCCGCACGTTCGAGGCGCTTGATCCGCTCCGGGGCAAGACCGTCCTGGACGTCGGGTGCGGCTCCGGACCGTACCTTGTGGAGGCCGTCCGACGCGGCGCCCAACGGGTCGTAGGCCTCGACATGGCCGCGGGCATGATCCGGCTGGCCCAGGAGCGCGCCGAAGCCGCAGGGGCCACCGACCGGTGCGAGTTCCGCCTGGGTACGTTCCCCGACGACGCCCCGGACGAGCCATTCAACTACGCCATCGTCATGGGCGTCATGGACTATGTGGCCGACCCGGAAGCGTTCCTAACGGCGCTGGCCAAGGTGGTCACGGAGAAGGCGGTCCTGAGTTTTCCCAGCACGCACTGGTTCCGGACCCCTCTGCGAAAAGTGCGGTACTGGATCAAGCGATGCCCCCTTTATTTCCACGACCGCGACGCCATTGAGGCCATGGTCCGCAAGGCAGGTTTCAAGGACGTCCGCATCACCAAGATTCCCGGCGCGGGCATGGATTACGTGGTTATTGGCTGCCGAGGGGAACAACCGTGACGCGTCCGGCGTTGGCCCTGTCGGTCGACGTGGAAGACTGGCCCCAGTCCTCCTGGGACCGCAGTCTGCCCGTGGGCGATTACTGCGCGGACAACACGCGGCACCTGCTCGACCTGTTGGCCGAGTTCCCAGGCCAGCGGGCCACGTTCTTCGTGCTGGGCAAGTTCGCCGAGCGCCACACCCGCGTCGTTGAAGCCATCCGGGAGGACGGACACGAGATCGGGTCGCACGGCTTCGGCCACGTCGAGATCTTCCGCCTTTCGCCGGAGGCGTTCGCCGAGGACCTCGACCGAAGCACCGAGGCCATCGTGGGGGCGTGCGGCGAGCGGCCACGGGGGTTCCGCGCGCCGGATTTCTCCATCGTGGGGGAATCCCTGTGGGCCCTCGACGTGCTGGCCCGCGCCGGGTACACGTACGACTCCAGCATCTTCCCCATGGCCAAGGCCCGCTACGGGATTCCCGAATGGCCGCGCCACCCCACGCGCGTCACGCTGGAGGGCGGCCGCAGCATCGTCGAACTACCCCTGACCACCCTGGTCCTGGGCGGCAAGCGGCTGCCCGTCTCGGGCGGGGGATACGCCCGGCTGATGCCCGGCATGGTCCTGCGGTGGGCCCTGCGGAAGGCGCACAGGCAACTGGCCGGCCCGCTCGTCTTCTACTGCCACCCGTACGAACTGGACCCGGGCGAGTTCCGGCGCCTTTCGGTGCCCATTCCATGGAAGGTACGGTTTCACCAGGGCATGGGCCGAAAGCGGACGGCCGCCAAACTCCGCGGGCTGCTGCGGTCGTTCGAGTGCATCACGCTGGCCGAGGCAGCCGACCGACGCAGCGACCTGCCCACCACGACGTACGAGCCGTTCGTCCTGGACCCTGCCGACGTGGACCGTCCTCCCGCCTTCGAGGTCAGGCAGGTGACGCCCGAGGCGTAGCCCCCGGCCCGTCACCCGCCGGATCGGCTCAGCCCCGTGTGCGGCGAGCAGCGGCGTGGCGAAGGACCTCCAGCAACTGTTGCGCCTGCAGGCGGCGCGACCAGCCACGAACGACGTACGCCCGGCCCCGCTCGCCCATCCGCGGCCAATCCTGCGGCCTGGCCGCCAACCGGCGCACGGCTTCCGCCAGGGCGGCGGCGTCGCTGGCCGGCACCAGCACGCCCGCCCCGTCGGTCGCCTCGACGATCTCGCGGCAGTGCCGACGGTCCGACGACACAAACGGCAGGCCACAGGCCATGTACGTCAGCATCTTGACCGGGATGACACTGTGACTGGTCTCACGGTCGGTCAGAGTGCTGAGGCCGATGTCCGCCGCGTTCAGATAGTCCGGCAGCACGTCGAGCGGCTGGGAAGCCAGGAAGCGGATGTTCTCCAGCCCGTACGTGCGTGCTCGTCGGACCGCCTCGGCCTTGCCGACGCCGTCGCCGATCATCAGGAAGTAAATCGGCTCGTCGCGAAGGGTGCGCGCCGCCTCGACGATCTGCTCCACGCCATGCACGTGACCGTGCGTACCCGCATAGACGACAATGGTTCGGTCGAGCGGCAGGCCGAGTTCCTTCCGCAGCGCCCGGCGGTCCGAGGCGGGGACGAAGTGATCCACGTCCACGCCGTTCGGGATGACCGCCACGTCCTGCGGGTCGGCGCCGCCTTCGACCAGGTCGTCCCGGCAGTAATCGCTCACGGTCACGACGCCGTCGGCCCGGCGGAGCACCTCTCGCTGAAACCGCTTGAGCGGCCACGCCGCCATGCCGTGAATCAGGCCCCATTCCAGCAGCGCACGCACCTCGAGGTCCGAGACGTGCAGGACCAGTGCGGCCCGCTTCAGCCTCCGCCAGACCAGGCCGACCGCCGCGTTCAGCAGGGGAGGACACTCGACCAGCATCACGTCCGGCGCCACCAGGCGGGGCAGCGTCAGCCCGCTGGCCGTGGCATCCAAAGAGATAAATGATTTTAGTCGGTTTGCCATACGGCGGTCGGGCGACGTGAACGACCACGACCGCAGGATCTCACAGCCCTCCCATCGCTCGCGCCGGAACACCTCGCCGCGGTAGGCCGGCCGTACGACGCCTTCCGGGTAGTTGGGGAACGTGGTGACGACCGTGACGCGGTGTCCCTGGGACGCCAGGAACCGGGCGTTGTACGCGAGCCGCGACTGGGGAGCGCCGATTTCCGGCCAGAAGTAGTCCGTGAAGAAGGCCACGTGGAGCCGCCGCCGGAGACCGTCGCGTTCACCCGTCTGGTGCATGGGGCCCTCGCCCCTCCTCAATGATTCGCACGAGGCCCGCGGCGATGGCCGGCCGATCGTACGCCTTTACCCAGGATCCGCGCCGCCGCCGATGGTCGACCGCGGCCTGGTCGCGGGCGCACAGCACCGGCTCCACTTCGTCCGCCATGGCCGGCGGCTCCGGCGGCACCGACTCGCCCGCTCCCTGCCGGGCCAGGACCTCCGCCAACTCGCCCCCGATCGTGCTCACGACCGGCAGGCCGAGGTATCCGAAGGCGAAGGCCCCCTCGGGAATGCCTAACTCCCGCCGCAACACGGGGTCATGGCGGTCCGGCCGAAACCACGTCGTGTCGACCCCGTTCGTGATGACGGTGGCGGGAACGTGGGGATACCGCTGCTTGATATCGCGGATGAGGCCGGGACTGGTCCCGGTGACGATACGCGAGTGCTCGTAGAGCCATTTCTCGACCCGAAAGGCCATCCGGGCCATCATCGAATCGGCCTCGACGATGCCCATGGCGATGAACGACCCCGGCCATACGTCCGAGACGTTGAACACCAGGTGCGCGTGTGCCGTCTTCGCGAGCAGCCAGGCCGAGCCGCCCAGGAAGAGCGGCGGGCTTTCGACCATTAAGATGTCCTGCTTGCCCAGCCCCGCCAAGCCCACCAGGACGCTCGAGAAGGCGAAGGAGAGGTAGCAAGTCATCCGCGTGAAGAACCGCGCCGACTGGGTCGGGAAGATGGGCGCCCGCAGGATTCGCAGGCCCTCGTGGTGCTCGGTCATCCAGAGCCGTCCGCGGTACTCGTCGTAGATGCGGCCGCGCGGATAGTTCGGCAGGGCCGTCAGGATGGTCATCTCGTGGCCGAGGCGTCTGAGCCGCACGGCGAGTTCGTACAGCCTGCCGGGCGGCGCGCCGCCCTCCGGCCAGAAGTATTCGGTTAGGATGGCAATCCGAAGCGACTTGTTCATGCAGGTCACCGTGTCGCCAAGCAATCGGTACGGAGCGGCCGGGTCAGCCCCGTCCGGCCACGGCCTTGAGGATTCGCTCGTACCGGCGCGCCAGGTCGCGCCGATCGTAGTGCGTTTCGACGAACCGCCGACCGGCACGGCCCATGGCCTCGCAGCGGCCGGGGTTGGCCTTCAGTTCGCGGACCCGCGCGGCGAGGGCGTCCGGGTTCTCCGGCTTGGCGAAGATCCCAGCCCCGGCCTCTTCTATCAATCGGCGCGCCGCGCCGTCAATGCCCAGGAGAATCGGACGGGCACAGGTCATGTAGTCAAACAGTTTGTTCGGATAGACCGTCTTGAACGTGTCGTTGGCCTGGAGGACGGCCGTGCACACGTCGGAGGCGTTGATGCAGTCACCGATTTCGCTTTTGGGAACGCTGTCAACAAACCGGACGTTCTCCAGGCGTCGGCGTTCGGCCTCCCGGCGGAGCATCGGCTTCTCCATGCCGTCGCCCACGAGCAGGAGGACCACGTCCGGATGATCCGGATGCCGCTCACCTGCTCGACCATCCGGATGCGCCCGCGATAGCCCCGCTTGATGTAGCCTTCCGGGTAATACGGCATGCCCGTCAGCACGGTCATCGGGTGGCCCAACTTCGCCAGGCGGACGGCTAACTCGTAAAGCCGGGCCTGGGGGGCCCCCACGTCGGGATAGAAGGACTGCGTCAAGAAGCAGATTCGCATGCGGCACGACTCCTGTCGGTGGTCACGCGGAACCGTGGAGTTCCTTGACATAGTAGCCGGCGGCGCCCTCCTTCAGGAAGCACCGCCACCCGTTCTTTTCATAGAAATGAATCGCCCTGGCGTTGTCGGTGCGAACGGACAGGCCGAGGCGGTCCACGCCGCGGGCAAGCATCGCCTCCTCAAACGCCCGCGCGAGGTCCGACGCGACGCCCCCCCCCCGGACTTCCGGGACGACGCCGATCATCTGGATGCCCGCCCTGGGCGCCCGGCGCTCGGGCGGTCGTCTGCCCCGCGCCCGGAACACGAGACGGCCGAGCACACGGACCAGGAGCCGCACGGCCCGCACGCCGAGTTGGCCCCACAGCCGCACAGAGCCGAAGAGGGCGCCGAACGTGCACAGGACCTTGCGCCCGCGGTTCCGGCCCGATGCCCACCGGTCAAACGCCGGACCGTCCACGGGTCCGACGACCATGCCCAACGCCTGCCCCGTCATCTCTTCGATGGCCACCAGGCCCACGACGAACGGACTTTCGAGGTAGTCCGCATAGTGGAGCCTCAGGAATCGCCGCCCCAGATTCGTCAGGCAATAGCCCGGGAAACTCCGAACATGTACCTCGACGGCGCCTTCAAGGTTCTCCGGCCGCAACGGCTCAATGCGGTAGCACGTGCGCCTCACGCCGACCTCCATCCGTCCCGCCGCGCTGCCACGTCCTGGGCCGGCGGCAGAACCCTTTCGGTCTTCCGCGCCCGTACGTCTCGGGCCAGAGACCCTACCGGAGCAAATCGGAACTCCGCCAGGAGCCGGCGGACCGTCCCGGGCACCCGCCGCCGCCCGACGTTCGACCGGGCCGAGATTATAAGGGCCGAGAGTCGGTCTCGCCACCCGGAGGCCAGGTCCACGGCCCGGAACCGCCGGCCGCCCATCTCGTCCGGGTGGCAGTAGAGCACGAAGGCCTCGCCGCGCCGCTCGGCGTCGGCCACCGCCTCTCGAATCCGCCGATACGAAAGAAGCCGGAAGTACCCGCCGCCCGCCACCGGCATCCGCCGCCCCCACACGCGGGACGTCGTGAGGGGGATCTCGACAATCTTGCCACCCGACGGAAGGACGTAGACGCAGGGCGACTCGTCGAAACCGTCGATCCCGTATCGTTTCATGCGGACCGGCACGATGCTCGAATCGTAGGTGAACCCCGCCTCGCGGATGACGTCGAGCGCCCACAGGGTGTCCCACCGGACGCTGAAGATCGGCGCGCGGTAGCCGGCGACCGGCCGGCCGACGGCGTCTTCCAGGGCGCGCCTGGCGCCCGCGAGTTCCTCCTTCAGCCGCGCGGGCGTCATGGCCCAGATGGGCGTGTGGTCGTGGCCGTGCGAGGCGATCTCGTGACCCAGGGCCGCCCACCGTTTCACGAGGTCCGGCCGGCCCTCGGCCACCGTGCCCGCCACGAAGAACGTGGCCTTGGCGCCCGCCCCGCCGAGCAACTCGAGGACGGCCTCCATGTTCCGCTCGAACTCGGCCGTCACCGGGCCGGGGGCGCCTCGGAAGCGGGACGAGAGAATCTGGCGGTAATCCTCCACGTCCACGGAGAGGGCATGGAGGACGGGCGTCGCGGAGCCGGCAGGCGGCGTCGGGACCTCAGGGGGATTCATGGCCGACGGCCTCCCGCAGGACGCGCTCGAAATCCTCCACCAGGCGGGCCCGGTCGAATCGCGATTCGACCACCGCCCGGGCGCGCCGGGCGATCGCACTGTGCCGCGCGGGATCGCGGGCCAGGCCGCGGATCGCCGCCGCCAAGGCCGCCGGATCGTCGGGCGGCACGACCACGCCGCAACCCTCCTCCCGGCAGATCCAGCCCGCCTCACCGTTGAAGTTGACGAGGACGGGCAGGGCCGCCGCCAGGTAGTCCATGAACTTGTTCGGGCACGCGGTCTCGATAATGCGCAGGTTCAGGAGGAGCATCAGCCCCACGTCGCAAGCCTTGAGGACACCGGCCAGCCGCTCCTTGGGAATCGGATCGAGGAAGAGGACGTTCTCCAGCCCCTCGGCACGGGCCTGCTCCATGAGGTCCGGCTTCGTCACGCCGTCGCCGATGAGAACGATGCGGATGTCCGGGTCGTCCTTGAGGTGCGCCGCCGCCCGGAGGAGCCACACCAGACCGTTCAGTCGGCTGTGAGCGCCGGCGTAAACCGCCACGAACTTCCCTTCGAGGCCGCACGCCCGGCGCCACGCAACGTCCGGCTCGGCGGCGTCAAAGAGCGCGAGGTCGGTCCCCAGCGGGACGACGCGGATCTTGTCGCCCGCGCGGCCGAGCCGATCGCGCAGCAACTCGTCCATCCGGCGGCCGATGACCACGATGCGGTCGGCGGCACGATAAAACAGACGCTCCGCCACCTTCGCGGTGAAAATGAGGAGCGGGTTCCTGAGCGCCCCCGCCGCGATCGCCGACTCCGGCCAGATGTCGCGAATCTCAAACACGAACGGCCGACCGCGAAGATACCGCGCGGCCGTCCCGCAAAAGCCCACCGTCAGCGGCGTGCTGGTGGCAAAGACGACGTCGGCATCCCGCACCCGCAGGACCTCGAGCGTGCTGAAGACCATGAATCGGAGGAACGCCAGGATCTGCGCCGCGATGGTCTGCTTGTTGTCGTAGCGGACGTTGACGATCCTAAGGTCAATGCCGTCGAGTGTGCGGCGGGCCACGCGCTGGCGGGGCGGGATGTCCCACGCATCGCCCGCGCCATAGACACCGGTCACGACCGTCACGCGGTGGCCGCGCGCCACCAGCAGACGCGCGAAGTCATAACTGCGCGTTCCCGTATGGCCGCGCGTCGTCGAGAAGTGCTGATGCACATAGACGATGTTCATGCGCAAGACCCTAGGCGCCGGCCCTCTCCAGAAGGATGCCGACGATGCGTTCGGCGGCATGGCCGTCGCCGTAGAGGGATCGGCCCGCTGCCGCACGGTCCATCGACTCGGCCCACTCGAAGGCCGACGCAATGGCCGCCGGGTCGGCCCCCACGACGCGATTCCACCCGGCCTCGACGAGTTCCACCCACTCGGTTTCGCCGCGCAGGGTGATGCACGGGACGGCGGCGAAGTAGGCCTCTTTCTGCACGCCGCCCGAATCGGTCAAAATCACCCGCGCCGCCGTCTCCAGCACAAGCATGTCGAGGTACGAAACCGGGTCGAGGAGCCGGATGTGCCGGACCGCCAGCCCCTCCTGCCGTATGACCTGGCGCGTCCGAGGATGGACCGGCAGGACAACCGGCCGAGGCGCGCCGTCGAGCGCAGCCAGGAGCCGCCGCAACTGGTCCGGGGCGTCCGTGTTTTCGGCTCGGTGGATGGTCGCGAGGTAGAACTCCCCTTTCGCGAGGCCGAGCCGCGCGAGGACGTCGGACCGCTCCTCAGCCAGGTGCGTGTAGTGAAGCGCGCTATCATACATGACGTCGCCGGTCAGGAAGACGCCGTCCGTGACGCCCTCGGCCCGGAGGTTCTCGACGGCCGTCGGCGTCGGGCAGAACAGGAGGTCGGCCACGCGGTCGGCCAGGACACGGTTGATCTCCTCCGGCATCCGGCGGTTGAACGAGCGAAGCCCCGCCTCGACGTGCGCCACCGGCACGTGGAGTTTGACGGCCGCCAGCGCCCCGGCGAGGGTGGAGTTCGTGTCGCCGTGGACGAGGACCACGTCCGGCTGCTCCCGCAGGATGACCTCCTCCAGGGCCGAGAGCATGCGGCCGGTCATCTGGCCGTGCAGGCCGCCCGAGATGCCCAGGTTGACCTTCGGCTCGGGGATCGCCAGTTCCGTGAAGAAGACCCTCGACATGTTCTCGTCGAAGTGCTGGCCCGTGTGAACAATCGCATCGCTCACCTCCGCCCTTCCCTCGACGGCCCGCGAGAGTGCGGAGGCCTTGACGAACTGGGGGCGGGCGCCCACGACCGTCATCAGGCGGATTGGCTCAGATCGGCCCATGCCGTGACTCACCTTTTCTGGTGCAGGTGTTCCTCGAACGCCGCCAACAGTTTGTTCGCCTCTTTGTACAGGTCGCCGCGCTCGCAGACAATCTGCCGGTTCAGGGGGGCGGCCCGGGCGCGGAGCGCGTCGTCGGCAAACGCCCGCTCCAGGCAGTGGGCCAAAGCCTCGTCGTCCCCTACGGGGAACAGGAGGCCGTTTTCCCCATGTTCGACCCACGGCCGGTTGGCCGGGATGTCCGAGACGACGGGGAACGTGCTGGTGCTGAGCGCTTCCAGCAGCGACTGGCTCGTCCCATCGCTCCTGGAGGCGGAGACGTACACGTCCGCCCCCGCGAGGATCTGCGGCAGTTCGTGGTACGCGTACCCGTCCCGGAAGGTCACCAGGTCCGCCGCACCGCACTGGTCGACCAGCCGCTTGGTCCGCCCCACCTCTCTTACGCTGGTGAAGGACACGTGGCACGGCACGCCGCGTTCGCGGAGGCCCACGGCCGCACGCAGAAGGGCCCCCTGATCGTAGATCGGAAGGTGGGCCCGCGTGCTGATGACGCGGTTCGTCCCCGGTCGGGCGTCCGGCCCGACGGGTTGAAGGAACCCGGTGTCCACGCCCACGGGTGAGACGAGAACCCGCTCCCGCGGGATGGCGAACGCGCGGGCGAGGGTGTCGGCCAGCGGTTCGCTGACGGCGTGGACGAACATCGCCCGCCGGCCCTCCCATCGAAACACCTTGCTCCAGAGGCGGCTGCCGGTCCGCGTATTGACGTCGCTGCCCTGGGCGCTGACCACCACATGGGGCGAGCCCGATACGCACGCCATCAGGCCGCCGGAAGACAGGTACAGGCCGAAGACCACGTCCGGCCCGAAACGCTTCAGCGCGCGCCTCAGCGGCCGGATTATCTTCAGGTACGCCAGGCGGGAGGGCGTTTCCCACGGCCGGAAGTCACCCGACCCGACAATCGTCACCGGGCCGAGCGACATCTTCTCGGGTACGGCGCTGAGCGAAAAGACCTCCGCCTCCTGTCCCGCTCGACGGAATGCCTGCGCGTATAAGTGGCCGAAAGGACTGATCCCATGCGCCAGGATGGCGATCCGCATGGTTATTCACCCTCTAAGCGCTCAGGCAATGCGGTGGTGGCACGGAGGGCCGCCCAGGTGTCCGCCAGCGACTGCCGCCACGGAATGGTCGGCCTCCAGCCGGTGGCCGCTGCAAGTCGCCCGGCGTCTCCCACGATGCTGGGAACGTCCACGGTCTTGAATCGCGACGGGTCGGTGCGGACGGGGATCTCCTGCCCGGCCAGGTCGAGGGACGCCTCGAGCATCTCGCGGATGCGGATGGCCTCGCCGGAGGCCACGTTGTAGACGGTACCCAGGACCGCCTCGTCCGCCGAGACCAGCAACCACAGGGCGGCGGCCGCGTCGCGCACGTCGGTGAAGTCGCGGCACGTTTCGACGTTGCCGACCCGGACCGCCTCCTGCCGACCGTCGAGTACGTCGAGGACCTGGTGCAGAAACGCGGCCGGCACCAGCGACGGTGGCTGACCGGGTCCCATGATGTTGAACGGCCGGACGGCTACAACCGGCACGTCACCCGCTTCGTGCACCAGCAGGGCCCACTGCTCCTGCATGATCTTCGTCACGCCGTAGGGCGTGCGCGCCAGCAGCGGCCGGCTCTCCTCGACGACCTCGTTGTCGCCGGAGGTGATGCCATACTGGGCGGCGGTGCCGACGACCAGCACGCGCGGCGGCTCGGACCAGTCGGCGGCCGCGGCCAGGAGATTCCGGCACCCGGCCACGTTCGCGCGGAAGTACGTCTGGAGATCGTCGGCCCGGGCAACGCCGGCCAGGTGGAGGACGGCATCCGGCCCGTCCTCGTCCAGGGCCCGCGCCACCTGCCCGGCATCGGCGAGGTCGACGCGCCGCCACTCGGCCTCCGGCGCCGCGCCGCGTTCGTCCGGCTCGCGGAGGTCCCAGGCGACGATGCGGTCGGGTCCGTTCTCCGCCTCGCGCAGGTGCCGCAGGAGGTGGCGCCCGACGAACCCGGCCGCCCCCGTGACAACCACGGTCTTGAATCGTCGGGCGGTCATGAGGCGCTGGGCTCTCCGTCCGGGAAGAGGCGGGGGAGCAACTCGTCGATCTTCTCGTTGGCTTCGGCGTAATCGTCGGGCCGGCCGATGTCCAGCCAGTACCCGCGGTGCGGATAGGTCATCGCCCGCCGGCTCCCCTCGATGCAGGCGACCATGAGATCGTCGAAACCGAACGGCTCACCGGCGGGCACCACGTCCAGCAGCCGCCGGCTCATCACGTACACGCCCATGCTGACGCTGAAGTGATAGGAAGGCTTCTCCTCGAAGCCGACCACCCGCCCCTCCTCGTCGGTGTGGAGCACGCCGAAGTCGATCCGCGTGTCGCGCTCGAACGTCGCCACCGTGACGTCGGCGTCGGTCTGCTCGTGCCGCCGGTAGAGGTCGCGGAAGTCGAGGTCCGTGAGCACATCGCCGTTCATGATGAAGAATCGCTCGGGCAGGTCGTCGATGAGCGTCAAGGGCGCGATGGTGCTGAGGGGCTTGTCCTCCAGGCTGTAATCGATCTCCAGGCCCCATCGGCTGCCGTCGCCGAAGTACGCCTGGATGAGGTGGGCGAGGTGGCTGACGGCCATCGTCACGCGCGCCACGCCCGCCTGCTTCAACTGCATCAGCACGATGTCCAGGATCGACCGGTCCCCGACGGGAACAAGCGGCTTGGGCAGCGTAGCCGTGTACGGCCGGAGGCGCGTGCCTTTTCCGCCGGCAAGGATGACGGCTCTCACGGTCTTCTCCTACACGTTGTAGATGTCGGGCTTGTAGAGGTCGAGGTGGGCGCGGACGTACTCGGCCGTGGCCGCCAAGCCGTCGCGGAGCGAGGTCTGCGGCTGCCAGCCGGCCAAGTCGCGGATTTTCTCGGCGCTCGAGACGAGGCGCATGACCTCGCTCTTCTCGGGCCGGACGCGCTGCGGGTCGGTCACGATTTCGGCGCCCGTGCCCATGATATCGACGATCGTCTTGGCCAAGTCGCCGATGCGGATGCCCTGGCCGTTGCCCGCGTTGACGACCTCGCCGACGGTTCGGGGCGACTCGGCCACGGCCATGAACGCGGCGGCGGTGTCCTTGACGTACGTGAGGTCGCGCACCGGGTCGAGGGAGCCCAGCCGCACCTGCTTCGCCCCGGCGGCCAGTTGGCTGATGATCGTCGGGATGACCGCCCGGGCCGACTGACGCGGGCCGAACGTGTTGAACGGCCGGAGCGTCGCCACCGGCGTCTCGAAACTCAGGTAGAAACTCTCGGCGATCTTGTCGGCCGCAATCTTGCTCGCCGAGTACGGCGACTGGCCCTGGAGCGGATGGGCCTCGTCAATCGGCACGTACTGCGCCGTGCCGTACGTCTCGCTCGTCGAGGTGTGAACCATCTTCTCGACGCCCACGTCGCGGCAGGCCTGGACGACGTTCAGCGTGCCGACGACGTTCGTGGCCACGTAGTCGGCCGGGGCGACGTAGGAGTACGGGATGCCGATGAGCGCCGCCAAGTGGAAGACGACCTCGCATCCCTCGACGGCCTTCCGGCAGAAGAACGGGTCGCGGATGTCGCCGGCGATGACCTCCAGGGCGTCTCGGACCTCGCGGTCGAGCAGTTCAACCTGGCCCCAGTCATTGCGGCTGTTGTAGTGGACCATGGCCCGGACCCGCGCCCCCGCGCCCGCGAGCGCCTCGACCAGGTGGCTGCCGATGAACCCCCCGGCGCCGGTGACGAGCACTTGCTTTCCCGTCCAGTCGTACACGTTGTGTCTCCTCTCGCGGCGGTGCAGCGGACGGCTACTCCCAGATCATCCGGACCGCCTCGACGAGGGTCATGACCTGGGTCTTGTCGAGGATCGAGCCGTGTTTCCACGAGCCCTCGAAGCGAAAGAGCCGCTCGCAGTCGCGGCGGAGTTCGGGATAGTCGTCGAGTACCTCGGCGTGATCGCGCCAGTATTCCTGCATCCAGGCCATCAGGGCCGCGTTCGTCTTCTCCCAGTTCTTCATGGGATTCATCGACACCAGGTCCCACCGCCCGCGTCCGAGAACGGAGGCGGCCCAGAGGTACTTCTTGACGAACCGCATGACCGGGCCGTCCGACGCCCGGGCGCCGTGGGTCTTCTCCCAGACGTATCGGTCGGCCGCGGGGTGCTTCGCCATGATCCAGTCGATGTAGATCTGCTCCTTGTTGCGGAACAGGCGAGGGATGCGCATGCAATACGTGAGGAACTCCACGTCGAGGAACGGCGAGGTGCACTCGGTCACCTGGTAGGTGGTCCAGTTGCCGTTCAGGGCGCCGTTGCAGCCGCGATTGTACATGAGGAACTCGTCCTCGGTCTCGTACCGGTTCATCGCCGCCTGGACGTCCGATGCGATGCGGTCCAGCAACACGGTCGAGTACGCGCCGGCGGGCAACGTGGCCTGCGCGGTCTCGACGCCGGTCAGGAAACTGCCGAGCACGGCGTCGCCGACCATGCCCGTGTGAAGCATGCCCACGCGGCCGGTGTCAAACCGCTTCAGGGCCGACAGCAGATGGGCCGAGCCCCCGTACAGGATGAGCCCGCCCGAGGCCCGCACGGCCTCGAAAAACACCCGGTGCAAATAGTCGCCGCCGTCCAGGGCATAGAAGATAAACTCGAGGCCCAGGTCCCGCGCGATCCGGCTGGCGATGCGCATGTCCCAGTAGCCGGTCTGCGAGAACGTCATGACGACCTGCGGCCGGTAGCCCAATTCCTGGGCCACCATCACGTTCATCCGCGAGTCCAGGCCGCCGCTTAGGGTCGCAAGGTGGTCGTACCCGCAGGCCCGGTCCTTCTCGTACTGCATGGCGACGGCCTGCTTGAAGAGGTCGTCCACCCGTTCGATGATGTCCTCTTTCGAGTCCGTCAGATAGGGCTCGTTACAGAGCCGCAGCCACTCCTCGACACGCACCTGGCCTCCCTCGTACGTCAGGTACTGCCCGGCCTTGAGCTTGCGGATCTCGGAGACGAGCGTCGCGTCCTCGATCATGTACCCGTATGTCAGCAGGCAGTAGGCCCCAAACTCATCGAGCGTGAGACCACGCCCGAGGTCCCTCAGCACCTGCGCCAGCACGTCGAACTGGGTCGAGCAGGCGAAGAGGCCGTCGCGCGCGTAATAGAACAGGGGCTTGGAGGCGGTCTGGTTCGTAAAGGCCACCCACCGGCGGCGCGCCCGGTCGTAGAGCGCCCCGGCCCATTCGCCGCGCAGGTGCGTGAAGAATGTGTCCCCGTGCTGCTGGTACAGACGCTTCAGGGTCTGGAAGTTATCGGGGGCGTCCTCGGCCTGCCGCAGCGCGGCGAAGTTGAAGACCACCCCGTCAAGGGCCACCGCGGCCTCGTCGTCGGCCGCCAGGACCTTGTCATCGAGGAACTTCGGGTTCGTCGTCCGCGCCAGACACACCCCTTCCAGATCGATCCGGTCCGAGACGGTCGGCCCCATGGTGTGAGGTTCCGGTTGGACCCTGTGCGCGTCGAGGCCGTCGCCGCCGATCGCCACAAAACCGAGCATCCAGACTCCCTTCTACCCTATTCGGCTGACCGCCCATGGACCGACGTTCATGCGCCGGCCGGTGCCGCTCTTCCTCGCCATTCGGAAGCCACCTTCTTGTACACCGCCAGCGTGTGTTCGGCAACCCGGTCCGGGTGATAAATCCGTGCCACGTCCCGGGCCCGCTGGCCGAGCGAACGCTCGGTTCTTCAGGTCTTTGCCCTGGCGCGGCCCGCATTCTACCCGCCGGTCCCCCTAACATCAACCTATCCCGGGCGGGCATCCGATGTCTCGGCCGGCCTGGCCTCGCGGTCCAGCCTGACATGACGGCGACCCGGTACCGTGCTCCCGTCGGCACGGCCGATGACCACAAATCCCGCCTTCCGGTGCGCGCGCAGGCTTGCAAGGCGATGTGGCAACACCGCCGCGAAACGATTCGAAGAACCGGTCCCCCGACTGTCGGCACATCGCCTTGACGGTCTGGAAGTAGTCCTGGGCCTTGTACTGGCGCTTCAGGGCGGCGAAGTTGAAGATAACGGCGTCGAGGGCCACCAGGACCTCGTCATCGTCCTGGAACACCTTGTCGCGGAGGAACTTCGGATTTGTGAACCGCGCCACGAGGGCCGCGTCGAACCTCTTTTGGTCCGCAACGAGCGGTCCCAGGGCGCGGTGCTCGATCTCCAGGCCACCCTGGTCCACGCCCTTGCCGATGACCGCCAGGAGTCCTGGCATCGCGACCTCATTCGCCCTCAACGGTGTCTTCAAGCAGGCAACGGCCGGCCCGCGGCCGCATAATAGACCTTCCGCGTCTCGCGGGCCACCGCGTCGGGGTGGAACCGCTCGCGGGCCAACTCGACGGCCCTGGCCCCGAACGCCCGGCGAAGCGGCTCCGACTCCAGGAGTTGACGGACCCGCTGGGCGAACGCGGCTACGTCGCCTGGCTCCACCACAAAACCTGTCCGGCCGTCCTCCATGAGGTCCGGGATGCCACCCACCCGGGTGGAGACAATGGGCACGCCCACCGCCATCGCCTCGGAAACAGTCAGCGGGGCCGACTCCTGGAACGAGGCCATCACGAAGCAGGCGGCCCGGCCGAGTTCCTCTTGAACGCCTTCCGGCGTCAGTTTCCCCACCAGCCGCACATGCTCCGCAAGGCCCAGCCGCGCGATGTCCGCCTGGAGACGGTCCCAGTAAGCCGCGGACTCGCACGGGCCGACAACGCGCAACTCAAAGTCCACGCCTGCCTCGCGCAGGTGGTAGGCCACGTCAATCAGGCCGTGGATGTTCTTGGTAGCCTTGACCCGGCCGAAGTATAGCAGGCGGTTCGGGGCCTCCTGCCGACGGACCTTGAACGCCGAACGAGCCACCGCATTGTAGATCGAGACAATCTGGCCCTGAATCTGGTCGCCGAGGGCTTCCACGACGTAGCGGCTGGTGGCAATGAAGTGGCCATAGCGCGGGCGGGCCCGCCGCTCCACCGCAGCAAAGACCCATTGTTTGATCCTTGCCGCAGACCCCTTCATCACCGCCAGCGTCCTCTCTTCAACGCCATGGGTGGTCAGAACGGTCTGCGCCGGACAGCGCGGACCGAGAATGCCGGCGAACGTCTGAACATGCACCACATCGGGCGCAATCTCTCGGATCGTCCGGTCCACCCGCCGCCGCGTTACGTTCCAATACGTCAGGAATCCGGGCCAGGCGCCACGGACGCGGTGAACGGTGCACCGCGGCTCCGTCCATCGCTCAGTGGTCGGGGGTGCCGCCCCGAGCGCAATGACGTGAAGGTCGATGTCATCGTAGGCAGCCAGCCCTTCGGCCAAGCGGAGGCACGCGATCTCCACGCCCCCGTGGGCTTCGGGGGGCGTCCGCGGGAACGACGTCACCATGACAACTTTCAACATCAGGTCGAAGGACCTTGTCTCGCGCGGCGGCAGTCGTAGTACTTGTCCATCCTCATCATCGACCGGCCTCCCGTATGGCCGCGAAGGGAGGCATTGCAGGGTTAATCGGACCCCTTCTGGCCGACCACACTGCCCGGCACTCATGAGACGGGCGCCCCCGAGGACGTGCTTGTCTCACCCCACCGCCATCAACCGGCCGAACCGGCCAAGCGACCGTCGGCCCCCAACGCCGGCCCGGGCGCCGGCGCGGGCCCCGGGGCAACCACCGAAACGGCTCCTCCCAGGGCGCACAGGGCCAGTTGCATCCAGAAACTCTTGTCGCCATACGACGGGTTGGCCATGCTGGCGATGACGACGGCCACGAACAGTCCAATCAACCCCGCCCGAAGCGCCGGCTCGCTGGTCTTCCACGCCGACCTCAGCACGGCCGCCAGCATCGCGAGGTACAGGAGGATACCCGGAATGCCGGTCTCCGCAAAGTGCGTGATGAAGTCGTTGTGGCCCATTTTAAAGACACCCTTCCTCATCAACAGTTCCATGGGGAAGTTGCCGATGCCGACGCCCAAGAGGGGGTGCTCGGCGCCCATTTGGAGGCCGCCGCCCCAAATCTGGTCCCGTCCCCCCTCGGTAAGCCCCCGCTGGCTCAGTTCAACGACGCGGGTCCAGAGCCCCGTCGCCCACAACCCTGAGGCCGCGCCGACAGTGACGAACGCCGCGATGGCCGTCACGACGCCGACGGCTAGCCAGATGCGCCGCCCCACAGGAAGAGGGCGATAGACCAGTGCCACCACCACCACCCCGATGGCCGTGGCGGCATAGCAGGAACGGCTCCCAGAACCGACCATCGCCACCAGCACCACGGCCGCCAAGCCGAGCACGAGCGGGCGAAACGAGCGCCGAACCTGCCCCAGAAGGTAAGGCACCAGAAAGATGGCCGGCATGATCGCCTTGGCGAACGCGTCGGACCCGATGTTGACGGCGCCAGCGCCCACCGTCAGGCGGCGGACCTCCCACGGCTGCCCCCCGGTCTCCGGGGCCAGGAAGAACCCGCCCACCGACACGATCAGCGACGCGATGAACACCACCCAGTACATCGTCCTCGCCCTCTGCGCGGTGGAGCACGCGATCAACACCACGAAAATCAGACCGACCATCTGAAAGCGCGTCAGGATAGCGGCCACGGCCAGTTCGGGCACCTGGGCGACGACGAGCGTCAGCCCGGACCACATGGTGAAGGCCACGGCTAACCAGAACGCCGAGGCCCCCAACGCGAATCGGCTGGTCCGAACCGCGTGGATCAGCAGCACCGCGAGCGTGAAGATGCCCAGGACCTTCGAAAGGGTGACGTACGGGGTAATCGCCGCGAAGTTCTCGAAAGGATACCAGAACAAGAACAGGTAGAGGCCGAACTCCGGCTTGACGAGGATCATGAGGCCGATGGGCAGCGCCGCCGCGACCGCGCCAACCCAGGGCTGCCCCAGCAGAAAGCCCGCCATCACCACGACGCCCACTAGAATCCCCAAGGCCAGGAGCACGAGGAAGTACTTCCGCGGCGTCCATTCGTCGGCCATCGCTCCCGCCGGCGCGGCCAAGAGCGACTGGTCGGCCGTCGCCGGCGACGGATATCCGATCTGCATGGTTACACCCCGTTTCGCGGTCAAGCCCGTGGTTCGTGCCCCGGTGCGGCCCCTCGCCCCAGTCCACCTCACCCCCCGCACCGGTCACCCCAGCACGCCGGTGCGCTCATGCAGTACCACGCGCCAACCCTAAGGCCGGAATTGGCAGACACCGCCGCCGATAGCAGAAGACCCACATCCGACCCGCAGACGCGTCGGTATCCGGCGCCGGCGAGAGATTTCAGCGTACAATACCGTCTTCCCGTCCGACGGTCAAGCGCACCATGGCTATCGTCCATTCGCGCGCCGGATGTTCGATTTTTCTGATGAGGTGCCCTTGCCCTACTGGTTCCCTTGCGCAGCCGTGCCACGAGCTCTTAACACCAGCGAATGGCGATTGACGGAATCAAGAAAACCCCCTAGACTGTCGATAGGAATGAAGCCCGCTTGACCGCAACTGGTCTGACGGGCAGCCAAGCAGCCAATGAGAATCGCCAGCTACAGAAACTCGCACACTGCAAAGGACAAGGGGGTCTCTTACGATGCTCACTACACGAGAGACTCCCACTCGCGCCTCCTGTGGACTCTGGAGCAGACGTTCCTCACCGAGTTCCTGGCCGGGCGTTTCCCAAACCACGACATCCACCTGCTGGATTTTGCGTGCGGCACCGGACGAATCACTCAGTTTCTCGAGAGCCGTGTCGGGACGTGTGTGGGTCTCGACGTCTCCAGCCCCATGCTCGAGAGGGCGGCCCGCAAGTTGCAACACACGCGGCTTATCCAGGCGGACCTGACAACCGGCAACGTGCTGGCCGGCCGGAAGTTCAACCTCATTACAGCCTTTCGCTTCTTCCTCAACGCGGAACCGCCCTTGCGCAAGGTCATCATGCGCATCCTGGCCTCCCTGCTCGCAGACGATGGCTACCTCGTTTTCAACATCCATAACAACCGGACAACTCCGTGGGCACTCCTTGGCCACATCCGCAGCCGCTGCCGGGCCGATCGAGCCCCTTACAACGTGATGTCGGCCCAGGAGATGCGGAATCTGGCCGCCACCGCGGGCTTGCACGTCGTGTGCCTGCCGCACCTGGGGGTGCTTCCTCCACCATTCGTGCGGCGCATGCCGAAGGCTTGGGCACACTGCATCGAGGCATCGGCGATGCGGGCGCGGTGGCTCGCCCCCTTCTCCCAGGAACTCATTGCGGTTTGCCGGCATCGAAGCGGTTAGAACGCAGCAGGAGGACAGCTAGCCCAACGCACCCTTCTCATGATGGAATTCACCGGCAACGTCGCTCGCAAGAAGGGACCGCCAGCCATCTTGGCCGTGGAGATCGCCAGGGCGCGCCTCGCCAGCCAACTGGCCGAGGCTACCGGCATCTTCTACGTGCCCAAGGTGGTTGACTTCAACGAGGCGGCCGGCGTGGCCGACTTCGAGCGGCTTGACTACCTGCTAAGTCTCGCAGACATGGCCATGGGGATGCAACACGGCCTGGAAGCGGCCTTGAGGCGGGCCGCCCAGGCCTTGGTCGTGATCCATGCGCATCTGGTCCTGCCGGAATCGCTGAAGGCCCCGCTTCCGCCAGAATGGATGAGAGTGCCGGGCCCGCAAGCGTTCCTCCACGGCGACTTCACGCCGTCCAACGTTTGCCTCCACGAACCGACGGGGCGCCTGGTGATCCTGGACTGGTCGTCGGCACCGTTCCTGAGGACGCCTGCCACCTTCGGCCCCCCCTATTTCGACCTGCTTTGGTTCGCCCTGAGTTTGTTTGCCCTGGTGCCCGCGAACCGAATCCTGCCACTGCGCGGCGACGACATGGCGGATACGTTCATCGGCGCTTATCTAACCGCCGCCAAGACCCGCCTCGACCGTCCCTGCTTCGACCTGTGCCGCGAGTTGGGTTGGCGGCTCTTTCGGGAAGGGCGCCGGAGACGGCGAGTATTCCGGCCCTGGTACAAGACACCGCTCGACGCAGCCCGGGAGCGCGTCATCCACCGAAGGCTGATGGCCTACCACCCTCTATCGCCGAGATCCTAACCCGGCAGCGCGGCTCCGGGAAGCCGGCGCGCGACGTTTGACAGCGCGCGCCGCCGCTATGGGCGATCCCCCTCCGCCGCCCCGCCGGGGGGCTGGCGCGGGCGGCCTCGCCGAAAGATGCGAAGCATCAACCCACGCTCCTCGGCCGAAAGGATCAGCCACCATGCCACAGGAGCGTACACGGCCGCGCCCAGGACCATCTGCAACAAGGTCCAGTACAGGTTCGCCGGCTCCCAGAGCCGCACAAGGATCCAGCCGAACGCAAGGGGCACCGCCCCGCCCACCAGGGGACCCGCCATGCAACCCAGGAACGTTTCGCGGAATCCCACCCCCATCTCCACACGAATCCGATACGGCAGGTAGATGAGCCCCTGGATGACAAACGGCGTAAACAGGCCGACGACGAGCCCGTAAAGCCCCCAGCCGGTCCAGGCGACGGCCGCCAGCCCGAGCATGATGCCCGTCCCCGCGGCGATGGCCTGGCTGATGGCCACCTGACGGACCGAGCCACTGGCCATGATGATGTGATCCGCAGGTATGACGGCCGCCCGAGCAAGAAATAGCCCCACATACACAAGCATCAAATAGTAGGACCACGCCAACTCCGGTTTCAGGTACCCGATGAGGAGCCGTCCGTGGGTGACCAGGACAATCGCCGCCGGCACCAGCATGAGCATGGTCAGGCGGGTGCCGACCCGGTAGAGCCGCGCCAGGTTCTCGCGCTCGCCGTGGAGGGCGTACTTCGCCGCAATCGGCCACAAGGTCGCCGTCAGGCCCGTCACAATCTGCGTCAGGTACTGCGACGCCAGTTGGGGAATGGCCAGCCCCGCCACGGCCACCATCCCAAAGACGATGCTGGCCATCCACACGGCAGCCTGCTCGACCGTCATGCGGGTCACCATCTTGACGGCTATCCACGCGCCAAAGGAAAAGACGTCGCGAAGGGCCGTCCGGGTGAACCGCTTGAACGAGAGCCTGACTTGCGGCAACAGGCGGTGCGCGAGCACGATGGCCGCCACCGCGCTCCCCGCAGCGGTCACCAGCCGGGCGATCCCCAGCACTTCCATCCGCACCCACCCCGCCTCGAAACAGATGATGATCAGGGCCGCTTGGAGGAGCGTCCCTCCCACAATCACCCCGTTGGCAAGGTCAAAACGCTGCTTGACCCGCAGCGCACCGCCGTAGACCGTTGTCGCCAGGCGCAAGGCTGCAGCCAGGCTCATCGTCTGAATCAGGACGGCCGCGGCAGGCCGGTCGGCCTCGGGAACCTTCAGCACGCCGAGGAGGAACAGGGAGATAACGACGGTGCCGGCCAGGCCCACCGCCGCCGCCCCTGTCAGCAGCGTCCGGGCCACCGACAGAATCTCGGCGAGCCGGTCCCAGGCCTGCACGGCGAGGCTTTCGCTCGCCAGCCGCAGCACCGTGGCCTCGAGGCCAAACGAGAGGTAGCTGATTCCCAGTGAGATGGTGACGGCCAGCCGGAAGATGCCGAACTGCTCCTGGCTCAGGTACTTGAGGACATAAGCCAGCAGGAACAGGTTGACGCCCATCTGGGTCGCCATCGAGACCCAGTTGGACACGGTGTTGATCGCCACGCGGCGCGAGGTGCTCATCGGGCCGGCGGGCGGCTCAGGCGCCATCTCGAGATTCGGAGGCTCAGCGCTCACGGTTTCGCCCTGCTTCACTGCCGTCGGAAAACGGTCCGCTTCGCGTCCTTCCCCTGGACGCCGCCCGAGTCCGTCAGGATGATACGGGCGTTTTTCTCCAGAATCAACATGTCAGGGTAGGGAACCGGGGCGACGGGCCGGAGCTTGCCGCCCAGCCGTTCCAGGCCCGCCCCGAGGGTCTTCCGCGTCCGCGGGTGCAGGGGCAGGACCACGGGGCGCGGCAGGCGGCGGAACGCCTCCAGAATGCCGGCCAGGCGCACCGGCGGCGCTGCCCGCGCCACACGGGAACGTCAGCCCGCCTCGATCCGCACCCGCAGGCACTGACTGATCAGGTGTCCCAGCACGCCGTGGACGTCCTCCACGTGGCCGTAGTTATGGCTGGCAACGGTCACGTCGGCGCCGACCAGTTCCTTCAGTCTGCCGCCGCCGAAGCCGATGAGCCCCACGGTCGCGGCGCCGTGCTCGGCGGCGTAGCGGACGGCCTCCAGGACGTTCGGCGAGTTGCCGGAGGCCGTGATCGCCACTACCACGTCGCCGGGTTCCAGGAAGACCTTCAGTTGCTCGGTGAAGACGTGCTCGTACCCAATGTCGTTGCCGAGGGCTGTCAGGAGCGACGTGTTGTCGGTCAGGCTCATGGCCTTGACGAGGGGTTTGCCCTCAACGGCGCAGCCCTTCGCGAGGTCGCACATCATGTGACTGGCCGTGGCGGCGGAGCCGCCGTTGCCCAGGATGAAGATCCGCCGGCCCGCGCGATACGCCTCCCACAGGAGGTCCACGACACGGCTCACGGTCTCCGGGTCGACCCTCATCCAGCACGGCCCGCAGGCCGTCAAGGTACTCGCCCACGAACGGGTCAGCCATCGTGCCTCACCCTCCCACGCAGATGATCTTGGAGCCCTGGGTTCAAGGCGGAACGGCCGTTCCCTCAGATCCGCCAGGCGCTGGTGGGCGCGGTCCTGGTTCTGGCGTTCCACGAAGCACAGCAGTAACCCGCCCCCTCCGGCGAAACGGATGCGAAACGGCGTCCGCGAGATGAGCATCGGCTCCATCCATCTCACGCGCTATGCCGGCAATCGAAGCGGCTGCGATTATACGGAGTCCGGCGATGACTGTAAACACGCGTGGTCTGGTCCGCAGCCCCGCCGCTCGGCCAGTGAGGCTTGGCTGCGCCGACCCTCAACGGAACCGTACGCGGTCGGCATAGCCTCGTCTGGAAGACCGTTCCCACACGATCCCGGGCTTCTTACGGTCCACCGATTTGACTTCCGCCCGTTTGTGGGTATGATATACAGGTTGGGGAAGTGCCCAGGGGGCAAGAAGGAGGGTGTGCGCCTGCGTTGCTGCCCCCAGGGGGTAGCCTGCGGTGCCTGGGAGTTCATGCAAGGGGTCAGAGTCCAACTCGGTGCGGCGTGGCTGCTGGGAACGGTTTCCTGCCTTCTCGTGTCGGGCCCGGCCTTCGGCTTTGTTTTGCATCCCGAGGACGAGGGTCCGCCACCCGTCCGCCCGCTCGACGCCGCCGTCGGCCGCTGGGTCGACAACGCCTCGTGCGTCCCGGTGGGCCCAAACTACATCATCACCACATGTCATCAGAAGTGGACGTTGGATAAGCCCGTCTGGATCGACGGCATCGAGTACCGGACCGCCGAGATCTTCAACCACAATCAAGCCGACCTGCGCGTCGTCCGCATCACCACGCCTGAGGGCCTGGACGCCGGCCTGACCTGCTACACCGCCCCTTACATGGGCACGGACGAACAACACCAGACCGTGGTGATCGGCGGCTACGGCATGGGCCGCGGGAGTACCTTGGAGACGCCCCTCGGCGTCCCGTACGGCTACACCTGGGCGTGGTCGGCCAACGATACGCTCCGGTGGGGCGCCAACCGGATCGACGGATTCAGCCAGGTGGGATCCGACGGCTACGTGACGGATGCCCTCACGGCCGACTTCGACGGTCCCGAAAGCATGAGTCACGTCGCCCAGGAGGCCGCCCCGGCCGCTTGGGATTCCGGCGGCGGGTGGTTCATCGACCTCACCGGCGAGGGCGACTGGCGCGTGGCCGGTCTGACGCGCGGCGTGGAGCACGGCCCGCCCATCAACCAGTCGTTGTTCAAGAACAGCGTCACCGGCGCGCTCGCCCCCGACTATCTGGATGCGGTCCGCATCAGTTCCTACGCCGGGTGGATCAGCGGCGTTGCGGCCCCGTCGACGTGGAACGTGGACGCCTCCGCCGACTGGGCCGACCCGGCAAACTGGTCCGCCGGCGTGCCCGACGCCGCCAACACCTGGGCCGTCCTCGGCGACGCCATCTCCCAGGACCGGACCGTCACACTCGACGCCGCAGTCACGCTCGGCACGCTGCGCATCGACGACGGCAACTCGTACACGGTTCAGGGAACCGGCAGGTTGACCTTCAACGTGAACGGCAATCCGGCCGCCATCGAGGTCAACCGGCAGCGGAGCGGTTACTTCCATGGGGCACACACGGTCAGCGTTCCCATCACGCTCGCGTCCCCGCTGATTCTGAACACGCGGTCATCCGGAGACCTCACGCTGGCCGGCGTCATCTCCGGCACGGAGACCGTCACGAAACGCGGCGAAGGCACCGTCGTCCTGGCGGCTGCGAACACCTTCTCCGGAGGGATGACCGTCGAGGAAGGCACCGTCCGCGTCACCGGCCCGGGCGCCCTCGGCGGCGGCGAGGTGACCCTCGCCGGGGGAACCCTTGACGTGCACAGCGACGCCGACGCCACGGTCGCCGGCATCGTCACCGCCAAGGCCGACGCGACCATCAACGTGCAGCCTGCCGGAACCGGTTCCGGACGGACGCTCTCATTCGGCCAACTCGCCGTCCAGGGCAACCACACGCTCACGGTCACCGGAACCGACGACTACCGCCTGGGCGTGAGCGGCATGACCACCTTCAGCGGCTTCGCGGGCACCGTGACGGTGGACACCGCCTCGGCCGACCTCGCGCTGTCCGGAGGACTCGTTCTGACGGGCGGCACCGTCGCCAAGACCGGTCCTGGCACGTTGGTCGTCGGCGGCGTCCAGTTCTACGATGACGGCGCGATGATGGGCGTGGACGGCGGCACGGTCACATTCGATTCCGACGCCGGGCCGAGCGGTCACGATAGCCTGACGGTCTGCGTGACCGACGCCGGAGCCGCCGTCCGGTTCGGCACCACACAGCACCTGGCCGGCCTCGAGGTTGCCGACGGCGCCGCACAGGTCGCCCCGGGCACCGCCAGCGTGTTGGTAACCGGCGAGATGTCGATCGACGAGGCCGACTCGCGCCTCGACCTCGCCGACGGCGCCATCATCCTCGACTACACCGGCACCAGCCCCATGCCGCAGGTCACCGACTGGGTCCGCTCCGGACTCAGCGCAGGCGCCGATCCCTGGGGCGGCAACGGCATCACGTCAAGCGTTGCCGCGGCCGACGCCCAGAGCCGGACGGCCGTCGGCATTCTCGACAACACCGACGCCGACCTCGGCGGTCGCGACTCGTTTCTGGGGCAGGACGTCGACGCGACGTCGATCCTTGCACGGTACACTTGGTGGGGCGACGCCGACCTCGACGGGGTGGTGGACACCAACGACTATGACAAGATCAACACCGCCTGGCTCCTGTGGACCCAGGAGGGGTTGGTGCCCGAGGGCGGTTTCCGCTGGGCCGTCGGCGACTTCAACTATGACGGGACCATCGACACCAACGATTACGACCTGATTAACCGGGCGTGGCTGCTCCAGGGTGACCCGCTCTGTGCCGGGTCCGCGTTGCCGGAGGCCGCTTCTCCGCCGCCCGAGACGGACCTCGTCATCGACCTTCCGCCCACGTTCGGCACGGTTCCTGAACCGGCGACCCTCTCCCTGGTTGGTCTGGGCATGCTCGGCCTCATGGCCGGTCGCCGGCGCCGCAACGGCGCCGCCACCGTTTAGAGCACTTCACGTTCTTGCATGGCGATGACTCGCGCGGTGGGCAATCTGGCCCACCGCGCTTTGCCGGCTTCACGCGCGGCGGGCAGGATTGCCCGCCGCGCTGCAGTGGTGACCTTTCCGCTCGTGCGGGCGCGGCCGGTCGCGAGAATAGAGCGCGGCGGGTCTCCTGACCCGCCGCGCAAAGCAGCCTGGCCGTACTGACCCGGCCCCGCGGCCCGACGCCGCACATCTCGGCACCGCCGTAATGCACCGCGCCCGCGCAGGCCACCGGCCCGATCAGCCGTCAGCCGACGGCCTCGATGACGGCCTCGACCACCTCGTCCTGTTGGGCCTCGCTCAGTTCCGGATAGATCGGAATCGCCAGGACCTCTCGCGACGCCTTCTCCGACTCCGGCAGGTCGCCTTCGCCATAGCCCAGGTCGGCGAAGCATTCCTGAAGGTGCAGCGGCACGGGGTAATAGATGGCGTGGCCGATGTTCCGGCGGTCCAGGTGGGCCAGAACCTGGTCGCGCCGCGAGGGGCCGTCGCCGCCGGTGACCCGGATGACGTACTGGTTGTAGATCATCCGGTTGTGCTGCTCGACGTGCGGCGTCACGATGGCGTCACAGCCGGCGAACCGCTGATTGTAATACGCCGCGTTCGACTGCCGCCCCTCGTGCCACGCCTCCAGGTACTTCAGTTTCACGGTGATCACGGCCGCCTGAATCGGGTCCAGGCGGAAATTCCCGCCGACGAACTTGTGATAGTACTTGGGCTTCGACCCGTGGTTGCGTATCACCGTGCACTGCTCGGCCAGCGCGGCGTCGTTCGTCACAATCATGCCGCCGTCGCCCACACCGCCCAGGTTCTTCGACGGGAAGAACGAGAAGCATCCGGCGGTCCCGATGGAGCCGGCCTTGCGGCCCTTGTACGTCGAGCCGATGGCCTGCGCCGCATCCTCGACCACCGCCAGGCCGCGCGCCAACGCCACCTCCAGAATCGGGTCCATGTCGGCCGCCTGGCCGAACAGGTGCACCGGCACAATCGCCTTCGTCCGGTCGGTGACGGCCGCCTCGACGAGCGCGGGGTCGATGTTGTACGTCTTCGGATCAATGTCCACGAACACGGGCCTCGCGCCGGTCCGGACGATGCACCCGGCCGTGGCGAAGAAGGTGAACGCCGTCGTGATGACCTCGTCGCCCGGCCCGATTCCCAGGCTCATCAGGGCGTTCAAGATCGCGTCGGTGCCGCTTGATGCGCCGATGCCGTACTGGCAGTCGACGTACTCGGCCACGGCCTTCTCGCACTCGGTCACCTTCGGACCGCCGATGCAGCGCTGCGACTCGAGCACCTCGTCCACCGCCGCGCGCACCTCGTCGCGAATCTGCCCGTACTGCGCCACCAGATCAAGCAACGGAACCGCCATGGGGTCTCCTTCCACTTGCCGACGGTCAATGCACCTCTTTGCAGACACCGTTTTCGAGGACGTACTCCTCGCCGGTCGCTTCGCACGTCGCTCTGCCGTTCTCGTCGAACTGGAGCCCGAGGCCGTGCTTCGACATCCAACCGACCTGCCGCGCGGGCACGCCAACCACAAGAGCGAAGTCCGGAACGTCCTGGTTCACCACCGCCCCTGCCCCGATGAAGGCGTACCGGCCGACCGTCGTGCCGCACACAATCGTCGCATTCGCACCGAGGGTCGCCCCGCGCCGGATGAGGGTCCGCCGGTACTCGTGCTTGCGGCTGATGAAGGCCCGCGGGTTGTAAACGTTCGTGAAGACCATGCTTGGGCCGCAGAACACGTCGTCCTCAATCTCGACCTTGTCGTAAACGCTGACGTTGTTCTGAATCTTGCACCGGTTGCCGATAACGGCCTGGCCGCCGATGTTGACGTTCTGGCCGATGCTGACGTTCTCTCCGATCCGCGCCCCGCCGAGAACGTGCGAGAAGTGCCAGATGCGGGTGCCTTTGCCGATGACGGCCCCGTCATCAACGTAGGCCGACTCGTGGACGAAGTAGTCCGGCTCTGCCATCGGGAAACCTCCCTCGCTCCGTCTCCGCCGCCCCCGCGCTGGGCCGACGCCGCCCGCGGCGACCGTCGTTGCCGGTGGAGAACCGACTCGCGCTACAGCACCACGGGCGCGCCGGCGGCCTTCAGACTGCGGTCTCCGGCCTCAAGAACGCGGACCACGCGCAGGCCGTCGCGTCCGTCGCTGCGCGGCGTCGTGCCGCCGGCGACACACTCCAGGAAGTGCAGGCACTCGGCCCGTAGCGGCTCCCCCCCGGGCGTCTTCGGTATCAGGATGTCGCCGGTCCGGATGCTGACCGACTGCTCGTAATCGACCACCGATCCCGCCACGCTCACGCCCTTGTCGTAGACGCGGATCTTCTCCGACGGGTCCATGTCGTCGAACGTCGCCATCTTGTCCGAACCCACCAGCGTCACTTTGCGGATCTTGTGCGGGTCGAACCAGGAGACGTGGATGTGTGCCATGCGGCCGTCGGCGAACTTCAGTTGCGCAAAGACCACGTCCTCCACGCCTTCCTGAAGGTACGCCTGGCCCTGGGCCGTCACGGTGGTCGGCTCGGCCCCGAAGAGAAATAAGATGATCGAGACGTCGTGCGGCGCCAGGCTCCACCAGGCGTTCTCGTCTTTGCGGACGACGCCGAGGTTCACGCGCTGGCAGTACGCATAACGGACCGTGCCGAGTCCGCCCGAATCCACGAGTCCTTTCAACTGAAGGACGCAGGGGTGATATTCCAGCAGGTGCCCCACCATGAGAACGCGGCGGCTCGTTTCGGCCTTCGCAACCAGGTCCTCGGCCTCGGCGCTCGCCAACGTCATCGGCTTCTCGCAGAAGACGTGCTTGCCGACCGCAAGGGCGTCGCAGGCCAATCGGTAGTGGCTCCGGGCGTCGGTGGCGATGACCACCGCATCAATCTCGCCGTCCCCAAAGACTTGCGAAGCGTCGCTGGTCGTGTGGACCCCGTTGTAGGTCGCCTTATGCCTGGCCAGGACGTCCTCGCTCAGATCGCAGATGGTCTTCAACCGGCATGAATTGATTTGGTGGAAATTGCGGACGTGGTTCTTGCCCCATCCCCCGCCGCCGATAACGGCAACCGTAACCAAGATAACCCTCCTTGCCGGGAAACCCGCATCGTCCCCGATGGCCAGACCCCTCTACCACGACCCACCGCCTCGGGTTTCGGGGAGACCGACCGTGCCGTCGCCAGAGAATCGTCAAGAACAGCGTTTCGCGCTGAGCGAATCCCGACTACATTATCGTAGGGCCCGGGGACCTGTCAAGAATCGGCCGCCGGTCGCCGCCGGAGGGGCGGGCAAGAATCCTCTTGCAAGCCGGCAGCCTTTCATGAATGAATAGCCGCCGGGCTTGACCCGCGCGTTGGTTGACGCGACGACGATTGCACAGGAGGTGTACGATGGCCATTCGAGTCGGCGTTGTCGGGCTGGGCATGATGGGGACGACGCATTTCAGGGGATACCAGGAGATCGACGCCGCCCAGGTCGCCGCGGTGTGCGACGTCTCGGGCAAAAAACTGTCGGGCGACTGGGCCGAGGCCGCCGGCAACATCGACACCGGCGCCGCTGCCGCACAGGACCTCTCGGCCCTGAAGACGTACGGCGACTATGCGGAGTTTCTCGCCGACGGCGACATCGACCTCGTGGACCTGTGCGTCCCCACGTTCCAGCACGCCGACATGACGATCCAGGCGCTGGAGGCCGGCAAGCACGTCTTCTGCGAGAAGCCGATGGCGCGGACGTCGGCGATGGCGCGCCAGATGGTCGAGACGGCCGAGACGTGCGACCGGCTGCTGGCTGTCGGCCACGTCCTCCGGTTCTGGCCCGAGTACCTCATCCTCAAGGAGATGATTGATGACAGGCGGTACGGGGCCGTCAGGAGCGCGGTGCTGACGCGCCTGAGCCCGCGCCCCCAGTGGTCGTGGGACAACTGGATCCTGGACGAGGGGCGCAGCGGCGGCGCGCCGCTCGACCTGCACGTCCACGATGCCGACACGGTCCAGTGGTTCTTCGGCCGCCCGGCAACCGTGACGGCCTCCGGCACCTTCGAGGGCAACGCCATCAGCCACATCGTGGCGCGGTATGCCTGGGGCGACGACAGCCCCCTGGTCGTGGCCGAGGGCGGGTGGGACTATCCGCAGCCGTTCCCGTTCCGGATGGCGGCGAGCCTGGTGTTCGAGAAGGCGGCCGCAGAGTTCTCCACCCTTAACTCGCCCACGCTCGCGGTCTACGAGGAGGGCGACCCGGAGCCGGTCCATCCCGACGTGCCGGCCCACGACGGCTACACCGAGGAACTGCGGTACTTCGTCGAGTGCGTGGCCTCGGGGACGAAGCCCGAGCGTATCGACCCGGCCGCCGCCGTCCGGGCCATCGCCATCGTCGAGGCCGAGATGGAATCGGCCCGCACGGGCAAGCCGGTTGACGTCCAGGCGTAGGCGAACCCGGCGCGAACGTGTCAGCCGGCGGCCTTGGCTGCCGCGTGCGTCACACGGCGGGGGAGTTCCCGGAGGCCAATCACGTGCGCATACGAGCCTTGTTGATTGCCGTTGTGTCGCTTGTGTTGGTGCCTGCGGCGACCGTCCGCGCCGACGGGCCGCCGTGGCGGTGGCTCTGGGTCTACGTCTCGACCAACTTCCAGGTGAACGAGCGGGCCGATGCGTTTATCGCCCTCATGCAGCGGGCGAAGAAGGCAGGCTACAACGGCATGCTCGTGGCCGATTACAAGTTCGGCAACCTGAAGGACCGCCCGGCCTGGTACTACGCGAACCTGGAGCGCGTGCGAAAGGCCGCAGCCGACATCGAGATGGAACTCATCCCGGCCGTCATGCCCGTCGGGTACTCCGGCAGCATCCTCCAGCACCAGCCAGACCTGGCCGCCGGCATCCCCGTGCGCGGCTGTCCGATGATCGTCAAGGGCGGCAAGGCCGCGGTGGCCGACCCCTCGAACCGTCTGTCGAACGGCGGCTTCGAGGAGGCGGGCGGCCGAAAGATGCCCGGCTGGGACTGGATGGACGCCTGCGCCCGGCGCGACACGGCCGTCAAGCGCTCAGGGCAGGCGTCGATTCGCTTCGCGGCGTTCCGCGAGGGCAACTCGCACGGCAACGGGCGGGTCGTGAAGAAGGTGACGCTCGCCCCCTTCCGCCAGTACCGGGTGGATGTCTGGATCAAGACGGAAGGCCTCTCCGGCGCGGACGAGGTCCGCATCAATCCGCTGGCCGGGGGGCGGGCGCTCAACTACACGAGCCTCGGCGTCAGGGCGACGCAGGATTGGCGGCGGCACAGCGCGCTGTTCAACTCGCTCGATCACACCGACGTCGCCCTGTACATCGGCATCTGGGGCGGACGCGACGGCGCGATGTGGATCGACGACGTCAGCCTCCGCGAGGTGGCTGGCGTCAACATGCTCCGGCGCGACGGCTGTCCGCTTCGCGTCACGAGCGCCGACGGACGGACGGTCTACCAGGAGGGCCGCGACTTCCTGCCGTGGCGTTACCCGAAGATGGGCCGCGTGCCGTGGCCGGGCTCCTACGAGGTGGTCCATCCGGAGCCGCCGCTCGTGCCGGCGGCCAATTCGCGGATCAGCGACGGCGAGACGCTGAAGGTCTCGTTCTTCCACACCGCCGTCATCCATTCGGGGCAGGTGGGCTGCTGCCTGCTGCACCCGGACCTGTTCAAGCATCTGGAGGAGCAGGTGCGGTTGGTGAAGAAGCACCTCGGGCCGCGGACGTATTTCATGAGCCACGACGAGATTCGCGTCGCCGGGTGGTGCGACCTCTGCCGCGCCCGCGGGAGGACGGCCGGCCAGGCCCTCGCCGAGAACGTGCGCCGCTGCACCGCGATCATCCGCAAGGTCGACCCCGAGGCCGAGGTCTTCGTCTGGAGCGACATGTTCGACCCGCACCACAACGCCCGCGACACGTACTACCTGGCGGCCAGCACCTTTGAGGGTTCCTGGGAAGGGCTCTCGCCCGACGTCCACGTCTGCTGCTGGTACTTCGGCAAGCGCGGCCAGTCGATGCCGTTCTTCGCGGCGCGCGGCCACAAGATCCTCATGGCGGGGTACTACGACGCGTCCGACGTGAAGGCGAACGTCACCGGCTGGCGCGACGCCGCCTCGAAGGTCGAAGGCGCCGTCGGCCTCATGTACACGACGTGGCGGAACGAGTATAAAGACCTGGAGGCGTTTGCGAAGCACGCCCTCGCCCCCCGGCCGTGAGGCCCATACGCTGTCGTTTCCAGCGAGCGCAAAAGACTCGAGAAACCTCGCCGTTCTTTCCTTTCTCGACAGCGCAAAGCGCGGACGGCTTGCCATACGCCTCATACGACGACGCCACTTCCCGCGCGGCGGGTCTCCTGACCCGCCGCGAGAAATGGCGAAGTGGCGTTGCAGGACTCGTGTCACTTTGCCAACCCCGCCCAGCCGACCGCACACGCTTCGCGCGGCCCATGAAAAAGGCCCTCGGCTTGGCGGCCGAGGGCCTTGAGGTTCCTTCTATACA
>CAZEBQ010000014.1:0-36367 GCA_964510295.1 uncultured Anaerolineales bacterium | reverse complement strand
CCCGCAAGCGGGCCTCAGAATGACAACGCTAAACACGTACGGAGACCCGCCGCGCAGGAAGTGCGCCGAGTCGGGCGCGGCGGCTCAGGAGGCCCGCCGCGCGGGAAGTGCGCTGGGCCGCGCAGGAAGTGCGCTGAGTCGATGGCGGCGGGTCGGGAGACCCGTACGTGTTTAGCGTGTCGGTTGTGGCTGTCACCCTGAGCGAAGCGAAGGGTCTCGCCGTGGAAACGACGAAACAGCAAAGACCACGGCGAGATTCTTCGGCCCGCAAGCGGGCCTCAGAATGACAACGCTAAACACGTACGGAGACCCGCCGCGCAGGAAGTGCGCCGAGTCGGGCGCGGCGGCTCAGGAGACCCGCCGCGCGGGAAGTGCGCTGGGCCGCGCAGGAAGTGCGCTGAGTCGGGCGCGGCGGGTCGGGAGACCCGCCGCGCAGGAAGTGCGCTGAGTCGGGCAGGAAGTGCGGCCATCGGATGCAGGGCCGCTACTTGCCGAACAGTTTTTTGAGTCCGCCGAGTCCCTCTTCCACCTTTTTGCCGAGGTCCTTGCCGCCCTTGCCGAAGAGGCCTTCCTTGAGTTGCTTGGCGATGTCCTCGTTGGGGTAGGCCTTCAGTTCCATCTTGTGGGGGTGGAGGGACGGGTGGCTGGAGAGTTCGCGGCCCTCGACGGTGATGCCCGGCAGGCCTTCGGCGACCTCGACGCCGCCCACCTTGGCGTGGCGGATGACCCACGTGGGCCGCTTGGCGAGGTAGTCCTTCGCCGAGAGGCGCAGGTATCCGCGCAGGCGGGCTTCCTCCTTCAGCCGGTCCTTATCGGGCGGTCCTTGCTGGGCCTGCGGTTCGGTGTTCTTGAGGTAGTCTTTGAGTTTCTGGATGCGCTGGTGGAGTTTCTTTGCCTGGTCGTAGTACTCGGTGATTTTGCCGAGCCCGCCGATGTCGATGTTCCACCGGTCCTTGTCCTCGTCGGTGGGCCGGCGCTGGCGGTAGACCTCGCCGGGGGCGGCGCGCGGGGTGTCGGTGCGCATCTTCTCGCACGCGACGGCATCGACGACGAGCCGCCGGGCCAGGAGGTCCGCGATGCTGACGTCGGTCACAATACGGTCGGCCTGGACGAGGTTGTGCGTGGGCCGCGCGGCGTCGGTGACTTCGAGGCCTTCGACGACCAGACGGCCGGTCAGGAGCGAGAGGTCGGCGCGGCGGACGTTGACCTCGGCGCCGCCTGCCTCGGCGATGGCGGCTTCGAGTCCCTTGCGGGCCAGGACGTCGAGGAACAGGTACTGGCCGAGGAGGATGGCCGCAATGACCACGAACCCGGCGATGAGGCGGCTCTTCAGGAAGATGGGGGAGGACTTTTCGATCATCCCGGCCATCGTCTCCTTCTGGCGGCCGAAGGCGATCCGGAGCAGGATGCGCACGAAGAGGTTGCCGGCGACCTTCCGGGCCTTCTCGCTGCGGTTGGCAGCGGCGGCAAGGCCGGCCCGAGCCTTCGTGATGATCGTGCTCAGCGCCCAGGCCATCCCCCCGCCGAGGACGACGATGAGCGGCAGGGCGCCCAGGAGGCAATAGACGTGCAGGTCGAGCAGCGCGAGGACGGGCGTGTCGGCCAGCGTCTGAATCAGCCCCATCAGACCGATGCTGTGAATCAGAAAGTAACCGATCTCGAAGGTGACCGGCGCCAGGAGCAAACACAGCGCCTTGCCGACGGCGTAGCCCAGCACCGCCAGGCCGCCGTTCGTGTTCAGGATGAGCAGCAGGATGATGCAGAGGATGAGCGTGAGGTTGACGCCCGGGATCATGCCGGCGGCGAATCCGAGCAGGATCGCCAGGAACATCTGCCGGAACGTAGCGCCGCCCCGCAGCACCTTGAGGAGTTTGCGGATGAGTTTGATGGGGTTCATGGGGATTCCCCCTGCGCAAGAGTCGGTTCAGAGCGATTGTAAGCGGGCGGTCGGCGGTGGGTCAACCGGCGATGCAAAAGACGGCGGCTACTCGAAGCGAAGCGAGAACAGGTCGGCGTCTCTCATGACGAACCTCAGGCGAACGGGTTGGCCGGCAAGGCCTGAGACGTCCGGTCCGGCCTTCCACTTCACCACGCGGGCGATCTCGTCGCCGAAGAACTCCGGGCAGTCGTCGAGGGCAAAGCCGGGCACCGGGCGGCCGCCTGAGTCCTGGATCTCGACCCGGACGGAGCCGCCGGCGCTGGTCGATGAGTTGACCGTCAACCGCTTCCCCTTGAACCGAAGCGGCTTGGTGACCATCTCGCCGATCTCGTATCCGGCGTGGACAGAGGCGAAACCGTCGTAGCGCATCACATACCGCCGGCCGCCCGTGACGTAGATCGACATCTCGGCCGGCCCTGTGGGGACGACGTGCCAGGCGGCGTAGTTGGAGCGGTTGCCCCAGCCCCCGGGGCCGAGGCCCGGGCGGATAAACGCCTCCTTGAACGTCCGGTCATACCGCGCTGCCGTGCGGGACGTCATGAGCATGACGTCGGTGATGCTCGCACGTTTGGCCTGGAACCGCGTGGGCAGCGCGATGGTGATGTGGGGTGAGCGGAAGTACGGGTGTGTGCCATTCGTGTACAGGTGCTCGCCCGGGAGGTTCGCGTTCATCGGCACCGGCTCGGTCCAGTGGATGAAGTCGGAGGAGGTGCTGCGGCTGATGGATCGGTAGCCCTTGACGAAGGTGCGGAAGTAGCAGCAGTAGCACCCTTCGAGGTCGGACCAGAAGGCGACGTTCTGCGAGTCGAAGGCCCCCCAGGCCTCCGGGATGACCGGCTCCTTCTGTATCCGCTTCCAGTGGATGCCGTCGGGCGAGACGTACGCCTTGAGCCCGCCGGCGCCGTACTTCTCGCGCAGGTGCTGGAACTGGGCATGGAAACGCAGGCCGCCCACGGCCTTGTACCGCTCCTCGGGCGGCACCCCGGGCCGGGAGTCGATGAAGGGGGTGAAGTTGTGGTTGACGAGGAGTTCGTCGGCCAGAACCACGTTGCCTGCGGGGTAGCGCTCGATCTTGTAGAGGCCCAGGTTCGGCTGGGTCCAGTTGATGCCGTCCTTGCTCTCGGCGTAGAGGGTGACCTCGTTCAGGTGATACGTCTCCCAGCCGTCTTGCAGGTCGGGCACCTTGTAGCCGCGGCTGTAGAAGCGGTAGAGCGGGCCGTCCTTGATGACCGTGGCGTAATGGCCCGGCGGGCGCGGGCTCTTGCTCGGGGGCGCCGGCGTGGGATGGTGCATCCGAAGTTCGGTGGTGTCGAGCCGGTCGATAAGGAACCGGTCCACGAACAGTTCCAGGCGCGATCCGATGTCGCGGACCTCCTGGGCCGTCTCCGCCGCCGCCGCGGCGCCTGTTGTGACCGCAGACAGCGACAGGAGGAGGGCGACGGTCGCACCGCGCGTCGAGGTCATGTTCCATGCCCTTTCTGTACCGCTGACATCTACCGCGGGGTACGGCATGCCGTGCTGGCGGGGCGATACCCTAGCGGCTTTGCTATGCTGTCTGTTGCTGCAATGTCCTGCTGATCTCGGTCAAGAAGTCCCCCAGAGTCGTGCCGGAAGGTGGCGGCCACTTCCAGTCAGCGACGCCGAAGTGTTTGACCAGTCGCCTGACTGCGCCTCTCACCTCGTCGGGGACCCCAACCCACTGGGGGAGCCATCGAAACTCGGTATTGAAAGCGTCACTGAGGCGGAACTGCGTGGGCACCACGTCGAGCGCCTCCGCCAAAGCCTCCAGGCCCACGCGTACGGCTTCGCGATCCAGATCCCCGCCAGGGCATTGCTCCTGGTACCACTCCTCAAATGTTGGCGCCGGGCGCCGGCTGAAGCGCCTGGCACGTCTAAGGTCAAGCCATACGAGCAGGGCGAATGCGGCGGGGCCCGAGATCAGGATCGTGTACATCACAGCCGCCAACACCCGGTGCATGAACGTGCTCCGCTGTTTACGCCCAGCCCGTTGCGCACGGCCTGCGCGTCACGAGGCAATCCGCAATCCGAAATCCACAATCCGCAATGGCCTCACCCTTTCATGCCCGTCAGCGTAATCCCCTGGATGAAGTGTTTTTGGGCGAAGAAGAAGATGACGATCACGGGAACGGTCATCAGGAGGCTGGCGGCCATCGTCAGGGCGGGGTCGTTCTCGACCTGGACGCTGAAGGCGTACAGGCCGAAGGCCAGCGGGTACAGACGCTGGTCGGCGATGTAAATGAGCGGACCCATGAAGTTGTTCCAGGTGGCCATGAAGGTGAAGATGGCGATGGCCGCAAGGCTCGGCTTGATCAGCGGCAGCATGATGTGCCAGTAGATACGCAGGAACCCGCACCCGTCGAGCCGGGCGGCATCCTCCAGGTCGCGCGGGATGCCTTTCATGAACTGCCGCAGCAGGAAGATGAAGAAGGCGCCTCCGAAGGCCGGCCCCAGCCACAGCGGCGTCAGCGTGTTGTACGCTCCCAGGTGTTTCCAGATGAGGAATCGAGGAATCATGATGACCTGGAACGGAATCATCATCGTGGCGAGCATGAGGATGAAACAGAACTCCCGGCCCGGCCAGGAGAGCCGAGCGAAGGCGTACGCCACCAGCGACGAGACCGCGAGCGTCAGCACGATCGTCGCGATTGCCAGGAACAGGCTCACACGCAGGTACCGCAGGAACGGCATGTAGTCCAGGACCTTGGTGTAGTTGAACTTGAGTTTGTTCCACCAGGCGCCGGCGGTCCCCGAGCGGCGGAACTCGAACGTCAGACGAATCGTGTGCGGGTCGCTGAGGAGACGTGCGCCCCGCGCCGCCTCGTCGAGCCGGATCCAGGTCTTGATCTTGGTGGAGTAATCGTCGGGCCCGCGCGGCTGCCACTGGGCCTGGAGCACGTCGAAGTTCGCAAGCGGCAGGGCACGTTCGGCCTCGTATCGGACGCCGCCGTACTCGGCGGTCAGCCACAGGTCGTGCCACGTGTCGTCGGGCCGCACGTCCACGGCGATGCGGTGCAGGCGGCTGAGGTCGAACGCGTGCGGCACGGCGAACGTTTGCGTGAGGACCAGCAGGTCGGCGCGCGAGAGGTCGTACCGGAGGAGGGCGTACGGCTCGGCCTTTTCGGTCACGTCGAGGAGGGTCAGGGCGTCGGCGGTGCGGTTCTCGAGCCGCTTGCTGAGGGGCACCGGATCGCCGTCGGCGCCCTCGCCGAGTTCGGCCTCAAGGCGGTCGTAACTTCGGACGCGGATCGGACCCATCAGGAGGCGGCGGTAGACGCTGTCGAAAACCTCGGCGACCATCTCGCGGGTGACTTCGGTCCGGGCGGCGGCTTCGATGGCGGCCACGACCTGAGCCGTGTCGCCCAGCGATTTGCCGTCCTCGGTCACCCCGTCCCAGAGGGTCTTGGGCAGGCGGACGCGGAGCCAATCGTACAGGCCGCGCGCCGTGTGCTCCCAGGCACGCACGGCGTTGACATGGCGCGGGGGCTTGAAGCCCGTGGCCTTGGCCATCTTCCGGAGGCGCGGCAGCAGGTCGGCCTGGTACGGGCCTTCCAACTCGGCGTACTGCCGGTCGTCGATGTACGGGCTGCGGGTCTGGGGCAGGGGGGTCATCGGCATCAGGCGGAAGTCGCGGGACTGGACCTCGCGGTCCACCTTGACGCTCGTGGCCGCCATCCACAGGAACGGAAAGGCGAACACCGCCGCGCCCGTCACCAGGAGCACGTAGACGACGAGTTTTGCGAGTTTTTTCATGGTGGCTGGGTGAGATAAGCCGTGCGCGGTGGTTCTCCGTAACCACCGCGCTTTCGTCGTGGCTCGCGCGGCGGGTGCGGAGACCCGCCGCGCCCGAACCCGGTCAGAGCGAGTTTTGTGGCATTCCTCATCCTACTCCGATTCGTAATAGACCCAGCGTTTCGACAGTTTCAACTGGAACACCGTCAGCAGGAACACGATGACGAACAGGAACCACGCCATCGCCGCCGCATAGCCCATGTGGCCGTAACGGAAGGCGTTGTTGAAGAGGTAGTAGACGTAGAAGAGAGTCGAGTTGACCGGTCCGCCCTGCGTCATGATGAAGGCCTGGCCGAAGATCTGGAACGTGTAGATGGTGCCCATGACGAGGTTGAAGAAGATGTAGGGCGTCAGTTGCGGCAGGGTAATGTGGCGGAACTTCTGCCAGGCGCCGGCGCCGTCGACCTCGGCGGCCTCGTAGAGTTGGCGGCTGATGCCCTTGAGACCGGCGAGCCAGATGATCATCCCCGCCCCCGCGCCCCACAGGCCCATGATGATGATGGCCGGCTTCGACCACGTCTGGCTCTGGAGCCAGAGCGGCCCCGGCAGACCGGCAAGCGTCAGGAGCCGGTTGATGAACCCGCCCTGCGGGTTGAAGATCCAGATCCACAGGATGCTCGCCGCCACCATCGGCACGATCGCCGGCAGGTAGAAGAACGTCCGCCAGACGGCGATGCCGCGCACCTTCGCGTTCAAGAGCATGGCCATGGCCAGGCTGACGGCCATGCCGAGCGGCACGCCGATGAGCATGAACGCGGTGTTGTAGAGGGCCTTCCAGAAGAGTTCGTCGCCGGAGACCATCGACCGGTAATTCTCCAGTCCGATGAACCGGGCGGGGTTGATGACGTCGAAGTCGCAGAAACTCATGACGAACGAGAAGAGCATCGGCCCGCCCGCCAGCAGGATGAACCCGAGTATCCACGGGGCGGCGCAGGCGTATCCGCCGAACCACCGGCGCCGGAAATACCCGCCCGCCGACCCTTCGATCACGCCCTCGGCACGCTGCTTCGACAGGCCGAAGGTGCGCGCCACGCGGCTGCGGAAGCGGCGGCTCGTATCCCACAGAACGGCGCCACCGCCGAAGACCGCCAGCAGAAACGCGTACAGGATGAAGAACCACGTCCAGTCCGAGATGGGTTTACCCGCCGGCGGCGCGAGAACCTTGTCCAACCGCCGTTGCACGATGGCCGTGTGGTAGTCGAGCGCCTGCTGCGACGTGCGGTCGCTGCCGTCGAGAATCTCCTCGGCGGCGTCGCGGTGCTTGTTCCACAGCAGTTGCCCCACGGGCGTCACGGGGCGGTACTTCGAGTACGGCAGCAGGTCGTTGAAGACCTTGTACGCCTCCTTGAACCGCCGGGGCAGGCGGTCGTTGCCCAGGACGTAGGTCTCGTACAGTTCCTGGTTCACCTTCTTGACGGGGCACTGAAGGGGGACGAAGAGGCGTCCCTGGGCCTCGTGCAGCAGGCGGTCGTTCTCGGCCCGGATGTGGAAGGCCCGGTCACTGGTGAGCCAGCGGATAAGTTCCCACGCCTCCTTCTTGTGCCTGGCCGTGGTCGGGATGGCGTAGGCCCATCCGCCGGACCAGGAGATGAGCGGCGGCTTGTCGGCGGCCTTCAGCCCGTCGATGCGGTCCTGGGGCATGGGCGGCGGGGCGCAGTTGAACTTCAGGTCCCGACCGTACTTGGCGTGCCACTGGAGCACCCACACGCCGTCGATCTTCATCGCAATCTTGCCCTGGATGAACGGGTCCATCTCGTTCCGCTGGAACCCCGCCTCGAAACCCTTGACCTTGGGGTAGGTGCCCTGGAGGTCGTACACCTCTTTCATGAAGTCCAGGGCCTTGGCGATCCGCGGATCGTTGAGCGTGCAACGCCGGCGATCGTCGCTCATGAACTTGCCGCCGTTCATCCAGCCGTACATGTACAGCCACGAGTTGCCGTAGTAGGCGGGGAACCCGATGACCTGGATGGTGCCGTCCTCGTCGCGTTGGGTGAGTCGGGCGGCGTACTGCTTGCACTGCTCCCAGTTCGTCGGCGGGCGGGCGCGGACCGTTCCGTCGGCGCCGACCTCCTTGTACCCGGCGGCGATCAGAAGGTCCTCGTTGTAGTAGAGGGCCCGGTTGTCGATGCCGTTCGGGATGCCATAGACCCGGCCCTTGTAAACCGCCTCGTCCCAGGCGGCCTTGAAGAAGCGGTCGGCGGTCGGGATGTCGGCAGGCGTCAGGTTGGGGAGGCGGCCGGCCTTGACGGCCTCGAGGTCGCGCTCGATGTAGCCGTCGAGCGGTTCAAAGGCGCCGCGCCCCGCCCATTCGCCGATGGCGTAACGGTCGAAGTGGATGACGTCGGGCGGCGTGCCGCCCGCCACGCTCACGAGAAACCGCGTCGGGTCCTCCACCTGGTTCCGGGCGGCCGTCTGGCCGTACACGATGCGGTAGATCGGACGGGAAGGGTCGCGCCGATGGGCGGCTTCGCTGCGGCGTTCGAACTCGCGCAGCAGGTCATCCATCTCGCCCTGGATCACGCCGCCCGGACCCATGAACGTGATCTCAATCAGCGAGGCGGATTCCGCAGGCCCGAGTTGACGCGACGGATAGAGTAACCACAGGGCGAGCGCCACGGCGAGAATGGCCAGAATGGTCTTCCACCCGCTCACAGACGTGGCTCCCGGGGCTCGGGAACACTATCCCACCGCCACCGGAGGACGGTCAAGGGAATCCCACGCGCGCGGCGCAAGCGTTCGGCACAGCGCAAGCATCGGGCGCGGCGGGTCTCCTGACCCGCCGCGCCAAAACGTGGTCCGTTCCGTTGTGGACCGCTCTACCGCCCGTCCAGGACGGTCAGCGCCGGTACCGATAACAGGTCGACCAGGCCGTCCTGGCCCGGTGCTGCGCCGTTGGTGTCGGCGGGTGCGGCGTCCTTGGTGAACGTGGGCGGCGGCGTCGCGGCGACCGTGGGCCCGGCGGCAAGCGTCTTGGCTTCGGCGCTTGCCGGCGGTCTGCGCATCGGTATCGTGGGCCGGTGGTTCACGAGGACGGCCGGTGCCGGCGCGGGGTCGGCGACGGTGTCGGCGCCGTCTGTCGCGGCGTCGAGCGTGTCGTGGCCCAGGCTGGTTTCACCTGCCCGCAGCAGAACGTCGGTCTCGACGGTCGGTGCGACGGGCAGGGGCGCCGGCGCGGGCGTGGCGACCGCGGCCGGCGCGCCGCCGGAGAGCAGCCACGCGTTGTTGATCAGGTCGTAGTCGTTCGTGTCGATCGTGCCGTCATAGTTGAAGTCGCCGACGGCCCAGCGGAACCCACCGTCCGGCACGGTCCCCTCCGCCGTCCACAGGAGCCAGTTCGTGTTGATGCGGTCGTAGTCGTTGGTGTCGACCACGCCGTCGAGGTTGGCGTCGCCGTACCAGCAGTACGCCACGAGGACGGACTCCGGCGAGACGGGTTCCCCGGCGAACGCGGCCAGGCCGCCGATGCCGGTTTCCGTATCGCTGTTGTCGATGACGCCGACGGCCGTCAGGCCCTGGACATCGGCCGCCGCCTCGCTCGATCGGATGCCGAGCCCCGCCCAACTGCCGCCGTCGCGTCCTGACGCGACCCAGCCCGCAACGGTGTCGAACGGGCTCGCGCCGCCGGTGTAATCGACGACGAGGGACCCGTCGGCGAGGTCCAGCGCGGCGCCGGCGCCGATGGCGAGGGCGTCGGTCACGACGACGCCGGTTCCCGCCCCCGTCAGCCGCACGGTGCCGGCAGCGATGTCGAAGCGCCCGATGTCCCGGGCGCCGCCGATGGCGAAGGTGCCGCCGCCGTCCTTGGTCAGCGTCTGCCCGCCGCCGTCGAGCGCACCGGCCAGGTTCAGCGTGTCGTCGCCCTCGATGGTCCAGGTGCCGGGTGCGGCGAGGGCGACGTCGGGCTCAACCTGGTTGGTGCCGACGCTGTCGATGCCGCCTTCGCCGACGGTCAGCGTATGGCCGGCGCCGGCAAGCGTCCATCCGGTGGTCCGGAACGCGATGCCTCCGGCCTGGGTGTCCTGGTGGACGGCGGGCTGGTTGGGCGCATCGGCGTCGAAGGCGGAGGTCATGGTGGCGTCGGGCGCGTAGCCGCCGGACCAGTTGGCCGGGTTCTGCCAGTCGTCGCCGAAGGCGCCCTGCCATTCGAGGCTCTGGACCGCCTCAAAGACGCGGATGTAGTTGCCGCCTTCGGCACCGTCGCCGTCGCCGTCGAGGCGGTTGCCGGCCACGTCGTGAAGGCTGCCGTCGCCGAGGACCGTGAGGCGATAGAGACCGTCGGGAAGCGGTCCGCCGACGATCTGGAGCGTGACGGTCACCGCCCCGGCAGCGTGCTGCGGCATGAGTGCGTAGAGCAGGTCGTTGCCGTCGTCGAAGGCGCCGCCCGGCCCGGCCCCGAGGAGTTCATAGTTGGCCGCGTCGGCGGCGTCGGCGGGGTCGGGCGCCTCGCTGAAGGTCACGGCGATCTCGCCAACCGAGCCGACGACGGTCCCGCCTGTGTCGACGGCGGCCGGATCGGTGCCGGTGACCTGCGGCGGGACGGTGTCGGTCACGATGACGGTCAGCGTATCGGTGTCGTCGGCATCGCCGTCGTCGGCCGTGACGGTCACGAGGTACGTGCCGCTTCCGGCGAAGATGTGGGTGACGGCATCGCCGACGACGGGGTCGGAGCCGTCGTCGAAGTCCCAGGTGAAGGTGAGTTCGTCGTCGCCGGGGTCGGTGGCGGTGGCGGCATAGGCGCCCATGTCGCCCTCGCCGAGCGACTCGTCGCCCAGAATGCTGGTGACGGTTGGGGCCACGTTGTCGATCGTAAGTTGTACGGCCTCGGCGGCGGTGTCCTGGTCGTCGTCCGTCACATTGACGTCAACCTCATACTTGCCGTCGTCGGCGTAGACGTGGGTGAGGGCGGCGTGGGCCTCGGTGGGGCTGTCGACCGTCGGGTCGAAGAACTCGATGTCGGAGCCGTCGCCCCAGTTCACCATGAACGACCATCCCGGTGCGCCGGGGCTGAGCGACGCCGAGGGATCGCCGATGACAACGTCCACCCGGGCCTCGCTGCCCTCGTCGGCGTTGTGCTCCGTAAGCCCCAGGGTCGGCGGTGCGCCGCCGACCGTCACGGTGAAGGTGTCCGTGTAGGCCCCGTCCTCGCCCTCGGCTTCGACGCTGACGGTGACGGGGAACTCGCCGTCGTCGACGTAGGTGTGCGCCAGGTCGACGCTGCGGTCGGGGTGGGCCTGATCGAAGACGTCGGCGTCGGAGCCGTCGCCCCAATCGACGGTGACCGTCCAGGTGTCGCACCCTGGATCGGTGATGGTGAGCGTTCGCTCCAGCGTTCCGCCTTCGCTGATGGCCTCGTCGGGCCCGGCCTCGATCGTGGGCAGGACGTTGCCGGCGAAGACCTGGAACGCGTCCACGTAGGTGTCGCCGGTGCCTTCGACTTCCACGGTAAGGTTGGCGGTGTAGACGTCGGCGTCGCAGGGCGTGAAGTGGAAGTGGGAGTTGTTGAAGGCGGAGGGATTCGTGTAGGGTCCGCCGGCCACGTACCAACTGTAGGTGAAGGTCGGGTCGGGGTTGAAGCAGAAGAGTTCGTCGCCGTGTGCGCCGTCGTCGGCCTGGAAGTAGAGTCGGCCTGCGAACGGTGTCATGGCGCCCGGGCTGGAGGACCCGCTCGGACGGATGTCGGCTGCCAGGACGGGCTTCAGGCCCTCCAGACGGAACAGTTCGTACCCGTGGATGCCGTCACTGGCGTTGAAGTAGAGGTCGCCGTCGAAGATGGCGAGGCCCGTCGGATTGGAATCGCCGTTGCCGTTGACGTTGATCCACGAGACCTTCGTGCCGCCGGTCCAGGCAACGAGTTCGCGGTCGCCCTGGGCGTTGGTGGCGGCCATGAACAGGCGGCTGCCTAGAACGGTCATGTACTGGGGCGACGAACTCAACGCCGTATACGGCGGGTAGTGCAGGGAGCCGGGAGCCAGGTCGAGCGCCACGCCGAACTTCGAGCCGTCCCAGTAGAACAGTTCCCTGCCGAATTCGGGGTTCTGGGCCGAGAAGAACAGTGTGCCGTTAAACTCCACGAGATCCGCCGGCGCCGAATCGGACTGGCCGGGTGAGACGTCGGCGACACCGGTGACTTTCTTGCCGTCGTACTTCATCAGTTCGCGTCCGGCGGTCTCGGTCGTGGCGGCGAAGTAGAGTTCGCCGCTATACTCGGCGAAGTCGGACGGATTGCTGCTCCCGGACGCGTGAATGTCGGCCACCAGCACGACCGCCCCGTCGTCGTACGCGAACAGTTCGCGGCCGAGTTTGCTGTCTGTGAGGCCCGCGGCGAAGTACAGGACATCGTCCCACACGAACAGTTCGGCCGGGGCGGAGCCCCCGGGTCCGGCAATGATGTCCTCGACGAGTTCGACGCCGTGTGCGTCGGTGTACCGGTACAGTTCGCGGCCGGTGGTGCCGTCGTCCGCGGCGAAGTAGAGGGCGCCCTGGTGCACGGTCAGGCTCGACGGATTGGATGAACCGGGGCCGAGGTTGATGTCGGCCGCCAGGGCCACGCTGTCGCCGTCCCAGACGAACAGTTCCCGGCCCGTCCCGGCAGCGTTGGCGGCGAAGTACAACTTGCCGCCGTACTCGGTGAAGTACGAGGGGCTTGAATTCCCGCTGCCGCCGACGATGTCCTCAACGAGATAGGCGACCTCGATGTCGGCGACCCAGGCGTCGGCGTTGACTTGGTCGCCTTCGTCGGCCTGCTGGTCCGGGCCGGCGTCGATGATGTGCTGGTTGCCGAAGTCGAGGCCGCCGGCGATCTGCTCGTCGTCATTGACCAGGGTGCTGTAGGAGCCGGTCGTGGTCAGGTTGGCCGTCACCTTGACGTCGTCCACGAGCCAGCCCTCGTGGTCGTTGTAAGAGGACCCGAAGGTGCGCAACTCGAACTTGACGAAGATGTCTTCGCCGAGGAAGTCGGCCAGGTCGACGCTCAGGGCGTGCCAGAACGGCACTTCCCCGCGGTCGATGATCCACTCGTAGTCGGGGTTGGTCTCGCCGTAGCGGGAGGCGACCCTGGTCCAGCCGAAGCCGTCGGTTGAGACGTACACGTCGGCCCAGTCGTAACTGCGGCTGAACTCGACGTCGAGGTAGTAGTTGAAGGAAAGCGTGGCGGAGGTGGCGGTGCGGAGGCTGATCTCGGGGGTGATGATGTGGCCGGCGGGGCTGCCGACGTCGTAGTCGTACTCGGGCTCGCGGCCGAAGTAGAAACTCCGATCGCTGCTGTGGCCGGCGTCGCCGCCGCGGTAGGTTGAGAGGTGCCACAGGCCGGGCGTGCCGCCGCCGGTATTCTCGATCGTGAAGTCGTCTTCGCCCTCCTCGAAGTCGGCGTCGAACAGGACCGTCGAGCCGATGGCGTTATCGGGGGGCGGCATCGTCTGGTTGGCGTTGTCGTGCGGTTGCTCGGCCACGGTGTAGTGGCCGAAGTCGAGATCGACGAAGGCGTAGTCGCCGCCCGCGTCGGTCAGGGTGAACGGCTCGCCGGGGTCGTACTGGCCGTCGCGGTCCGTATCGAGGAAGATCGTCCAGTTCTCAAGTCCCGGCTCGCCGCTGTCGCGGACGCCGTCACCGTCGAGGTCGTCGAACTTGGTGCCGTAGATGCCGCCGGTGCCGCCGTGCAGGTTGAAGGTGACCTCGGCGTCGCGGCCGCGGGTGGCCAGGAAGATGTTGCCGCCGGGTTCGCCCTTGGCATCGCGCGCGATGACCGTCAACTGGGCCGTGCCCTGGTACCCGCCATACGTCTGGAACAGGAGCATGTCGAGCATGACGCCGCCGATGGCGTGGCCCGGGTCGTCGCTGACCACCTCGAACGAATACGTGGGCGGGCGGAAGGTGACGAAACTCGGCATCACCAGCGACCCGGCGCCGGAGACGAGCGTGGCGACCCGCTCACCCGTGGTGAGGTTGTAGGCGCAGACCTCGGCGTCGGCCGGGTTCGTCAGGTACGCGTGACCGTCGGGGCCGAGTTCCATCGTCGCCATCTGTGCCATGTACGGGAAGACATCCGTCACGGGTGTGCCGGCGGGCGTGCCGTCGGACTCGAACTGCAGGATGCTCAGTTCCACGGGATTGCGCCCGGTGATGAAGCGGTACGCGAGGACGTAGACGGTGCCGTCGTCGGCCACCACCAGGTCGACCAGGCGCCGGCCGCCGAGCGCGGGCGTGTCGATCAGGATGGTGGGACCGGCGGGCGCGCCCGGGGTGACCAGGAGGACGCGGTCCGTGTTGTTGGTCGTCTGGACGCCCACGCACAGGTTGTTGTCCGGTCCGTAATCAATCCGGAACGTGTTGTTGCCGCTCGGGAGCCCGCCGATGGACGACTGCGGCACCAGCCCCGTGGCCGACGTCTGGTACACAAGGATGCTATGGCTCTGCGGGTCGGGCAGGTAGGCCATGTACTCGTGGGTGGCGATGTCGGTCGGTCCGTTGAATCCACCCATCCCGGTCAGGTCTTCGATCTCGTGGATTTCGCCGCTGACCGGGTCGAACCGGACGAGGCGGTCCTGGGCGTAGTCGACGACGAGCAGGAACCCGAACCCGTCGTAAGCGGCGGCGGTGACCCAGTTGAGGCCAATGTCCCGGGGCTCCTTGGTGGAGGCGGCGATGCCGACGTACTGGCCCGGCGTGGCATCGAACGGCCCGGCGTAGCGGAGCACCTCGGCCGAGCCGCCCATCCCGACGACCATCTCCCAGCCGGTCTCGTCGGACAGGTACGTGCTGATCTGGTCGATGGTCGCGATGTCCGAGGAGCCGGCGCTGTACGTCAGTGCCTGCGGATCGATGTCATCGACCCACTCGGGGGAGGCGGCGTTGGGCTCGACGAGCAGTTCGTAATCGGGGTTGGTCACTCTGGTGTCGAGCAGCGGCAGGTAGGTCTCGTGGCTGTCGGTGCCCAGGCCGTTGCCGAGCAGGTTCAGCAGTCTCAGGCCCGTGACCGGCCCCTCGGCCGAGAGGAGCATGACGCCGTCTGCGACGACGGTGCCGTCGGTGCCCTCGGTCTCGAGCGTGATGGGCAACATTTCGCCGGCGATCGGTTGGAAGACGCCGAGGCTCTGCCACGGCCGCCCGCCGTAGGTCGGACCGGACGGATCGAACTTCTGGTTCACCGTTACGGTGGTGGGCTCGTCGCCGCCGGGAATCCTGTACGTGACGGCTGAGGCCTGGCCCTGGTGCGCGTGCCAGGTGACCAGGACCTCGTAATCGTCGAACGGCAAGCCGGTGAATTCGTACCGTGCGTAGGCGCCGTGGTCGGCGGGCAGGAAGTGGTAATCTCCGCGGAACGCCGAGTCCACCGGATGGACGTTGTGGAGCCAGCGGTACGGCGTCCCGTCGCCGACATACTCGCCGTAGCCGGTGGCCCAGTCGCCGTCGTCGATGATGGCCGCATAGACGAGCGGCCCGACGTCGAGGATGTAGTTGTTTTCGAGCAGGGCGTACTCGAGGTCGGGCATCCGGGCCAGTGAGTCGATCGACAGCAGGACGTTGTCCGAGAGGTCGAGCCACCGCATCTGGAACATGTCGTGGAGCGCGTCGGTGTTGTTGAGGCTGTTACCGGAGGCCGAGAGCGTCTCGAGGCTGACGATCATCTCCAGGTGCGCCATGTCGGCGACCGTCACGTCGGTGCGGTTGAGCGAGAGGTACTGGAGCCGCCTCAGGCCCACCTGGAACCCGGCGTCGGGCTGACCGGCCTCGGCCGCACGCGGCGCGATGGCGTCCAACTTCCCGAAGACCGAGGTGTCTGAGAGGTCGAGCGTCATCAGGTTCGTCGCGTACTCAAGACCGTTGAAGTTCGTGAACACCCACCCGCCGGACAGGTCGAGCCGGGTCAGCGTGTTCATTTCGCTGGCGTAGACGGGCAGGGCGAAGTGCCTGAACAGGGATCCGGTCAGCGGCACGTCCAGTGCGATGGCCACCAGGCGGATGAGGTTCTGGTCCGTGAAGACCGCGTTGACGACCGGGTCGAGTGTCTTGGGGGGGTTGGAGACGAGGCGGTCTTCGGCGTCGGGCGTCCGGGTGGGTTCGTCGTCGTCGAGGTCACGGACCTCAACGGCCTCGGTCAGGAAGGCGTCCTCGCCGCTTTCGCCGAACAGGCGGTCGAGGTGCGAGCCGCCGACCAGGATGTCGTCGCCGTCGCCGGCCTCGATCAGGTCCATGTCGGTGGCGTCGTGGGCCTGGCCCTGGAACGGCGGGGTGAACTCGATGGCGAACGGCAGGTCGCGGGTCTGTTCGGCCGCATGCGGATTGGTGACCCGCAGGAAGTACGTGCCGGCCTCCAGCCACCGCATGTCCACCGCGGCGAGGTCCTGGTAGAGGACGCCGCCGTTGGCGTCGAGGACGTCGGCGAGCACGCCGTGGGCCCGGGTGACCTGGAGACCGGTCGGGGCGGGGGTGTCGCCTGTGGGCTGGTCGATCTCCCACAGGAGCGACGGGTCGGAGGTCATGCGGAGCGTGGCCCGGCGGTAGCCCTGCTCCAGGGCGGCCTTGACGAAATCGGTCAGGTCGATTTCGACCGTCTGTTTCTCGGACGAGGTGGCAAACTCGGCGCTGGTCGTGAAGGCCGCCGGGACGTACCCGTCGCGGATGGTGACGGCCATGTCGCCCTCTTCGTCGAGCAACTCGAAGGTGGCCAGGCCGGTGCGCTGGCCGGTGTCGGTGATGGATTTCGGCTTGTAGCCGTCGCTGACCCAGAGGGTGACGGTCTGGTCGATGGGCGAATCCTCGTCGAAGTAGATGAAGTCGCCGAGTGCGGCCCAGTCACGGAGGTTCTCGTTCGGATTGTCGGAATAATGATGCGCGCGGGTGCCGCGGTTCGTGCCGTCGCTGATCCAGAGCGTGGTCTCGAACGCCATGAGGTCATCGAGTTGGAAGACGGCCTTGTCGCCGAAGGCCTCCAGTTTGCGGAGTGACCAGTTGTCGGCGTTGAACTCCCGCACGACGGTCAGCGTCTGCTTGGCATCCAGCGTGCAAATCCGGTACGTGGCGGTGACGCCGCGTGACACGATGTAGATGAGGTCCCCGGCCGCTACGGCGTCGGCCATGCTATAGTTCGGCTCGTATCCCGAGAAGAGGTCGTGGAGGTGATTCGTCCCGCCCTTCGTGCCGTCGGTCACCCAGAGTTGATTCTCGCTGGCGATGAAGTACATGAGGCCGCCGAGCGGGGCGAACCCTTTAAGCCGCGTTCCGTTCGGCACGGAGATGTCTTTTCTGACGAGTTCCGCGCTGACCCCGTTGGTCCGCCACAGTTGCACGACGCCTGGCCCGGCGTCGTCCCTGCCCTCGAAGTACGTCCAGCCGTTGAGAGTGCCGGTATGCTCGAGCAGCGTGTTCTCGCCCTCAAGGAAGGCGTGCTCTCCGAGGTTCTGGATCGAGACGCCGTCGGTCGCGTACAACTCGAACTCGTCGTACGACGTGCTGTTGCCGATACTGCGGCTGATGAGCAGCCGCGACGCGCCCGGAACGAGGCCGGCGATGTCGAACGAGTCCTCGGGTTCGTCGGTCATTTGCACCACCGAGTACTCGCCCGGGGCCACGCGAACCGCGCGATAGAGTTGCTGCGCCCCGGAGTTGTCGATGGCCTCGAAGTACACGGCACCGTTCCAGGACGTCAGGTGCGTTAGGGTGGTGCCGTCGCCGGTGAAGCCGAGTTCGGAGATTCGCTTCGTGCCCTGCTCGGTGCGGTCGCTCGCCCAGAGTTGGGGGCCCCATTCGTTGTCGTAGCCGTAGAAGAAGAGGTCGCCGTCCGCCTCGACCATCTGGTACGGCGCCATGGCTTGGATATGGGCGACGGGTTCGGTGTTTTGAATGGTCCCGTCGGTCACGCACAGCCGCATGCCGCTGGAGGCCCAGTCGATGCCGAAGAAGTAGACCAGTCCGCCAGCCTCGGTGTAGCCGCCCGGCTTCTCGAAGGGCAGGTCGGGGTTGACCATCGTCTGCAGCGTGAGGCTGGCGTTCTCGATGGCGTCGGGGTCGCCCAACTGCTCGAGGAAATCGGAGAGGTCGAACTCGAAGACGCCGGGCCAGTGGTAGTCGCCGCCCACCTTGATGGTGGGCTGGGTGTCGGCCACGCCGCCGTACTCGCCCGTCAGGTACCCCGCCGGGCCGTACAGCAGGGCCTGGAGTTCGTCGTAGGCGGGCGGAAGCAGGCGGATGACGTTGCCGGCCTTGCCGTCGCCGGCGGTGGTGAAGCGGAACCAGGCCTCTTCCTGGCCGGCGGCAAGGGTGAAGTCCGTCGTGTCGATCGTGCCGTCGCCGTCGGTGTCGAGGTCGGCGAAGGTGACGGGGCGGCCGGTGGCCGGGTCCACCAGCCGGTCGCCGATACCCGTGAACGAGCGGTTCATGATCTCGACCCAGTCGTCCGGCAGGGACTGCCGGCGCGGCGACCCGTAGATGGCGTAGATCTTGCCGGCGTCTTCCTTGACGGTGTGGCCGATCGAGTCGGCCAGCGGCGCGCCGACGAGCAGGTCGTCGTACCGGTCGCCCTCGAGGTTGATTCCGAGGGTGAGCGGCAGGGTGCCGAACTCATCGCCCTCGCTCTGGCCGGTCACGGCGAGCACGTCCTGGAGCCCGTCGCCGTCGAGGTCGACGGGCCCGTCGACCAGGACGATCTCGCGGCTGCCGCCGAACAGCGGCATTCCGGGAGAGCCCGACTCCCCTGCGATGCTGCCCCCGTCGGTCATGGGAATGATAATCGGAAACAGGAACAGCGGCCCGGAGACCAGGTCGGCCACGTCCCACACGACGTGCACCTGGCCGCGCGATGACTGGTCGAAGATGCTCGTGCCGTCGGTCAGTTGCCACGTGGGCTGGCTGATGGCGAGGTCGGGGATGCGGTTGCCGTCGAAGTTCCCCGCCGTCACGCCGATAGGCCCTTCGATCCAGGTGCCGGCGGGAAGGACGCCGTCGGCGACCCGGCGGATGATGATGTCCGCGTCGGCCGCGCGGTACGGCATGGTGGGGAACATCCAATTGCCGTAGTAGATGAGGACGCTGCCCTCTGCCAGGTCGGGCATTTCGAGCGGGCGCGTGACGGCCACGTCCTGGTACCCGTCGCGGTTGACGTCGCCGACATCGAAGACATCCGCCGCAAACGCCAGGTCCTGCGCGACGGCGCGGGCGTTCGGCAGACCCCCCATAATCACGTCACCGATGGTGACGAGCCTGGCGCCGGGATCCGAGAAGCCGCCCCCCAGGAGGTACACGCGGCCGAGGTTCGGCAGGGGGTCCTCGCCGGTCTGTTCGATGCCGACCGCATCCTGCCGGGCGAAGATGAGTTCCTCGAGCCCGTCGCCTGTGATATCGGCGGCCGCAGCGGTCACCGGCCCGTTCAGGGCAGTCAAGTTGTATGTTTCTTCCCAGTCCTCGCCGAAGAGTTGCCAGCCGATCACCGCTATATCGTCGGCCCCGTTCACGATGTTGAACTCGGCAGCCGCGGGGCCGAGGAGCCCTCCGCCGCGGTCGATGTTGACGCCGCAGTAAAGCATCCCGTGGAACGGGAGATCGCCCGTGCCGGCGTGCTCGAAGTGCACGTAGAGGTCCGCGCGTTCGTCGCCGTCCCAGTTCAGCAGCAGGAGTTGGGGCGGCTCGCCCCAGGCATAGTCGTCGGCCGCGAAAACGATGATGTCCTCGAAGTCGGCCGCAGAGATCGTACGGGCCGGGTCGGGGTTGCCCCAGACGGCCGAGACGAACCAGTAGTCGGCCTCGGTGCCCATGTAGTTCTCTTCGAGACGGACGAATAGGATGTCATCGAACTCGTCGCCGTCGAGGTCGCCGACGCCACTGCCGACGGCGACCTGGTCGAGTGCGGCCAGGTCGATGTGGATCTCGGCCCGCGGTTCGATGGGCTCGGCCGCGTCGAGTTTCACCGGTCCGAGCAGGACGTGGGCGCCGCGATCGTCCCAGACGAGCAGGTCGTCGTAATAGTCGCGGTTGAAGTCGCCGATCGATTGACTGTGGCTCAGGTGGTCTTCGCGGCTGTCGCCGTCCAGACGGAAGGCGTCGCGGATGTCGGGGGTCTCGTCCTCGTTCAGGTCAAGGCCCTGCCGGCCCGACGGGTCCGGCAGGTACGGTGTGGCCAACTCGAGGCGGAACAGGTCGGGCTCGAGGGGGTCGGCGTCGGCGACGTCGGGCGGGGTGAGTTCCTTGCCGAAGTAGACGCGCACCTTGCCGCCCAGCGTGTCGGCCATGGCCAGGTCGGCGATGGTGTCGCCGTTGACGTCGCCGAGGCCGGCGAAGAGGCCGGGCAGGAAATCGAGTTCGCCCGTCTGGGCGTACTGCGGCCGGGCGTTCTCGAAGACGAGGTCCGGCTGGTCGAAGGCGCCGGGGTCCGTCCAACTCGCGCCGTTTGCGCCGAGGAACACGTGGTGGACCTGGTGGTCGACGAGCGTGCCGTCCTGTTCAAGGGTCTGGGTCGTCTCGGCGGCCGTCATGGCCAGGTCGGCCAGGCCGTCGCCGGTGATGTCGCCGAGGGGGATGAGTTCACCATCGACCGTGTGCGTCAGGTAGTCGGTGCCCATCTTGTTCTGGTAGAAGAGGTGACTGTAGCGGTCGGTTCCCCACTTGATGGTTGCCAGAAAATCGTCGGCCGTGGATCCCTCGAGGTTACCGGCGGCGTGGATCTCAAGCTGCTGGGACACATGGCTGAACATGTAGGGGAGATCAAAGCGGCGCTCGCTGATGGCGGCGACGTCGCCGCTGGGCACGCCCGTGTGGCGGCCGAGGACCAGGTAGACCTGGACATCGTGCCAGAGCGGCCGGTTGCCCGTGTTGGCCAAGGCGAAATCATCGTAGCCGTCCTGGTTGACGTCGCCCACGCCGGCGATCACGCGGCCGGTCAGGTCGTAGTCGAGTGCGCCGTAGAGGGCCGCGTCGGCGGTCGCCTGCGCGTCGAGCGTTGCCCGCAGCGTCACGTCGTCAACGTACCAGCCCTCCAGGTCGTTGCGGATGTGGTCGCCGGTGTCGAACTTGAAACGTACCTGAACCGTGTCGCCCTTGTCGAATGACCCGAGGTCGATGACGGCGCGGTGCCAGTAGGCCTCGTCGTTCTCCGTCTCGACGAGGCCGTCGTCGTTGGACGCCACCTCGACGGCCTTGCCGCCGTTCGTGCTGACCAGAACGCTGGCCCGGTCCCATTCGGACGGGCCGGGGATGGAGCGTTCGGTCTGGAGGAAGTAGTTGAAACTCAACTCGAGGTCCGTGACGTCCTCGGTAATCTGAAGCACCGGCGAGGTGATGGTGCCGGCCGTGTCGCCGACGTCGTAGTCGCCGCCGCCGTCCGGTCCCTCGCCGGTTCCGAAGTAGAAACTGGTGTCGGGCGAGTGCAGGGGGTCGCCGGCGCGGCCGGTCGAAAGGTGCCAGAGTCCGTTGCTCGCGGCGCCGATCGTGTTGTCGATGGTGAACCCTTCGGCGTCTCCCGGGGCGAACTCGGCCAGGTAGATCATGCCGGAGCCACCGAACACGCCCTTGCCGCCCTCGAACAGCAGCGTCCGGCCGCGGTGGAGGCCGGCCGGCGCCCCGTTGTCGGAGGCCAGGAGGTCGTCGTACCCGTCGCCGTTGACGTCGCCGGCCGAGTCGATGTCCATCAGGTTCTCGAAGCCGGCGATGACGGCGTCGGCATCGTTGACGAGGTCGATCTCCGGACCCCACTCGCCGCCGTGCCCGAAGATGACGTAGACGCCTTCCTTCGAGTACGTGCCCAGGGTGCTGCTGAGCACCGTGACGCCGACGACGATGTCGTCGTACCCGTCGGCGTTGTAGTCGCCGTGCCCGGCGAAGACCGACGACGTCCAGAAAGACAGCGTCTCGGCCGGGGCGGGGAGTTGGAGCATGATGAACCGGCCGTCGTCGGCGGTCACTTCCTCGAGCGACGGATCCGACAGGTAGATCGTCGCGTAACTGGGGCCGACGACCTCTTGCGGGTGGACGCCGTAGGGGGCGGCCGCCTGGTCAGCCGACGTGCCGACCGTGTTGCGGACCGTCGTCACGAAATCGGCGTAGCCGTCGCCGTTGATGTCGCCGAGGGCGATGGGCCTGGGGACGTCCGACGGCTGGACGGGCGAGATCTGCTGGTCGGCGCTCGCCGGACCGACGTCGATCACCTCCCCAAGGTCGGGCGGGAACGTCAGGGAGTACGTGCCCAGCGGGTCCACCGGGCCGAGGTTGTCCTGGGCGTCCTCGAAGCCGAGGAACCGGGCCTGGGCCGGGTTGGCGATATCGACCTCGAGCCAGCCGTCCCACCGCAGCGACACGATAACGCGGTCCGGCATCCGCTTGTCGTAGTAGGCGACGACGCGGTCGCTGAGCGTGCCCTGGGCGGGGTCGGAGGCGTCGAGGTCGGTGACGGCGAAGGCGGTGTTGAAATCGTCGACCAGGTTGCTGGCGTTCTCGCCGTTGGCCACCTCGATCTCGAACTCGGCGGAGCGCACGCCGTCGATGACCAGCGAGAGAGTCACCTCCTCCGGATCAACGGGGTTGATGTCCTCGGTGTCGGGCGCATCGACGGCCGCGACGCCGAAACTGCGCGGATTGGCGATGTGCAGCATGTAGAACTCGGGCACGCCGGCGAACTGCTCGGCCGGGACCAGCGACAGGGCGACGCTGGGGTCGTCGACCTCGGCCGCGAAGAGGTAGGCGTTGCGGCCGGCCCACCGCGACTCGGTGTCGCCCACCAGCAGCAGCCCGTCGAAGAGGTCCTGGTCGAAATCGTTGTCGAAGGCGAGTCCGTCGAGGACCATCTCGACCGTCAGGTGGGCGTCCTGGGCCTGGCCGAAGGCGTGGGCGGCGGTCGGTGTGGGGATGATGTACCAGTCGCCCCGGTCGGCCAGGCTGAACGAGAGGTTCGAGAGGACCGTGCCGGCGGCGATGCCCTCGAGCACCGACGCGAAGAGGGGGCTCGTGTTCGCGCCGTCCTGGCCGCCGCGCGTCACGAACTCGAACCGGTCGGGTTCGACGCCGCTGTCTCCGATGAGGATGTCGGCGCCGGCGCCGCCGGTCAGATGGTCGTCGCCCATGCCGCCGGCGATGAAATCGGTGCCGGGGCCGCCGTCGATTTGGTCGGCCAGGTATCCGCCGAAGAGTCGGTCGTTGCCCTCGCCGCCGTAGATTTCAAGCGCGCCGATCGAGGCGCCCTCCTGGAAGTTGCCGGCCTTGATGCCCCACTCGCTGTCGAGACGGGCGGTGCCGTCGGCCAGGGGGAACTTGTACTCGGCGTCGCCGCGGACCTCGTCGTCGCCGGCCTGGGTGTCGATGACGGTGTGCTCGACGCCCACGGCCTGGTAGAAGGAGTAGTTCTGCAGGTAGGCGGCGACGAGTCCCTTGGCGGTCTGGCCGTCGGCGAATTGGAGTTCGTCGGTCGTGGCGGGGTTCGGCGCGACAAGGGTCAGGTCTTCGCCGTATCCGACGCTGGCGAGCGTGAGGCGCACGCCCTCGTTCCCCGCGAGGAAGAGTTCGCTGAGACCGGCGTCGAGGATGGCGGCACTCAAGTCGTCAACGAGGTCCTGGATGTTCTCGTTGGCGGCCGTGCCGTCGCCGCCGTCGGTCGTCTCGGCGCGGACGGTGATGGGGCCGTACTCGGTCTCGCCGAGGCGGAGGGTGAAGACAGCGTCGGCGGTGAGTTGGCCGTCGGCCGGTGCGCCCTCGGCCGCGACGATCTTCGCGCGGACCCTCGCGTTCTCATCGACTACGAACTCCTGGTTGGCCATATCCCACTGCAGGGCCGTGAACTCGTACCGGTACAGGAACCGGTTGTAGCGGATGGCCACGTGGTCGGGCACGGGCCGGCCGAGGCGGTCGGTGTCGCCGCCGAGGAACAGGACGCGGTCGTCGCCCTCGCCGCCGTCGAACCGGTCGACGAGGGTAAGTGGCCCGGCGTCGGCGTCGGGTCCGAGCGGGGTGGGAATGATCTGGAAGGTGTCGTCGCCGTCGCCGCCGAACAGGAGGTCGCTGGCCTGGTAATCGAGGCCGCCGGTCAGGACGTCGTTGCCCGGTCCGCCGAAGATCCAGTCCTCGGCCGGGCCGCCCGAGAGCACGTCGTGCCCCTCGCCGCCGATGATGACGTCGCGGCGGACGAAGTCGGTGCGGGTTGCCAGGTCGATCTCGACGGGCGTCTCGCTGTCGCCCGCGAGGAGCGTGAGGTCGTAGATGGTCGGGAGGTGGTTGGCGGATGAGACCTGGAGGTAGTAGGTGGCGCCGGGGTCGATGGCAAAGTCGAGGGAGGCGGTGCCCTGGCCCGTCAGGTCGAGTTCGACCTCGCCGCCACCGGGGACGGCCGCGACGAGGTCGTACTGCGTCGGCTCCGCGTTGGTCATGGGGTCGTCGTGCGTGATGCGGAGGAAGTAGTCGCCCCGCTGGAGTGCTTCGAGGTCGTTCAGGTTGATGGTGGCGGTGTTCTCGCCGGGGCCGACCGCGTCGGCGAGCAGGACGGTCTGCGAGGCGTCGAGGAGTTCGATCCGAAGTGCCCCGTCGCCGCCGGTCTGCTCCAGCGTGATGGTGCCGCGCTCGGCGAGCGCGTTGCTCTCCAGGCTGAAACGGAACCAGTCGACGTCGCCGCCGTTGTGGATCGTGAGGCCGCCGGCGCGGGCAAGGTTGGCGATGGGGTCGAGCGGCCATGCGGCGGTGGGGTCGCCCAGAACCTGCTCGGCGCCGAAGCCGAGGTCGCCGGCGTCGCGGATCGCGAGTTCCGTCACGCCGCTGCCGGCGGCCGGCGTGAACGTGACCCGTCCTTCCCACTGGCCCGCCACGAGGAGGTCGCCGAGTCCGGCCGAGGCGAGTGCGGCGTTCAGGTCGTCGACGAGGTAGGTCACGTTCTGGTTGTCGGTGGTCTCGCCGAAGGGCAGGGTGACCTCGACGGCGCCGGCCTCGTCGCCGTCCGTGACGAACGAGAAGACGACGTCCTCGGTGAACTTAACCTGGTCGGGCGCCGACCGGGCGACCAGGACGCCTTCGGTGGCGTCGGGCGTGATGGGCAGGGCGTCGCCCTCGTTCGACGCGAGGAGTTCAAGCGTGTCGTCCTCGCGCAGTTTGTACAGGCGTGCGCGGAGTTGGTCGGCCGACGAGGCGCTGCTCAAGGCGATGTTGGCCGTGGCGCCGAGGTCGGTCAGGCGGAAACTATACCAGTCGACGTCGTTCGGATTGTCGACCGTCAGGCCGGTGTACGCCACGCTGCCGGCGATGTCGAAGGCGGTGGCCGTCTGTCCGGCCGCGAGGCCGAGGGCGTTGGTGGCTACGCTGCTTGCCGAGAGCACTTCGAGCGTCACGTCCGGTCCGGCGGCGGTGGTGCGAAGCGCCGCCTGGCCGCTTAAGTTGATCGCCGTGACGATGCCGGTCAGAGCGGCGCCGGACAGGGCGGTGTTCAGATCCTCGACGAGGTCGTCGGTGTCGAGGTTGTCGACGGTGAGCGATGAGCCAAGCGTCACTTCGACGCCCTCGCCGCCGCACACGCTCAGAACGAACAGGGCTGATTCGGCGAGCACCACGTCGGGGACGTCGAGGACGAGTGCGGCCGGTCCGGACAGGGCGTAGGCGCGCGACGGGTCGGCCGGATCGCCGGCCGTATCGTTCCGCGGACTCTCGGCCTGGTCGACCAGGATGGCGTTGCCGGCGAGGATTTCGATGCGGTCGTCGCCGGGTCCGCCGTCGATCCAGACGGTTTTCTGGACGGTGGGTCCGACGGTGACCTGGTCGTTGCCGTCGAGGGCGTCGATGATGATGGCGAGGAAGTCGCCCTCCGGCGGGAGCAGGTTGTCGGTGAGCAGGATCTCGTCGTAGGGGTCTGCGGCGGCCCGTTCGTCGGGGTCCTCGGCCCGCAGGCGGTCGATGCTGATGAGGATGTCGGCGGGGTCCCAGGTGTAGTTGCCCTGGTCGTCCATGGCGCTGAAATCGAGGCGGACCTGGGCGTCGAACGAGTAGTTGCCGCCGTTGTCCGTCAGCCGCGTGATGAGGTGGTGGTCCTTGAACAGGCCGGGTTCGGTCACGAAGTCGACGCTGATGACGTCGTCGCCGCCGGTTCCGCTGTAGTACCAGACCTTGTTGGTGGCCTGGGCGTAAGCCTTCCACTCGTCGCCGGCGGGGACGTCGAAGCCGGCGTCGAAGACCTCGCCGTCGTGTGTGAAGAGCCGGTCGTCGCCGCCGTTGCCGTAGAGGAAGTCGAGGCTGGTGCCGCCGTAGAGGTCGTCGGCGCTGGCCTGGCCGAGCATGCGGTTCAGACCGGTGTCTTCGACCCCGTAGAGTCCGCCGCCGTCATCGTCGTAGAGGTACCCGGTGGCGGTGTCGATGAAGACGCCGAACTGCTCGACGCCGTCGCCGACGCCGGGGTCGAATACGTCGAACGGTTCGGCGAAGTCGCCTCGCGGGTCGAAGGACCAGGCGAACAGTTCGTTGGTGCCGAGTCCGCCGATGAGGTCGTCGTTGCCGGAGCCGGCGAAGAGGCGGTCGTGGTCGGTGACCGCGCCGTTGGCGGTGTCGCCCCAGAGGCGGTCGTCGCCTCCGAATCCGTAGAGGGTGTCGGTGCCTCGGCCGCCGTCGAGCCGGTCGCGTCCGCCGCTGCCGATGAGGGTGTCGTCGCCGGGTCCGCCGTCGAAGACGCCGACCCAGTCGCGGCTGCGGTCGTTGAGGACGGCGAGGTCGACGCCGTCGGTGCCGGTGGCGAATCCGATGGTGTCGTCGCCCATGAGGCCGGCGCAGCGGAACTGCTCGACCAGGGGCGTGTCGGTTTCGGGGTCGCGCCACACCAGGTCGATCCAGCGGGAGGGGGCCGGGCCGACCTTGTATTCGACGGTCAGGACGCCGAAGACGGGTTCGCTGAGGAGGATGGTGTCGCCCGCCTGGGTTCCCTCGATAAGGACGATGTCGGTGGCGTTGTCGTCGGGCACGTCGCCTTCGATGCGGTTGCCGAAGTGTCCGTCGACGATCTCGCCGAACTCGGTGTAGATCTCGCTGGTGTCGAGTTTGATGACGTCGATCCACCCGCCGCCGTAGATGGTGTCCTGGCCGTTCTGCCCTTCGAGCCAGTCGGAGTCGGCGCCGCCCCACATCTCGTCTTGGCCGCCGCCGCCGTACATGGCGTCCATGCCGCTGTCGCCGAACATCCGGTCGTTGCCGCCGTCGCGGTCGGCGAAGGGGTTGACGGCATAGCCGGGGCCCTTGAGCCAGTCGCCGAACATGTTGTCGTCGCCGGTGTCGCCGAGTAGGACCTCGGCCCGGATGTTTCCGTAAAGCCAGTCGTTGCCGGACCCGCCATGGAGTTCGTCGCCGGGCAGGACCGACTCGCCGATGACGTTGGTGGTGGGGGCGAAGGCGTGGAGGTAGTCGATGCCGTCGCCGCCCCACAGTCTCTGGCCGGCCAGGACGCTTCCGTTGCCGGCGTCTCCGAAGAGGACGTCGCTGCCGTTGTCGCCGTAGAGTTGGTCGATACCGGCGCCGCCGCGGAGTTGGTCGTCGTTGCCGCCGCCGCGGAGCACGTCGTCTCCGCCTCCGCCTCGGAGGTCGTCGGTTCCGACGCCCCCGTCCATGTAGTCGGCCCCTGCGCCGCCGTCGAGGAGGTCGGTCATGCCGCCGCTGAACAGGATGTCGGCGCCCGAGCCGCCGTAGAGGAGGTCTTCGCCGTCGTCGAACTGGCCGTCGAGCGAGAGACCGGCCACGATCACGGGGGTGATGAGGATCGCCGGGACGTAGCCGGTGGGATAGTCGGCCTCGGCGTCGTCGAAGCCGGGCGGTGTGGTGAACAGGCCGGGGTCGGAGAGGTCGAAGTAGGAGGCGTCGTAGGTTTCGGCGCCGCCCCAGAGGATGTCGTTGCCGCCCTCGCCGTAGAGTTCGTCGTCTCCGCTTCCGCCGACGAGCAGGTCGTCGTCGGCCCCGCCGCGCAGTTCGTCGTAGCCGGAGCCGCCGTACAGACGGTCGTCGCCGGCGGTGGAGGTCAGGACGTCCCAACCCGGCTCGCCGTAGACGAGGTCGGCGCCGGCGCCGGTGGTGACGAGGTCGTCGCCGCCTCCGGCGTAGACGTTGTTGTCGCCGTCGCCGGCGTGGACGATGTCGTCGTCTTCGCCGGCCCAGATATCGTCGTCGCCGCTTCCGGAGTGGATGACGTCGTCGCCGCCGCCGGAGTGGATCACGTTCCTGCCGTGCGAGGCGTAGATGTGGTCCACGCCGTCGCCGGTGGTGATATCGTCGTCACCGAGGTCGCCGTAGACGGTGTTGTTTCCGCCGGAGGAGACGATGGTGTGCGTGGTCGGTTCGCTGGGTCCGCCGGGTCCACGGGCGTCGATGAAGTCGTTTCCGGAGCCGGTGGTGATCGTCTCGTTTCCGAAGCCGCCGACCACCGTGTTGTCGCCTCCGGCGATGGTGATGATGTCGTCGCCCTCGTGTGAGTTGACGTCGTCGTTTCCGCTTCCGGCGGTGATAACGTCGTCGCCCGCGAAGGACCGGACGAGGTTGTCGCCCTCGCCGGCGTCGATGTTGTCTTCGCCGAGGTCGGCGTAGATGTCGTCGTCGCCGTCGCCGCCGGTGATGGTGTGGATGGAGTCGGGCTCGCCCGCGTAGGTGGGCGTCCCGACGAGAGGGGAGGTTCCGGCGATGATGGTGTCGTGACCGGCCTCGCCGTGGAGGGTGTCGCTGCCGAGTCCGCCTCGGATGTCGTCGTCGCCGTCGCCTCCGAAGACGGTGTCGTTGCTGCGTCCGCCGTCGATCGTGTCGTTGCCGGGTCCGCCGTCGATCCAGTCGTTTCCGACGCCGCCGGTGATGGTGTCGTCGTCGTCGCCGCCTTCGAGAGTGTCCTGTCCCTCCTCACCGTACAAGTGGTCCTCGCCGGCGCCGCCGAGGAGGTGGTCGTTGTTGCGTCCGCCGTGGAGTTGGTCGTCGCCCTCGCCGCCGTCGAGCATGTCGTCGTCGGGCCCGCCGACGAGGAGGTCGTCGTCGGCCCCTCCGAAGAGTTCGTCGTCTCCGAGGCTTCCGTCGAGTTCATCGTGTCCGTCGCCGCCTTCGAGGCGGTCGTTTCCGAAACCGCCGTTGAGTATGTCGTCGCCGGCGTCGCCGTAGAGTTCGTCATCGCCGTCGCCGCCGTAGAGGCGGTCGTTGCCCTCGCCGCCGCGGATGACGGAGTGCCCGTCGCCGGTGGTCAGGACGTCGTTGCCGGGGCCGCCGTCCAGCAGAACCTCCTGGTCCACGTTGTCGTTGACGGTGACGATGTCGTGGCCCTCGCCGGCGTACACCTCGATGTGCGTGACGCCCTGGTACCGCTGCTGGAGGCCGAACGCCTTGACCACGATCTCGTCGGGCGTATAGCCCCGCTCGAGGATGACGTTGTCGTCGCCGTCGGAGAGGTCACCGTGGAGGCGTGCGGCGGCGTTCGTGCCCACGTTGACGGTCATCACGCCGCCCGTCACGTTGGCGAGGACGGCTGTCGGGGGCGCCGGGTCGGGGTCGGGCCGCGGCAGTTCAAAATCGATCAGCGTGACGCTGGCAATCTCGAACGTTTCCTCGATACTGAAGAAGAACAGGTCAATCTTGATGTAGGCCTCGAGGATGGCGTCGACCCGTCCGCCGATGTCGAAGATCCAGATGGGCCCGAGGAGGAAGTTGTCAACGAGTTCGCCGATGCGGACCTTGCCGTCGTTGTTCGGGTCGTTGAGGTTCATCTCGATGACGACGTCGATGCCTCCGGCGACGCCGGCCGAGACGACGACGAGGTTGACTTCGGCGGCGGCTCTCAGGCCGCCCCACAGTTCGATCTCGGGCACGTCCTCGCCCGTGCCGTCGGGGTTGGCCCGGTCGCTGATGTAGAAGCCGTTGAAGACGTCGGTCCAGTCGCCGCTGTCGAACGCGTCGAAGAGGCCCTGCGTGTCGAAGCCGAAGGCGAAGTCGGCCGCCGCCCCGATGGTGCCGGTGATACGGCAGCCCAACGGACCGACGATCGGGAAGTACTGGCTGTAGGAGAACTCGACCTCCAGCCGCGGGATGTCGAGCGTCACCAGGACGACGTCCTGCTTGCCGAGCAGCAACTGGAACACGCTCATCGGGTTGTTGAGGATCGGGAACTCGAGCCAGTTGCCGTCGCCGGGCGGGACGGGCCCGCCCCCGGATTGCCCTGTGGCCGACTGCACGGCGCCGAAGTAGTTGCTCAAGTTGGAATCGCCGACGGCCGCAACGGCGTTGCCGATGTTGAAACCGCTGGCCTGGTCGTCGAAATCGGCCGGCGTCAGGTTGTAGTCGCGGACGTTCTGGGTCCGCGGGTCGAAGTCGGCGAGCGTGAAGCCGCCGAAGTCGATGTACAGTTCGTCGCCGAACGTCGGCATGGCGAGCAGGTCGACGACGGTGTCGATGACCTCGATGACGTCGGCCACCGTCTCGGCGCCGCTCCCGAAGAGGCGGGCCAGGTCGACCAGGCGGACGGGGGAGCCGGCCAGGTCCGAGAGGACCGGGATCGGCGTGGTCAGGACATCGAGCACCGGCTTGATGGGCTCGACCACGTCGTTGATGGTCGAGAGGGTGGAGCCGAAGAAGTCCGAGAAGAACTCGCCCATGTTCAGCCGGACGTTCGTGAACTCGATGGCCGGGGCCACGAGTTCGTAGTCGGTGGTGTCTCCGAAGACCCAGTACAGGTGGAGTCTGGCGCCGACGGATGGGAAGTTCGTGCTGCCGCCCATGCTGGCCAGGAGGTCGAGGTGGATGCTGGCGCGGGCGTCGAGGCTGGCGTCGAGGATCTGGCCGAAGTCGGAGATGGTGGCCAGTTCGGCCAGCGTCAGTTTGCCGTCGCCGCTGGGGTCGGTGATATTGATGGTGAAACCGCCGCGGAAGGCGTTGAAGACGCCGGTGGACGGATTGCCCGGGTCGCCGCCGCTCTTGGTGATCGCATCGTCGGAGAGTTCCGCCCAATCGAGCGTGTCGGCGTCGAGTTGCAGGAAGAGGAGTTGGCCCGTGGCGTCGAACGAGGCGATCTCCACCTCGAAGAAGACCTCGAGGTCGTCGTCGGCCGAGACGTCGAAGTACACACCGTCGCTGCGGCTGACGCCGAACCCGAAGCGCAGGTCGAAGCCGACGCTCGCCACGATCTCGCCGTCGACGTCCAGCCCCAGGCCCGGGATGCCGAGGTCCAGGTCGAAGGGAATCTCGAACTCCAGCAGGTCGTCGGCCAGCCAGAGGGAGAAGGCCACCTCCTCGGCGGTGGCGACCATGACGATGTCGTCTTTGGTGATCCCGCCGCCGCCCGAGAGGTCCTGGAGCCAGTTGAGGCCGCCGGGCCCGAGGGCGTCGAACAGTTTCTGCTGGACGAAGGTGGCGGTCTTCTGGCCCACGTCTTCGAGGGCGCTGGTGACTCCATCCTTGAGGTCGCGGACGAATCGCGCGGCCTCCACGAGTTTATCGCCGACCAGCGGCAGGTCCACGCCGAGCACCTGGCCGCGCAGACCCTGCTCGATGAGCCCGAGGACCCCCGCGAAGCCCTGGATCAGCGAGTCGAGCGACATCGTCAGGTCCAGGTTGCTCATGATGTTTCCGAAGTCGGGCATCGAGACCACGTTGAACGAGCCGGCCGGGTTCGAGAGATTCGTAATCTGCACCTCGAGGTTGTGGTTGGCCGCGTCCAGGTACGTGCTCTCGTTCGGGAAGAAGACCGGCAGGGTGACGGCGGCCTGGCCGGTGACGCCGGCGGCAAAGTCGCCAAGGATGTTCTCGTCGAAGTAATGGCGTCCGTCGCCGTTGCCATCGGTCAGGCCGAAGGTGAACTCGGCGGGCGACGTGGACCCGCCTGCGCCGTCGGCGTCGAGGGCCACGATGCCGGGGTCGGCGGCCCTGCCGATGTAGATGCCCAGCGGGCCGAGCGACGCCTCGAACGTGATGTCCGAGCCCTCGACGCCCAGCGTGGCCGTGACGCCGGTCGTGTCGTAGACGAACGGCTCCGGGTTGGCCATGTCGGCCAGGTCGAGCCCGAGCGACAGGCCGAACGTGACGCCGCCCTCGACCGAAAGCAGCCCCCCGGACGAGATGTCGATCAGGTGCGACACGCCGTCGAGCCCCAGGCTGCCGAGGTCGAAGTTCATCGGCAACTGGAAGCCGCCCGGAATGTCCTTGATGTAGTCCAGGTCGACCCGCAGCGCGGGGTCGGGGCCCGAGAGGTCCAGCGCGAGATTAACGCCCAGGCCGAGCGCCGTCGCCAGCGCCGTCTCCAGGCCGTCGAGCAGGAGGTCGGGGTTCGCCTGGAACTCGGCCACCCTATCGGCAAAGTCCTGGGTGAAGCCGAGCAACTCGCCCGGCGTCTTGTCGATGACCGGCATCTTCACGTCCAGAACAGAGTGGCCGGAGATGTCCGCCACGAGACCGGCGACGGCGGCGAGCAGGTCCACGACGTCGGCGGTGCCAAGATCGCGGAAGTTCAAGAGATCGTCGAAGTCCTCGAACGTGATGTCGAACGAATCCAGGTCCAGGCCGACGGGGTCGGTCGTAAAGACGGTCGGCCAGTCGATGACGATGCGCGGGCTGGCGCCGACCAGACCGTCCAGGCCGGGCAGGCTCGACGAGATTGAGATCGGCAGCACCAGCGACGCCGAGGCGTCGAGCCCAAGCGTCACGAGGTTCGAGCCCGGCGAGCCCAGGCCGCTGAGGCCCTTAAACAGTTCGCCTACCGAGACGGGGCCCGGCGTGCCGGTGCCGGGATCGTTGAGTTGGACCGTGACCGTGGTGTCGATGGCGCCGGAGCCGTTTTCGATGGCCAGTTCAATGAGGCCGAAGTTGGCGGAGGCGTCGATGTCCGGCGCGCTGAGGCCGACCGATGCCTCGAACGACGCCTCGTCGATGAAGAGGTGGTTGTCGAGGACGTCGCCGTGCAAGGCGCCGCCGACGATCTCACCGTCTTCGTCTGTGTCGTTGCCGAGGATGCCGAGGATGAACGGGGCGAGCGAGCCGTTGGCGACCGCCACGCGGAACTCCGGGTCGGCGCCGGCGGGCGTCGAGGTGTCCGTCAGGATCAGCCGCTTGCGCTCGGTGTCGAGCGTGACGCCGAAGTGCGGGTTGGCGCCGGCCAGCAGCGCAATGGCGCCGCCGAGCGTGCTCGTCCCGGACAGGCTGTCGAAGTTGACGCCGAAGGTCGTTCCACTGCGGAGCGTCACGGTGATGTCGTCCAGGCCGTCGTCCTCGGCGTAATCGTCCCACACCTTGGCCGGGTTCTGAAGCGAACGGCCGGTGACCTCGTCCAGCGTCTGCGCCACATCGACCATGACACCTTCGCCCTGCGGCGTGAGGTCGATGCGGAGTTTGAAGCCCATGTTGACGTCGGGCGTCAGCGTGATGGTGCTGGAGGTGGTGATGTTGGCGAGGCCCGAGAGCGGATTGTCGCCGAGCAGGTCGAGGTCGATCGTCGCGATGAGCGGATCGAACACCTTCGAGAGGTCAAAGGTGTAGGTCAGGACCGGGGCGCCGCCGAGACCGGCGAAGGCGTCGTCGTATTCGATGCTCGTGATGCCGGGAATCAGGGCGGCCAGCGCCTGGGCGCTCGCGAAGGCCGGCACGTTCGGTTCGCTCTCGAGCAGGTTGATGACGTCGTCGATGAGCGTTGTGTCCAGGCCCATCACGCCGCCGAGGGTGGTGCCGGAGGCGAAGGGGATCTCGGCGTCGAGCAGCGGCGAGGCCTGGAAATCGGTCAGCCACTGGCTCAACTGGCCGAACACGCCCACCATGGCCGCAGGAGAGATCTCGGTGAACGACATCAGCCCGTCGGGCAGATCGAAGTCGATGACGGGGTCGAACTGAAAGCCGCCGCCCGGCCCGTCAAAGAGGTCGGTGTCTTCAATGACGATTTGCGGCTGGTCCATGCCACCGGGTGTGGTCCACGTGCCGATGGTCGCTGTGATGGGAAGCGTCACGTCAACCGACCCGGTGGGCGTGAGCGCCACGAGCGATCCGACGGGCGTGGACGTGAGGTCGCTCAGCGACATCTCGGCGCCGCCGCCCACCGTCGTCACCAGGTCGGCGTCGAGCAGGAACTGGCCGTCCTCGACGGCGGCGTTCAGGAACCCGACGCCTGCGGCGAAGTCGAGGTCGGTGGCGGTGACGTCGGCCTCGATCAGAAATGAGCCGATCTGGATAAACCCGGCCTCCGAGGCGGTGACCCCGTGGCCCAGGTCCACGCCCACCGTCACGTCGAAGCCGAAGGCCGCCGTCACGCCGAGTTGGGCCGCGGCGTCGAGGATGACGCCGGCCTCGCTGATCTCGGCTCCGAGTTCCAGGTCGAGCAGTTTGGCGGCCTCGGCCCCGTAGTGGAACGTGAAGGCGATCCGCTCGGCGGAGTTGCCGGCCGCCTCGGCCACCGAGCCGAAGCCGGCAAGACCCGCCAGGTGGCTGACAAGGTCGCCCGCCGTCGGCGTCGGCGCGGCCGCGAAGTAGTCGGAGACCGGCTGGTAAACGCCGTCGCGGATCAACTGGCCGAGGTCGAAGATGTTGCCGAGGGTGCGCGGCAGGCTGGGGTCGTCGGGCCCCTGGTCCTCGACCAGGAGCGGGATCTCCCAATCGAACCGTCCGTCCGTCATGAGGGCCGCGCCCAGGTCGGCCAGACCGTCGAGCGTCTCGAGCAGGTACGACTCGTGCGTGGCCGAAATCACGCCGGGTTCCGGCGCTCGGAAGCCGACGTGCATGACGGCGGCCGACTCGGTGCCCGTGTGGGCGCTCACGCCGCTGAGACCGGGGGCCGCGTTGATGGCGTCCACCACCTTGGTGTTGCTCAGGGCGACTTCGATCAGTTCCAGGCCGTGCGAGGCGCTGCCGATGTCGTGGAGTTGGACCACCAGGTCGAAGAGCCGCTGTTCCTCGGCCGTCATCGGGTCGCCGGGCGGTTCGCTGGCCGTCTGGGCGCCCGCCGGGACGGCAAAGTCGACCTCCATGCCGGCCTGGTGGAGGCGGCCGGGGTCGGAGGGGATACGCGAATCGGCCGAACTCCAACCATCCTCTGTGCTGAGTCCGACCACGTCCGAGAGGGTCACGCCCGCCACGGCATCCACCGCCTGCCCGACCGTGTCGGTGAGCCAACTCGTGCCGTACGATTCGGCCGTGGCGAGGCCCGCCAGGGACGTCCAGCGCGGGGCGGCGCTGGCGTTCAGCCATTCGAGGGTCGTCGCGCCGAGGCCGGTGTCGGCGTCGGCCGGCTCGAGGTCGCCCTCCTGGTCGACGGCCGCGCGGAACAGTTGCAGCGCTTCCTGCGTCGGGAGGTCGAAGACGTTGGTCGGCGCGAGGGCGTCGCCGGCGGAATCGCCGAAGCCGAGGTAGTTGAGACGTTGCTGTGTCCGCAGCGCCGCCAGCACGTCTCCGGCGGCCACGGCGCCGGCGCCGCTGCCGGAGTAACCGGCGGTCACGTCCACGATGACGGTGTGCTGCTCGGCCGTTGGGCCCGAGCCCGTCTCAATGGTGAGTGTGATCTGGCCCTGGAACCCCGTCTCGGCGGGGTCGGCGTCGTGCGCGAGGCCCGATTCGGTCGACGGGGCGAGGTACAGTTGGCCGAGCATCGGCTCGGCCGGCGTGCCCATCTCGGAGACGAGGGCGCCGACGACGTCCGGGCCGTCGCCGAGGACCAGTCTCGACCCGCTCTGCGTGACGGTCAGGGGCCGGACGACGCCGGTCGTGAGTTCGACGTCCAACACGGTGTAAGGCAACCCGGCGGCGAGGCTCTCGATGTCGAGCGTGATGACGTCGCCGGCGGGGCCCGCCGCGATGACGGTGGCGGGGCTGGCCAGGGTTGTGCCGATCACCTGGCCGGCGCCGGCCGCCTGGGCCGGGTCGAGGCCCGGGCCGACGGCGGTCGCGTGGGCGGCAGACGGGCCGAGCACCGCTTCGAGCGGGTCCACGCCGCCCAGCGCGTCGCCGCTCAGGAGCAGGCGGTCTTCGAGCCGCTCGATCCGAGGCAGCGCGGGCGCCGAGGCACGCGGATACTGCGCCGCGCGATCCCGCGACCACTCGCGAACCAGCAGCCGGCCGTACAGGTTGCGTAACCGTTGAACGGCGTGTGAGGACACGGACACGTGTCGTCCTCCTATAGAAACGGGCGCAGAAGCCTACCGTGGTTGAAGCGCGCGTGCACCGGCGGCGCAGACGTCAGCCGCCCTCCGATACCGGAGGGCCGGTTGCGGCGCAGGGCGACACAATCCGGGCGCGTGTGTTTTGGCGTCAGAAGCAGAGGTGGCTATCCCCCATTGCAAAGCAGATGCCATGCCGTCTTCCCGTTCTGCATCGACCGGCAACCCGGCGCACAAGCCCTGCGCACACACTCGCCATGCAGACGGAAACCCTTGCGCGGTACGGCCGCTCTCGGCCTTAGTTTACCCTATAAAACGGCCGGAGTCAAATCGGGGCGATCCTTTTATTCAACGCTACAACGCCATGTTGCGCGGCGGGTCTCCGTACCCGCCGCGATATGGCGGTCGCAAGCGCGGCGTGTACCCGTTCGACAGGCTCAGGGCAGGCTCCGGCCCGCCGCGCAAGACTTACGTAAGTCTGCTTAGTACTACTGCTGCGCTACGTTCCGCGCGGCGGCCTTCCCAGGCCGCCGCGAACGCAGTTTGTGCCTGTTCCTGGTGGCCTGGGAAGGCCACCAGGCGGACAAGAAGGCGAAGTAGC
>CAZEBQ010000013.1:0-37417 GCA_964510295.1 uncultured Anaerolineales bacterium | reverse complement strand
GGAAGGGGGCATCATAGGGACTGCGGGCCGAAGGGTCAAGAATCAGGGCGGATTCGCCCCCGCTGGGACCGTCGGGCGAGGCATGCCTCGCCCCAACCGGGGTTGAGCCGCCCGAAAGCGTGGCGGACGGCCAAACGGCGTTTTTTCACCTTTTGCCGCCGTTTTTCGCCGACCCTTCTCCCTGAGAGCCGTGTTTTATGGCCTGTAGCGTCGAAAACCGGCCCCCTGCCGCCTTTGTTGGAACGAATATGGACGCCGAACCTTGACATAACGCGGTTCGTGGTTTATACTACTATGATTCAGGGGGACGGCGTCCCTGGACAACAGACGTGTGAGAGTGAGGGGTCTGGGTCGTCGCTTTGTCGGGACTCTACTCGGACGACATTCTAGACCGGATAGCCCGCGCCAACGACATTGTTGAGGTGGTGCAGGGCTACTTCCCGCTGAAACGGGCGGGGAAGGATTTTGTCGCATTATGCCCGTTTCACGCCGAGAAGACCCCCTCCTTCACTGTGAGCCCCGGCAAGCAGATCTTCAAGTGCTTTGGCTGTGGCCGCGGCGGCAGCGTGTTTAACTTCGTGATGGCCAAGGAGAACGCGACGTTCCCCGAGGCCGTCCGAATCCTGGCCGACCGGGCCGGCATCGAACTGAAACGCGACCCGGCGACCGAAAAACGGGCAGGAACCCGTAAAAAACTGCGAGACGTCATGGCCTGGGCCACGAGGTACTTCGTGGCTGGGCTGAAGCATCCGACGGCCGGCACGCCCGGGCGCGAGTATCTGGAAAACCGTGGCATCACGCAGCGTTCCATCGAGACGTTCCAGGTCGGTTACGCGCCCGACGGTTGGGACAATCTGACTCGGGCGGCCGCACGCGAGAGCATCCCGACGGAAATGCTTGAGACGGCGGGGCTGGTCATCCGCCGCGACAACGGGTCCGGCTGGTACGACCGGTTCCGGGGTCGGGTGATCTTTCCGATCCTCGACGCGCTGAACCGGCCGGTTGGGTTCGGCGGCAGGGCGTTGGGCGAGAATCCGCCCAAGTACCTGAACTCGCCGGAGACACCGCTCTTTCACAAGGCAGAGGCATTGTACGGCCTGCCGCAGGCACGGGCCGCCATCGAGACCGACCGCCGCGTCGTCGTCGTCGAAGGGTACTTCGACGTCATCATGCCGCATCAGACCGGCTTCGGCGGCATCGTGGCCACGCTCGGCACGGCGCTGACGGACGAACACATTCGTGCCCTCAGGCGGTACGCCGACGAGGTGGTTATCGTGTTCGACAACGACCTGGCGGGGCAACGCGCCGCCGACCGCGGGATGGAACTTTTCCTCGCCCACGACGTCAGAATCCTCATGACGGTCGTGCCCGACGGAAAAGACCCCTGCGATTTCTGTGCCGAGCACGGGGCCGAGGCGTTTCGGGCGCGAATAAATGAGGCCCAGGATGCGTTTAAGTATAAGTGGGACCTCGTCCAGACGGACCTGGAGGCCGCGAGCAACCCCGCCGCCCGGCAGCGGGCACTCGAAACCATGCTCGGAAGCGTCCTGCGGGCGCCGTCGCTGGCGCAGCAGGACCTGCGGCTGCAGCGGGACCTGATCCTGAGCCACATGAGCCGCACGATCGGCATTCCGGAGGCCACGTTGCGGTCGGAGTTCTCGCGGCTGCGTCGCTCGTCGCGCCGGTCGGCCGCAGGAACCGAGGTGGGGTCGAACCTGCCGGCGTCCGCGACGCGCGGCCGCAGGTGGCCCACCGAACGCGAACTGCTGACGGCGCTGGTGTGCCGTCCGTCGCGTCTCGATGAGGTGGCCGGCACGCTGCCGCCCGACCGTATCAAGACGAGTGAGTTTCGCCGGCTGTACGAGGCCTTGTTGGAGAACCCGTCCGGACGAGACGGCGACATCGAAAGCATCGTCCGGGGTGTCCAGGACCCCGACGTGGCCGCGTTGGCGGTGGAATTGTTCGAGCGCGGTGAGGCCATCGCGTCCTGCCGAGACGAGGCCGACACGGGCCCCGGGCCGCTTGCCCGGGCTCTGGACGATGCGTTGGAGATACTTCAAGGTATGGAAATCGAGGCGGACCTTGCGGCTCGCAGCCGCGCCGCCCGCGAAAGCGAGATAGATGACACGGGCGCGCTTCGCAAGTTTGCGGAAGCCCGCGTCCAACGCCAGGGGTTTCTGCCCCCGTCGGCCAGGCGACGGGGAACCACAGAGCCCTGAGTCACACGGGCCGCAGACGGCCCACCGCGCGTCGCCCGACCACCGACGTGCGGGGAAGGTGTCGGGTCTGGTAAGACCATGGCCGAGACGAAAAAGCAACCGAAACGCATCGCCGAACAGCAGATCGCGGAACTGCTGGAACGGGGCAAGGCGCGCGGGTACCTCACCTACGAGGAGATGAACGACGGGCTGCCTGACGATCTGGTCAGCCCCGAGCGCCTCGACCGCATCCTCATGCACCTGGACGAACTGGGCGTGGATCTCGTGGACGAGACCGAGGTCTCGGCTCGCGAAAGTGCCGCCCGCGCCAAGCGCGGCGACGCCGAATCCGCTTGGGAGGGCGCCGACGAGGCCACGCGGCGTGCCGCCGCCGTCGCCATGCCCACCGACGCCGAGACGCAGAAACGCATCGACGACCCCGTCCGGATGTACCTGACCCAGATGGGCGAGATCCCGCTGCTGACGCGCGACCAGGAGATCTTCCTGGCGAAGCGGATCGAACTGACGCGCAAGCAGTTTCGCCGCAAACTCCTCGCCAGCGACGAGGCCATCGCCAGCGCCACGCGGATCCTGCGGCAGGTGGAGTCGGGCGAACTGCCGTTCGACCGGACGATGAAGATCTGCATCTCGGAAAACCTCGCCAAGCCCACCATCATCAAACGGGCTCCCGAGAACCTGGCCACCGCCGAGAAACTCCTCACGAAGAACCAGAACGACTACGACCGCAAGGTCGCGCCGCGGCTCGCCCAGGCCCAGCGCGACGCCATTCGGCGTCACATGCACGCCCGCCGGCAAAAGTGTGTCCAACTGATCGAGGAACTCTCGCTGCGGACGTCCCGGATTCAGGGCATCATGAAGAAACTCATCGGGATTCACCACAAGCAGCAGGAGATCATCGCGCGTCTGGCCGGGATCGGCGACAGCCGCCAGGACGCCGGCGAGGCGGCAGCCCTTCGCGAGGAACTCGCCGGGTTCGAGAGGCTCGTCGGCGAGAGCAGCAACCACCTCAAGGCCCGCGTCATGCGGATCCAACAGTGCTTCGCCGAGTACGAGGAGACCAAGCGGCGATTGTCCGGGGGGAACCTGCGGCTGGTGGTCTCGATCGCCAAGAAATACCGGAACCGCGGCCTCTCGTTCCTCGACCTCATCCAGGAAGGCAACACCGGCCTGATGCGGGCCGTCGATAAGTACGAGTACCGCCGCGGGTACAAGTTCAGCACCTACGCCACGTGGTGGATTCGCCAGGCCATTACGCGGGCCATCGCCGACCAGGCCCGGACGATTCGCATCCCGGTCCACATGATCGAGACGATGTCGAAGTTGCGGAATATCTCGAAGCAGTTTCTTCAGGAGCGCGGCCGGGAACCGACGCTCGAGGAACTCTCGTTCGAGGCGAAACTGCCGCTGATGGAAGTCCGCCGGGTCATGAAGATCAGCCGGCATCCCATCAGCCTCGACCGGCCCGTCGGCGAAAGCGAGGACTCGTACTTCGGCGATTTCATCGAAGACGGCACCGCCGAGTCGCCCGTCACCGCCGCCACACAGGAAATGCTCAAGAACAAGATCGATCACGTGCTCAAGACGCTGACCTACCGCGAACGCGAGATCATCAAGTTGCGGTACGGCATCGGCGACGGCCAAACGTATACCCTGGAGGAGGTCGGCCGCATCTTCCGCGTCACGCGCGAACGTGTGAGGCAGATCGAAGCCAAGGCCATCCGGAAACTCCAGCATCCCGTCCGAAGCCGCAAACTCGAAGGCTTCCTCGAAAGCAAGCCGCAGGAGGTTAACCAGGCGTGACCGTCGAGGGCCCCCGCCCGGCGCGGGGGCCTTCCGTTCTTATCAAAGAGTCCCGGCAAAGGCGAAGCACCTCCCTTTGCCGACCCGAGGCGGGGACCCTCACCCCCGCCTCTCTTTTTGCCGCCCCCCGGCCACGTCTCGGATAAGAAGAAGCCCCTGGGGGCAGCCAGGGGCTCGTTCGTACGGCTTCTGTTGTGCGGTTCAGCCCTGCGGGCACGAACCGTTCGGAGTTAACGTTTGCGTTTCAGCAGAAGCCCCGCACCGGCCACGGCAAGCAGCGCGAGCGTGCCGGGTTCCGGCATGGGGGCAGGAAACGTCCAATCGACCGCATTGCCAAACAAGGTCTGGAAATCCGGATCGGCCATCGTTGTGTTGCCGATCAGGCAGTTGAACGAGATGACGGAGCCGTCTCCGACGTCCCATCCGGCCAGGCCGGCACCGGTGGGCGACCCATCATAGTAGACCGCCGCGCCCGGTTTGGCCGCCATGCGTGTCCCCGCACCGGTTATGCTGGTCGCGGTGAAGACGACGTCCCCGGGAAGCCCGGCGTTGATAATGGGGTCGGGTGTCACCGGAACGTAGGTCTGGCTGCTCCAGGCCACCGTGCCGCCCTTCGTGGCGGGCAAGATGGCGCCAAGGATCGGGTTATAGCCAAGGTTCCAGACAAGCCACTCGCCCGTGACCAGACCGCCTCCGTTGTTCACGAAATCGACAAGCAGTTGTTCGCCGCTCTCCGGGAGGTTCATGACCGCGCCGGCCGGGCCAACGCCCAAGACCACCGCGTCGTAACCCGTCAGATCGACCATGTCGGTCAGTCCCCCCGGCTCAACACCCCGCATGACGGTGGCTCCCATGGCCTCAAGGATACCCGCCGCCATCTCGACAGCAGGGGCCTCGGCCGTGCTCCAGGCCGACGTCATGTAAATCACGGCCCCTGAAGCAGGACCTCCCAGCACAAGTACCCCCCCCAACAACGCCGCAACAACCAGTGCCCTCGCTCCCATCGTGCCACCCCCTTCAGGGCAAAACCCAACCTGGCGCGCCCACCCATCACGCGCCCGAATACACTCTCCCGGCCACAAAAACCGGGATTCAGAGGGGGCGCTCCACGCACCAGCGGACCCGTCAGCCTGCGATAGCAGCGCAGCAGCGCGGCTATCCAAAGACGGTACCTTGGAGCACCTCCCCCGAGTCGTGTCAGTATACCCCAAGAATCGCGAAAGTCAAATCGAGGCGGGGTTTTTCAGCAAAAAAGACCGCGGCGCCGTCCGATAACAGCCGCAAAACCCTCACAGGTCGCCCCTGGCTCGCCCGCCCCGACCCCGGGCACGACCTCCATGATCCGAGCATCCGTCTCACGTGCCCTGCCTCGCCGAGGACCCGCGCATCCTGACCGCCCCGTGACGTGAGGGTGCACCTTCACGCGACAACCGCGCGATTCTCCTTGACCGCCCGTCGTGGCGCGCGGTATACGATATGGTTCTGTCATGAAACAGGAGAAGCCGTGGCCGAGATGGTTCTTGAGACGTTGCGCGAACTTCAGGCGGCCGACCTGGACGTGCGTCAACTGGAGCGGAAGAAGACATCCCACGACCGGGCCGCCAAGGTCCAGGCCGTCCAAATCGCCAAGCACAAGGAACACACCCAGGCGCTGCGCGACCAACGCCGGACGGCTCGTGTCGCCACCGACCGGAAGGAACTCGACGTCAAGCAGAAGCAGGCCGAGATCGAGAAACTCCGCGCCCAGCAGATGCAGATCAGGGACAACCGCCAGTTCCAGGCCCTCCAGAACGAAATCAAGTTCGCCGAACTCGCCATATCCAAAATCGAAGATGATATCCTCAGCGACCTCGGCGACCTCGAGACCATCGACGCCGAGATCGCCGAAGCCGAGGCGGCCCTTGCCCGCCAGAAGCAGACCCTCGAAGAACTGAAGAAGGAGATCGAGGCCCGCAAGTGTGACCTGGACGCCGAAATCGAAGCCTGCCGCAAACGCCGCCGGCAGATCGCCTCCGTCCTTCCACCAAGAGTCGTCCAGCAGTTTACGCGGATCGCCGACCGCCTCGACGGCGAGGCGCTCGCCCCCGTCATCCGAGAGGAGGACGGGGGCAGTTTTATTTGTGGCGGATGTCACATGAGCGTCACCCAGAACACCTACGTTGTCCTCGCCGGACACGGCAGCGACCTGGTGACCTGCCCGAACTGCACGCGCATCCTCTACCTGGCCGACGCATGACGGACCCCACTCCGCCCGACGCCGCTGCCCCGTCCCCGACCGAACCGGCCGACCACATCGTCGTGTACGTCGACGGCGCCTCGTCCGGCAACCCCGGCCCGTGCGGATGCGCGGCGGTGGCCAAGACGGTGGGCGGCGAGACGCTCATCGAGAAGGCCCGCGCCTTCGGCCCCGCCACCAACAACGTGGCCGAGTATCAGGGCCTGCTCCTGGGTCTGGAGGTCGCCGCGGCGCTCAACGCCCGCCGCCTGACGATCCGAAGCGACTCCCAACTGCTGGTCCGCCAACTCGCCGGCGAGTACCGGGTCAGAAGCCCGCACCTGAAACCGCTGTGGCGCCGGGCCAGAAACATGCTCGGCCCTTTCGAGACGGTCGAGATCGAGCACATCCCTCGCGGCCAGAACACCGAGGCCGACGCCCTCGCCCGCAAGGCCCTCGAAAAGGCCCGTCAGGTGGATGCCGAACTGCCCCCCGAAGCCCGCAAACGCCCGCAGCCGAAGACCTTCCGCCTGAAATGATTCCGCGGCCATGAGCCGGCGGCGATTCCTGGAACCTTCGGCCACGTCGCGCATCCAATATCGATGAGGTCTCGGTGCGCACGCGTGTAAGGAGGGCAGGTCATGTCCCGCAACGCCTTCATCGTCATGGTGATGATTGCGGCCGTGGCGGCCGCCTGCTCGGTGGCCACCGGTATGGGGGCGCGCTTCGGCGCGGGACCGATGTCGCACTCGGACGGCTGGCCCGACGGCCTGCTCGACCTCTGCAACAGCAAGTCCCGGGTCGATGGGTACTGGGTCAACGCCAATACGTGGTGCCACTTTGCCGGCGACGCGAAGGCCTTCAACGCCTTTCTGAATCGCTACGCCAGCCTGACGCCCACGCCGCTCAGACTCATCCTCCATCCGGGTCCCCGGCGAAGCAACGACGGATGGACCGCCGACAAGATCGTGCCCTCCAACTGGATGCTCAGTATCCTGCGCCGCGGCTGGGGCGCACCGGAGGCCAAACCCGGCGAGACCGGCACGTACGTCGTCACGCTGCATCTGTGGCTCGGTGGGACCATCGCCCTCCAGGACCTGGACGTGCCGCTGAACGTCAGCGTCCGCTCCGGCACCGAGATCGAGAAGTTCGTGGCCGAACACGAGGCCAGGCAAAGCCTCGTCCCCAAGGAAGGCGGTGCGGAGAAGCCCCCTGCCGCAACGCCTCCAGGCAAGCCCCAGTAACGGAGGTAGGCCATGAAGCATACGGGCGCCGTGCTGCTCGCCGCCGCGGCCTTGCTCGCGTTGCAGGCGCCGGCCCGGGGCATCGCCGTCATGCCATACCCTGCCGGGCGCAACGTCGGGCCGGGGCCAGGTTGGTCGTCCGCCCTGATTGACCTGGCCAACACGCCCGGCCGCGTCGATGGGTTCGGGTTGATAGGCGGGAGGTACTCCTTCTACTTTGCCGGCGATGCCGAGGCCTTTGCCCGGTTCCTCGCGCGCTACACGAAACTCGAAGGCACGCCGTTGCGGCTGGTGCTCCACGCCGGTCGCACGGACCAGACCGACCCCCGCAGCCCCAAGACGAAGCCCAAGGCGGTCTTCGACTGGCAGTTGCGCGTCGTCTCCGACTGGAAGCCCCGCTCGGGCATCGTGCCCCGCGACTACAAGCCCCGTATCCCGCCGCCGGTCGTGTCGCTTGAAGTCTATCTCGGCGGACAGGTCGGCCTCGCCGACCTCGACGTGCCCCTCAGCGTCGACGTGCAATCCGGCGGCGAGATCGGAAGGTTCGTCGCCGAGCACGAGGCCAGGCAGAGCCTCATCACAACCGGTGCCCCGCCGCCGAAAAGCGGCGACGCGAAGCCGCCCCCTCCCCCGCCGGCAAAATAGGTCCGCGCCCGAGCACACCCTCGTGGTATAATACACATCGAGTCCGGCGAGCGGGCGAAGCGGCCGCTCGTCCCCTTTCAGGGACGGGAGGAAAGTCCGAACTCCACAGGGCACGGTGGTGGGTAACGCCCACCGGCCGCAAGGCCAGGGAAAGTGCCACAGAAATCAAACCGCCGATGGCCCTCCGAAGCCTTGCGCCAAGGAGGGAACAGGCAAGGGTGAAACGGTGCGGTAAGAGCGCACCGCCCGTGTGGTGACACGCGGGGCACGGCAAACCCCACCGGGAGCAAGGCCAAATAGGGGACTCTTGGCGCGGCCCGCGCAAGATGAGTCCCGGGTTGGCCGCTTGAGCCGTCCGGCAACGGACGCGCCCAGATAAATGGCCGCACCCTTCGGGGCTACAGGATTCGGCTTACCGCCCGCTCGCCGGTCCTTCTTTTGCGACCAACGGTTGATCCCCGGGGACGCCGTTGCCCGGCTCAACGTGTGGTGTCGTCGGGCTTCGGCCGCACGACGTTCGCCTGCCCTCTGGCCCAACCTCGGACGGCTTCCAGTCGCTGCTTCCCCTTGGCGAAGTAGAAGTCGCCCAGCGCGTCGAGGTGGCGGCGGGCCTTCGCGTCGCGTTTCCGCTCCCAACCTTCCACCGGGCGGGCGATCCCCTGTCGGACGAGTTCGTCCGTCAGGGCGTCGGCGATCAGACGATGACCGGCGATGGTGGGATGCACGTGGTCGATCAGCAGGTAACGGCCGGGAATGCCGTCCCTGCTGCGGCGCTCAAACAGGTCCCGCACATCGACCAGCGGCGTGGCGCTGCGGCGAGCGATGTCGGCGATCGCGTCGTTCATCGGTTCGAGTACCCGCAGCGGACACACGTCGAGTTCCTTGGCCCGGACGTACGCCTCTCGTGCCTGGCCGGTGTCTCCCAGCGCGTCGTAGCACTTGGCCAGCGAGTAGTGCAGCCCGGCGTGCTGATCGTCAATCGTCATGGCCTGGCGCAGCAGGTCGCGGGCGGCCCGCACGTCGGCGCCGAGGTACGATTCGGCCTCCCGGCAAAGCGACTCCCAGCGGCGCTGCTCCTGCGGCGAGAGGCCGTCGCGGTGCTGGGACTTCAGCGGCGGCGAGTCGCGCAGGTTGCAGACGGGGTTCATCAGGATCAGCGGTACGCCGGCGTCGCGTGCCATCCGGACCATTCGCCCCATGGCGTAGCGGAAATGTTCGATGACGCCACGGCGCCACGTCGCGTCGCGGTGATACCGCTGGAGGCCGCCTTCGTAGTCGAGCATGGCGTCGGTCTCCGGCCCCAGAACGGGCCGGCCCTCGGGCGCCGCCGCCTCCGGCGACCCCGCCAGGGCGACGTAGCCTTCGCGCACCAGGTTGTAGGTCCGCGTCTGCGTCACCCATTCCCATGGGCGGGCCAGGACGCGGGGCAGGTCCCGGATGTGACCGTACTCGCGGTCTTCCAGGAACTCGTTGTGGCCCACATACAGGATGATCAGGTCGGGCTCGTAGCCGAGGACCTCCTCGAGAATCGGAACCAGCCGGTAACTGGCGTACGAGATGCCGCCGCAGTTGACGACCTCCCATTGGCGGCGAGGGTCGGCCGTCTGCAGGTTGAGTTCAAGCCACGTGGTCAGTGCCGTCTCGATGGCAAACGGCCGCCCCTGGACGGTGGATCCGCCCAGACAGAAGATGCGGAACTCATCGGCTGCTTTCCTGGCCGCAAACGAGTCCGGACGGAAGAAGCCCTGACGCGAGGCGGCGATCTCGTACCGCGCCCCGTCGGCCGTCGGGACGAACAAGGGATACACCGCACTGAAGCCGACAAAGGGGTCGTCGCGGTTGGTGGGCCGGCCCCAGTCAAGGGCGACGAACACCAGCTCCGCCAGGACGAACGGCATAAGGCCGACCACGACGGCGCCGAGTCGCAGCAGGAGCCCTCGCCACCGGCGCGGACGGTCCCGGGGGGTCGTGCAACCTGAACCCGTCATGGTTTCGGCTTCACCCCGAGTTTCGCGAAGAAGAACGTCACGTAGGCATCGACCGGATTGCGGTCAGGATAGTCCTTGCGGAACTTCAGCACGCACTCGACGCCGAGCCGGTCGAGTTTCTGCTTCAAGACGATGCCGAACTTCGGGTGGTGGATGTGCTGCCCCCCGTTCGAGTTCGCCGGTAGCGGCGCGAGCGCCTGGGGGTAGAAGAGCATCACCGGCGGGTCGCCGGCCGTGGCGTGGTTGATCACCGACGCCTCCTCAAACAGCGGGTGGAACTTCGGGTCGGCCACGTCGTCCGGCCCGGTCATGCCGAAGAAGGGAATCAGCGCCGCGTCAACCTGGCTCGTGTTGAACAGTTTCTTGATGAAACGCGGGTCGTACGACGACTGCGCGCCGTACACGACCGCTGCCGTGAGGCGCGTCGACCGGCGAGCCACGGGGTCGGAACTCGACGGGTCGGCCAGGTCGTCGTGGAAGGCAAGCCACAGCGAGATGCCCGCGCCTGCCGAGCCGCCCGTCGCGCCGACGCGCTTGGGGTCGATGTTGTACTTCGGCGCATGGCACCGGAGGAACTGAAGCGCCCTGGCACAGTCGTGCATCTGGGCAGGGAACGGGGCCACGTTCGAGAGACGGTAGTTGGCGGCCGCCACCGACACCCCACCGTCGAGCAACTGCTTCAGGAGCGACGGGTTGATCGTGCGTTTGTCGCCGCCACGGAATCCGCCTCCGTGGTAGTAGACGACCAGCGGGGTCGGTCGGTCGCTCTTGGCGCGCCAGAGGTCGAAGACGTTCCGCTCGTGCGGGCCGTACGCGACGTTGGCGACATCGGGCGCCGGAAGCGGTGGCCGGCGCCGGCGGGCGTCGGGCCCCCTCGCACGCGCAGCGCGAAAGGCGGCGTCCTCCTCAACCGTGATGGCGCCGTCTTTGTCGGCGTCGATGCGGTCGAACAGCCGCCTGGCCCCTTGGGGCAACTCCTCGCGCGAGAGTTTGCCGTCGGTGTTCCGGTCGTGGCGCTGGAAGAACTGCTCGGCCCGTTGCCTGTCGGCGGCGGTCGGCTTCGCCGGGCCTTGGGCACCGACGGCGGCAGCCGCCCATCCAAACAGAAGGCAGAACACCGGCACTGCGAGACGCCGAGTCCACGGGTTACGCATGGCCGTCCCCCGTCGTTGGGGAGGTACGTGGCGCGCGAGGCGAGCCAAGCCCCGACACCTCCGTCATCCGCGATTCGCCGGCGACGGCGTCACCGCTTCTTGAGCGTCGCGCCGACGCCTGCGCCGTGCATGTGAAGGAAGAGCGTTTCGAGGTCCTTGTTCGTCGTGATGGCCTCGAGGTACGGCTTCATGCCGCTGCCGTGCGAGCGAACGTTGTGGGCCAGGATCAGGCCGCCCGGCCGCACGAGCGGCAGGAGTTTCTCGAGGTAATCCATGTAGCCTTCCTTGTCGGCGTCCAGGAAGATGATGTCGATCGGCCCCTTGAGTTTGGGGACCTCTTTGTGCGCATCGCCTTCGACGAGCGTGACGAGTTGCTCCACGCCGGCGCGTTTGAAGTTTTTGCGGGCAAGCGCCGCCCGGCCGGCGTCGATCTCATACGTGGTCAACTTGCCGCCCGTATTCAGCAGCCCCAGGCAGAACCAGGTGCCCGAATAGCCGTTGCTGGTGCCGATCTCAACGACGTGCTTGGCGCCGAGGGCCTCGGTCAGGAGGCGAAGCAGCCGGCCGTCGTCTTTCGGCACGTTCATCATGCCGCGACGCTGGTTCTTGTCCATGTCGTCGAGGACATCGAGGATCGTCTTCTCGCGATCGTTCTTGGCGAGCGGCGGGTTCTCGACGACGGCTGCGGGGGCCGTGCCTCGCCCGGGCCGCATGCCGCCTGGAGGTCCGAACGGCCGTCGGCCCCGCCCCGGCGGCCCGGCCTGCGGGCGTTCAGCAGCCTCGGCGACGGACACCGCGTCCAACGCAACCTGTGCCGTCACCGCCGCCACCAACAGCCATGCCATCGCTTTCCACATGGTCGCCTCCTCTCCGTTACGCGCTTGGCCGAAAGACCGTTGGCCGATCGCTCCCCGGCATCATACACGAACCGGCCCCACCAAAGAAAGACTCCGGACTGCCGGTGCAGCCGGAAAGCCGTGGAGCGCCCCCTCGGGTTCGGCCATCTCTCCCTGCTCAACGCCGTCCGTCGGCGTTTATTGCAGCCGCTCTTGGCCCAGAGGCGTCACGACCGTGCCTGGCCCCGACCGGCGCCCGCGACAGGTCCCGAGGCGGTGCAGGCGGCCGGCGCGGGCGAATCGCGCTTGCCTTCGTCGTCGGCCCGTGGTGCAATCGGCGTCACGATCTGCGCCGACCGCCGCGACAAGGCAATCGTGCAACGCTTCGTAACCGGCGGCGCGGAGTTCCTGGTGACGGGTTCATAATCTTTCCGGGTTGCAGTGGCGGGGTGCTCGCGCCGCCGGCGTCGGAGAACCAATCGCGGGCCGTCGTCAAGAAAAGGAGGCCACGCCGAATGCACCCGAAAACGCCGATGCACACGTGGTTCGCCCTGCCGGTCCTCGCGTGGGCTCTCGCGCTGCTTCCCGCGTGTGAATTGGCAGGCGGAGAGGCCGCCATGAAACGCCCACTCGTCACGGTCGTTCCGCAAGAAACCGATGAACTGCTCGCCAACCCGGGTATGGGGTGGCAGACGTTTCATCGGACCCGCGACAAAGACAAGAACCTGCCCTCATGGGTCCCTTCGACCGTCCACTACGCCCGCTGGGGATGGGGCACGGTCGAGCCGGAACCGGGCAAAATCGACTACGCCTTTCTCGACAAAACGCTCAAGCAGACCCGCGAGGCCGGCCAGACGCTCGCCTTCCGCATCATGTGCTGCTCCACCAGCCCCGGCCGGCCGTACCAGCCGGCGTGGCTGAAGAACGTGGGCGGCAAAGAGATTGAATGTGAACGCAAGGACACGACGGGCCTGCTCGTCCCCGACCTGGACGATCCGGTCGTCCTGGAGCGGCACCTGGACCTCATCAAGCGGCTCGCAGCGCGGTACGACGGCCACGGCGACATCGACCACGTGGACCTGGGGTCGGTGGGCTGGTGGGGCGAGTGGCACATGAGCGGGTCGAAACGGGCCAAGATGCCCACGCTTCGCAACTGCAAGCGAATCGTCGATGCGTACTTCGAGGGGTTCAAGAAGACCCCGCTGCTGATGCTGATTGGCGGCGGCGAGTGCCTGACCTACGCGACCGACCGCGGCGCCGGCTGGAGGGCCGATTGCCTCGGCGACATGGGCGGGTTCTCCAAAACCTGGTGCCACATGCGCAAAGCCTACCCGGTCATGGTCAAACAGGGCAACGTCCGCAGCGCCTGGCGAACGGCCCCCGTCGCCTGGGAGAGTTGCTGGGACATGCGCAAGTGGGTGAATGAGGGATGGCCGCTCCGGTTCATCTTCAACTACGCCTTGGCCTGCCATGGCTCGCACCTGAACAACAAGTCGGTCCCCCTGCCCGAGCGGGATGGCGTGCGACCGGAGATCGAGCGGTTCCTCCGGCGGCTCGGCTACCGCCTGGTCTTGAAGGAACTGAAACACCCGGCCAGAGCGCGCGCAGGCGGCACGTTCGAGATCAGCATGAAATGGCAGAACATCGGCTCGGCACCGTGCTACCAGCCGTACCGGCTGGCGTACCGGCTGACGGGCGGCGGCCGTACGATAACCGTCGTCGGCAACGTCACGGTCAACAAGTGGATGCCGGGCGATGTCGATGACCTGAGCGAGAAAACACTCTCGGCCAAAGATTGGCAACTTCCGCGCGGCCAGGTGACGATGGTGGCCGACCGCATCACCCTGCCGGCCGACGTGCATGCGGGCGTCTATCGGCTGTCGGTCGGCATCGTCGGCCAAGACACGCCAGAGCCGGTCGTCCGGCTCGGCATCCAGGGCCGCACGCAAGACGGCTGGTACCCGCTGAGTCAACTGGAGGTATCGGGAGCATGAGACCCCTTGCGATCAGCGCGATGCTCGTGGTTGCCGTTTCCGCGGCCACGGCCGCCGACCGCGCCGGCGGAAATACCTCCCCTGCCGCGGCTCACCACGTCGAGAACCTGGCGCGAGGCAGGCCTTATACGCTCACGCCGCGACCCAACTACCAGCACTGCACCGACCCGGGCGACAAGACCCAACTGACCGACGGCGTCTACACGCGCGGTTACTTCTGGACGCAAGAGACCACGGTCGGCTGGCGTCCGGGCCCGCCGCCGTTCATCTCCATCGACCTCGGTAGAGAGCGGCCCATCCGGGGCGTCTCGTGGAGCGCGGCGGCCGGCGTGGCCGGTGTCCAGTGGCCTCAAGCCCTCGTGGTGTACGTGAGCCCCGACGGCAAGCGGTGGTTTGAGGTCGGCGACCTCGTGCAACTCTCCGGCCGCAAGGCCAAGCCGCCTGCGAAAGACTATGCCACGCACGTCTACTGGACGGACGCGATGAAGACGCGCGGCCGGTACGTCCGGATTGCCGCCCTGCCTTGCGGGCCGTACGTCTTCTGCGACGAGATCGAGGTTCTCAAGGGCGACGACTCGTTTCTGAAAATCCCTGAACCGGGCCGCCCCGTGGCAAATCCCCATGCTGCCATGGCCTCGCGCCAAGTCACCCGGCTGGCCCAGGCCCAGTTTCGGCGGGACCTGGCCGCCGTCCAGGAGCATCTTGATTCGGCCAACCTCCCCGCACCCCAGAAGGCACCGCTATCGCAGCAGGTCACCGCCCTGGCGGCGCGAATCGAACAGATGCCGCCCCTGGCGGCCGAAGGCTTCCGGGCGGTCCTGCCCATGACGGACCTGGAGCGGGACATCTTCCGTCTTCAGGCAGCCGTCCGGCGGGCACAGGGCAAGCCGGTCCTCCGCGTCTGGAAGACGCACCGCTGGGACCCGCTGACGCCCTCGCAGCGGCCCGCCATGGCACTGGAGCCCGCCCTCGACGTGCACACCATGCAGAACGAGCGCCGGGCCGACGTCCTGAACCTGACGAGTGCTGCGGCCGATGACCTGACGGTCCGCCTGCGGGTCGAGGGCCTGCCCGGCGGGACGAACCCGCCGTATCTGGCGGTCCACGAGGTGCAGCACGTCGGCACGCGGCACTTCGTGGCCGTGGCGGCCGCCCTGCCGGAGGCCAAGCGCGACGGCGGCGACTGGCTGGTCACCGTCCCGGCTGGCATGACGCGGCAAATCTGGCTCCGTTTCCTCCCGAAAGACATCACGCCCGGCACGCACGAGGGCACGGTGGACGTCAGGGCGCCCGAGGTCGGCACGCACCGCGTGCCCATCCGGCTCAAGGCCTATCCGTTACGGATGCCTGCCAGGAAGACGCTCCGCCTCGGCGGGTGGTCCTACACCAACGGCAAGGGCAGTTACGGCGTGACGCCGGCGAACCGCGACGCCTTCATCGCGCACATGCGCGCCCGGCACGTCAACGCGCCGTGGGCCACCTCGGCCGCCATGCCGCCCGGCACGTACGACGCCGACGGCGCGATGGTCGAGAAGCCCGACACGACGAACTTCGACGCCTGGGTCCGTCAGTGGCCAGGCGCAGACTGCTACATGGTCTTTGCGGCGGTCGGGTCGTACTCGTCGGTCCGCGCCACGTTCGCCGGGTCGAAGGTGGGCACGCCGTCGTTCGAAAAGAAGGTGGCCGCCTGGATACGCTTCTGGGCGCAGCACGTGCGGGGTCTTGGCCTGAAGGCGAGTCAACTGGGGCTGCTGCTGGTTGATGAGCCCAACCGCCAGGAACAGTACGAGACAATCGGCGCGTGGGCACGCATCATCCAGAAGACCGAGCCGGCGGTTCTGGTGTGGGAGGACACCTGCCCGCGCACCTGGGACGGCTTCGACGAGATGGCCCGGTCGGTGGACGTTCTCACGCCGAACCGGTCGCACTGGCTGGAGCGCGACGAGACGTTCCGCAATCGGTTCCGCGCGCAGCGCAAGGCCGGCCGCCAGTTGGGCTTCTACTCGTGTGCCGGACCGGCCCGGACCTTCGACCCGTACGCATACTACCTTCTCCAGCAGTGGCAGTGCTTCAAGGAAGGGGCGACGTGGTCGGGGTTCTGGGCCTTCGGGGACAACGCGCGGCAGTCGTGCTGGAACGAGTACCTGGCCCAGGGCAACGGGCCCTACTGCCCCGTCTACATCGATGAGACGTCCGTCACGGGCGCCAAGTACATGGAGGCCATCGCCGAGGGCGTCCAGGACTACGAGATCCTGTTGATGCTCCGCGACCGCATCGCGGCTCTCGAGAAGGCAGGCAAGACGCCAGCCGACCTGGCGCGCGCCAAGGCCCTCCTGGCCGGCGCCTGCGACCGCGTCCTCGCCGGGGCAAGCACCCGGGGCTACCGCTGGGACGAGCCGAAGGACCGGACCGTGGCCGACACGGTCCGGGTCGAGATTCTCGAGGTGCTGACCTCCCTGGCCGGCGACTGACGCGCCCCCTACGCCAAGCGATGCCACACAAGTCCCGCGCGGTGGTTCTCCCGAACCACCGCGCATTCGAGACGCCTGGCGCGGTCGGCGCGGAAACCGACCGTCCAGAGTCCGCCCCGCTCAGGCAACTTTTGGTTTACGGCCCATCGCCGGATGCCGTACAATACCGCGCGTCCCGCGAGTCATCCTGCAATAGGAGAACCGACGATGAAACACCTGACCGTTTGCTTCTGCCTCGCCGCCGTTGGCCTTGCTGTACTCGTTGGCTTTCCCCTCGTTGCGCTTGCCGCCGGCAAGGCTGGAAAGGCCGCTGAACCCTTCAACGGCAAGAACCTGGCCGGCTGGAAGGCCAAGGGCAAGAAGAACTTCTGGAAGGTCGGCACCGCCAAACTCGATCCGGCGAACCCGAGTAACCTCATCGTGGAGCCCGGCGGCAACGAACTCGTCAACGCCGGGGCCCACGGCGTGGACCTCTACAGCGAGTACACCTACGGCGACGCCGTCATCACCCTTGAGGTCATGGTGCCGAAGGGCTCCAACTCCGGCATCTACGTCCACGGCGAGTACGAAATCCAGGTGCTCGACTCCTACGGCAAGACCAAACCCGGCGGCGGCGACATGGGCGCCATCTACGGGGCCAGGCCGCCCAAGGACCCCGTTTACAAGAAGCACGGCGAGTGGTCCACCTACGAGATTCACTGGCAGGCCCCGAAGTTCGACGCGAGCGGCGCCAAGACCGCCAACGCCAGGTTCCTCAAGGTCATCCTCAACGGCGCTTGTATCCACGAGAACGTCGAGATGCCCAAGCAGACGCCCGGCGGCGTGGACGGCAAAGAAAAGGCCAGGGGCCCGCTCATGTTCCAAGGCAACCACGGGCCGGTCGCGTACCGCAACATCAAGATTACGCCGCTGAACTGACCGCCCGTGCGGCATCCGCGCACTGCCTGACCCGCCGCGCCTCACGTGCGAGGGCCGTGTCAAAAACGCGTTAGCCGACGGGCTTGCCCGTCGCGCTGGTAGTACACGAGCAAAGGAGCCGCCCATGGCCAAACTCAAAGTCGGCATCATCGGCACAGGTATGATCACCGTCTCGGGTCACCTGCCTGCCTGGAAGAACCTGCCCGACGACGTCGAGATCGTCGCGGTGGCCGACATCCTCGAAGACCGCGCACGCCTGGTCGCCGAAACCGAGGGCATCCCGCACGCCTACGGCGACTGGCGGACGATGCTCGAGAAGACAGACCTCGACGTCGTCAGTGTCTGCACGCCGAACTCCTACCACAAGGAGCAGGCGATTGCAGCCCTCGATGCCGGCGCACACGTGTTGTGCGAGAAGCCCGTCGCCACGTCACAGGCCGACGCGGTCGCGATGTTCGACGCCGCCGACGCCGCCGGCCGCATCCTGTTCGTCGGCCAGAGTTCCCGTTTCACGCCCCAGGCCCGGGCCGCCAAGGAGACCTGTGCCTCCGGACGCCTGGGCGAGATGTACTACGCCGAGACGTATTTCCTGCGCCGGCGCGGCGTCCCGACGTGGGGCCAGTTTCACATGAAGGAGCATTCGGGCGGCGGGCCGATCTACGACCTCGGCGTCCACGCCATCGACCTGTTGTACTGGCTCATGGGCAGCCCGAAGGTGACGGCCGTCAGCGGCGCGACATTCACAAAACTGGCGAACCGCGACGAGGGCCTCGCCACGTCGCTGGCCGACTCCGGCGCGCCGCTCGGCGTGCTGACGCCCCGCCCGTACAACTGGAAGGACTTCGATGTCGAGGACCTGGCCGCCGGCTTCATCCGGCTCGAAGGCGGCGGGGCCGTCGCCTTCAAGACCAGTTGGGCGGCCAACATCCCCGAGAATCGCGGCGAGACCCTCATCCTGGGAACCGAAGCCGGGCTGACGCTCGACCCCCTCACGCTGGTCACCAACATGGGCTCCTACCAGGTGAACGTGCAGCCACAGGTACCCGCCGGCCGCGACGTCGCCTTCGCGGGCCATTGGGAAGAAACGGAGCACTTCGTCAACGTGATTCGCGGCAAGGAGGACCTGCTCGTCACGCGGGACGAGGTCCTGAACGTCATCGCGACCCTCGACGCCCTGTACGAGTCCGCCGCCCAGGGCCGCGAGGTCACCCTGGACTAATCCTGCAACGCCAATCCGTGCGCGGCGGGTCGGAGCCTGCCCTGAGCCTGTCGAACGGGCACCCGCCGCGTAGCCACACAGCAGGCCGAGTGGCACGGCAGGTGCGAAGGGCGGCCGTGTTGCACACTGGGTGCCCACGGCCGCCCCGGCGGGGCTGCCGTGCCACCCACGCCAAACACGTACAAGCGTGGCCATGCCATCCGCCGCGCAGAAGCCGACGCAAAGGAGGCGAACCGTGGCCAAGACCTACCGCGTCGGAGTCATCGGCTTCGGACACATGCACATCAACAACGTGCTCAGCCTGTTCGCCGCGCATCCCCAGGTCGAGTTGGTCGCCGGCGCCGACACGGTCCCCCTTCGGCCGGAACTCCGCAAGGGACCGTACACACGCCGGTGGAACCTGGAGCACGCGGTCAACGACCTCGGCCTGCCCAAGGCGTATGACGACTACCGCGAGATGCTCGCGGCGGAGCCGCTCGACATCGTCATCGTCACCAGCGAGAACGCCAGGCACCCCGACGTGGTGGAGGCCTGTGCGGCCGCGGGCGCGGGCGTCTGCGTCGAGAAACCCATGGCCATGAGCCTCGCGGACGCCCTCAGAATGGTCCGATCCGTGCAAGGTGCCGCAACGACCATGCTCGTCAACTGGCCGATGACGTGGAACCCGGCTGCACACAAGGCCAAGGCGCTCATCGATTCGGGCGCCATCGGTCGCGTGCTTCAGGTCAAGGCCCGGCTGGGCCACACGGGGCCGCTCGGGTCGGGCGCCAAACACGAGGGTGTCGCCGAGGAAGCCGCGCCGCTCTCGGCCACGGAACTCGGGGCGGTATGGTGGCACTCGGTGGCGGCAGGCGGCGGGGCCATGCTCGATTTCTGCTGTTACGGCGCCATGATCGCCCGCTGGTTCGTCGGTGAACCGGCCGTCGCCGCCGTCGGCATGCGCGCCAACCTCAACAGCCCCTTCGGCGACGCCGACGACAACGGCGCCATGATCGTCCGCTTCCCCTCGGCCATGGCCCTCTTCGAGGGCACCTGGACCACCTGGGACCACGGCGTCGGAGGAGGCCCCGTCGTCTACGGCACCGAAGGCACACTCGTCATGGAAACCCGCGACGGCAAGCCCGTCGTCCGCGAGGCGCACGGCACCGCGGGTGAGGCCAAGGTCCACGAGGTCGAGCCGCTCGCCAAGGGCCGCCACGACATCGCCCACGAGTACGTCCACCATCTCGAGACGGGCGAGGCGGTCCACCCGACGCTCGACATCCCGGTCAACCTCGACGCCATGGCCATTCTCGACGCCGGTCTGCGTGCGGCCGATTCGGGGAAACTGGAGCCGGTGCAAAGCGGCACGTGGTGCATCGGCTGACGGTCCCGCGAGGGCGCCGCTCCCGGACCGCTTTACTCGGCGATGATCCGGTCCACGACGAGTTGGCGGAACTCGGGCGACAGGGCCGCGAAATAGGCCGTGAAGCCCGTCACCCGGACGATCAGGTCGGGGTACTTCGCGGGGTCGCGGTGGGCCTCCAGCACCTTCTCGGCATCGATGACGTTGATGTTGAAGAGCGTTCCGCCGAGACGGAAGTGCGACTTGATGAGCGCCGCCACCTTCTCGATGCCCCCCTCGTCCTTCGACAGGCCGGGGTCGAGTTCCAGTTGCATCGGCGCCGTGTTGCCGTACCCCGGCTGGATGGCGGCGATGGCCTTGGCCATGGCGGTCGGCGCGCCGTCGGCGCGGAACCCCGGGTCGGGGTTGGCCCCGTGCGAGATGGGCTCGGCGGCGCCGCGACCGTTGGGCGTGGCGCCGACCTCCCGGCCCATCTCGATCGTCCGCGACCAGGAGAACCATCCGGGGATCAGGTTCCGTCCGCCGGGCGTCGGCCTCTCTTTGACGAGGCGTGTGTAGAGCCGTGATACGCGCCCGGCCCAGTCGTCGCCCAGGCTGCGTCCGTGCCCGTAGCGCTGGCTGGCGCGCATCATCCGGCGGACGCGTTCGCCGCCCGCGCCCGCCCAGTTGCTGCGCAGGTGCGCGGCGATGTCGTCCCACGCGAGGACGGCTTCGCGCTCGATGCGTTGGTCAAGAGCCGCGAACGAATCGGCCACCGTGGCCAGTGCGGCTCCGTCGCAGCAGATGTTGTAGTACTCGACGCCGCCGTCGGCCGCGTCGAGGCCCGTCTCGATGGGCCCGTGACACAACAGGTTGAGCAGCAGTTCCGGCTCGTTGAAGCGTTGGTGGTCGAGGTGCCAGTCGATGCCCTTCGCCGTGCACCGGACCGCCCGCCGCAGATGGTTCTCGAAACGCCGCCACAGGTTCTGGACGCTTGGCGCGGCCGAGGCGTCGTCCATCATCTCCCGCAGCGCCACCTCGAAGACCTTGGCCACGTTGATCTTGACGCAGTCGTTCAGCGTGTACTCGCGGCCGGGGATCGCCATCCAGTGGCAGCCCGTGGCGATACGCTGCCGCGCCAGTTCCGCCGAGTACCCGTTCCGCATGAACCCTTCGACGAGGCCCTTGTCACCGGAGTAGCGCGGCCACCCCTTGCGATCCTCAAACAGGTGCCGGACCGAGGTCATGAACAGTTGCTCGTCGAGACCGTCGTGAACGCGGATCGTCAGGTTGCACGACGTGCCCACCCGGTGCGCGGCCTCGAGAATCAGGAACGAGACGTGGCTCGTCAGGTCGGCGCCGTCGGGGCCCGGGCCGCCGAGTTGGTAGTAGTGCGGGTCGTTCAGCAGGAGGCAGGCGATGATGAAGACGGCATCCTCGTCGTCGATGCGTCCGTCGGCCACGTCGCGCTCGTAGTAGGGTCTGAGGATTTCGTCGAGTTGACCGCCCGCCCCGTCGCGGTTGTAGGTGCGCGAGGCCATGTTGAACCAGGCGATCCACTGGCACGCCTCGCGAAGGGTGTGCGGGGGGTGGTCGATGAGCCACGCGTTCGCCTCCGCCGTCTCGTGCAGGTTCTGCCGCAGGTCGGCATGCGTCTCGGCCGCTTCGGCGCCGCGGATCGCCTCGACGGTGTGGCGAATCCAGGTCTGCACGCCCAGGACGGTCTGCTCCTCGGCGTCGAGTAGGGCGGCCTTGGCGGCGTCGCCCGCGTGCACCTGCCGATAGTGCCGCACCTTTTGGAGCAGTCCGCCCCAACCGAGTTCCAGACCGATGAGGTAGTCGCCGGTGAAGTGGGCGTCGGCCCCGATGCCGGGCTCGATGCCGTACCTCTCCTGATCCGGCACGAGGTGCGCGTAGTCGAGGTCCGGGGGCCAGCAGACGGGCCGCTCGCGGTTCATGAAGATCATCCACCGCCCGGCCAGAACGTCGAGCGGGTCAACGTACGTCGGATGGACCTCCATCAGCGACCGGAAGTTGCGGGCCCACCCTTCGGCACCGTACCACGAACCGTTCGCGTGCGTCGGTGTGGGTTCCCAATGGAAGTCGTCGGGCGGGAGCACGGTGCCGTAGTCGTCCTCGTCCATGTACCCGTTCTTCTGGAGTTTGGCGTGGGTCTGCGCCCGTTTCGTCTCGCGCAGCAGGTCGAGGCGCCGCCGGTAGGTGAGGGCTTCTGTCATCATGCCTTCTCGACCGTAGCGGCCCCCGCGACGCGCACCGCGATGCCGCGCTCGCCTGCGGCTGCGGCCAACGCCTGCATCGTGTCGGGTCCGGGAGGCGTCAGGCCCTCCATCGCATAGTCCATGCCCAGGCTGCGATACTTGCCCGTGCCCAGCGGGTGGTACGGGAGGAGTTCGTAATACTCCAGGTTCGGGAAGGCTCGGATGAAGTCGGCAACGGCCCCAATCTGCTCGACCGTATCGTTCACGCCCGGAACCACCGGCGTCCGCACCACCATCGGCACGCCCTCGCGCGACAGGCGGCGGGCGTTCTCGAGAACCAACGCGTTCGGCGCCCCCGTCCAGCGCGTGTGCCGGGCCGAGTCCGTCATCTTGACGTCCACCAGAAAGAGGTCGGTGACCGGCAGCAGGGCGGCCACGTCCTGCCAGGGGGAGGCCAGGTTCGTATCGACGGCGGTGTGCAGGTGCTCCTGTTTGGCGCGGTCCAGGATGCCGCGGGCGAACTCACGCTGCGACAGCGGCTCGCCGCCCGAAACCGTCACCCCGCCGCCCGAGGTCTCGTAGAACACCCGGTCCTCCAGGACCTCGGCCATCACCTCGTCGGCGGTCATCCGGCGGCCGACGAGGACGAGGGCGCCGCTGTAGCAGACGGCGGCACACGCGCCGCAGGCCGTGCATCGGTCGCGGTGGAAGACGCGCCGGCCGCCCGTCACCTCGTGAGCGCCCTGCGGGCACGCCTCCAGGCACGCCTTGCAGTCGATGCACTTGTCGGGCAGAACCTGGAGTTCGGGGCCCGGGTGCAGCGTCTCGGGGTTGTGGCACCAGGCGCACCGCAGGTTGCAGCCCTTCAGGAAGACCGTCGTCCGGATGCCCGGGCCGTCGTGAACGCTGAACCGCTGGATGTCGGTGATGATTCCCTGCATTGAGGCATTCTAGTGGCCGCAGTTGCCACCGGTCAAGGCGGTCGCCCGGGCGGAGGCCATGGGTGGCAACTTTTCCCGGCGCGGCTGGCTGGGGCGAGGCTGAGGGAAAAGCATGAGTTGGGTCTATATTCTATACAAAACCCGCCGTCTGGTTTTGTATAGAATGCCGTGCCGCTTGCTCCGCAGGGTCCCGGTGCCCGAATGTTTTGCTGATCAAACGGGAACGGCCCCGTTTGATCGCAAAAGTAGACCCAACTCATGCTTTTCCCTCAGCCTCGCCCGACCGGCGGAAAATGCTGCCACACCCGAGGCCGTTATCCGGTCGCCTTTTCGTCGCGTTTGTCTCCTATCATTCGTAATATCTAGTGGATGGGGGCCACGCGCGGAAACAGTCCACCCGCCTGGGGCGCTTGCCGGCGGCTGGACGCCCTGCCACGCAGTCCGGAGACGTACGGTTGTACCTACCCTGTAAATCCTGACCCAAGGGACTATCTGAAGAGGGAGGTATGCCATGACCGCACGAACCACGTCGCACCACCTCGTACTGGCTCTCGTCACGTTGGGGATGCTGGCCTGCATGGGGGCGGGGCCCCTGGAGCGGGCCAAGGAAAAGGTCGAGGCCGAGAAGGTCCTGCCGGTTGTCGTCCGGCTGTACAACGTCCAGGACCTGATGATGGGTCACGACTGCCCGTACCGTGATGCAATGACGCTGGCCACGGAGGTCGGCGAGCGCCCCATGCCGGCCGCTGCCGGCGGCGGAGGTTTTGGCGACCTGTTTGGGGCCGCCCCGCCAAAACTGGGCGACGAGGCGGCCATGACCTCCGCCCTCACGCCCCGGGCCCTCGAAGAGATCCTCCTGCGGACCATCCACGGCGAGCCCTGGGCCGAGGAGGGCGGCCGCGCCCAGATCGAGCGCGTCGGCGCGCTCTTTGTCATCACGCAGACCGAAGCGGCGCACCAGCAGATCGAGCAGTTGCTCGAGCAGTTCCGCCGCGCACGCCGAATGGTCAGCATCGAGGCCAGGTGGCTGCTCCTGTCGAGCGACGCACTGGCCCGCCTGACGGGCAACAGGGCGAAACCACGCGCCGTGCCGCAGCCTGTTGACTTGGCGGCCTTCCAGGCGCCCGATATGCCCTGGTCGCAGATCTATCACGGGCGCATCAACTGCTTCGACCGGCAAACGATCTATCTGGCCTCCGGCTCGGTTGAGGTTTACACCGTCGACAGCGAACCGGTCGTTGCCGAGAACGCCGTCGGGTGGGACCCCACGAACCACGCCGTCCTGTTCGGCATCTTCCTCGAGGCCACGCCGTCCATCACCGCCGAACGCAACGAGGCCACCGTCAACCTGCGCACCGTCGTCAGCGAGAAAGGCAACGCGCAGCAAACGACGACGGTCGAGGCCGCCACCAGCGAAGGCGGCGTTGCCAAGGCCGAGATCGACAAACCCACTTTCGTCGTCCATACGTTTCGGACGACGGCTCGACTGCCGCTCGACACGCCTGTTTTGCTCGGTGGCATCACGTCGCCACAGGCGATGGACGGCAAAATCCTCTGCCTCATCCTGGAGGTCTCCGCCTCGCAGGACCAGGCGCCCGCGAAGGCGCCCGCGAAGGCCGGCAAGTAGCCGCCCATGCGGCAGGCGGAGCGCATCCACTGAGCGGCCGCACGCCGCGCCATTCGGACAGCGCGGCAGGCGCAGCGGCATGGTGCCGCGCGCCCCGACGGTGCCCGCCAATGCTTGACAAGCCTCCTGCCACGCTTATGATGCCGACCGACACCGAACTTGGGCACGAGGAGCGGACCATGGCCAACCATCCGACCCGAAGAGGTTTCTTGCGCACGGGGCTTGCGGTCACGGGCGGCGCCCTTGCCGCCGGAACCGGCAGCCTGCCGAGTGTCATCGAGGCGGCCGGGGGAAAGGGAACCAAGATGCACATCGGCCTGGTGACGTACATGGTCGGCGCCAAGATGGACCTGCCGACGCTCATCGAGACGTGCGAAAAGAGCGGCATGGAGGGCGTCGAACTCCGCTCGACCCACAAGCACGGCGTGGAACCGGACCTCAGCGCCGAGCGGCGCCGAGAGGTCCGCTCGCTGTTCGAGAAGTCGCCCGTCCGGTGCTATGCCCTCGGGTCGGCGTGCGAATATCACTCGCCGGATGCGAAGGTCGTCCGGAAGAACATCGACCTGACGAAGCGGTTCATCGACCTGGCGGCCGACCTGGGGTGCTGGGGCGTCAAGGTCCGCCCGAACGGTCTGCCGAAGGGCGTCGCCGAGGAGAAAACGCTCCACCAGATCGGCGAAGCCGTCCGCACCTGCGCCGAGTACGCCGCACCGAAGAAGGTCAACGTCTTCGTCGAATGCCACGGCGGCGGCACCAGCCGCCCCGACCGCATGATGACCATCATGAAGATCTGCGACCACCCGTCGGCCTGCCTGTGCTGGAACTGCAACGGCGTGGACGTCGAGAACGGCTCCATCAAACGCTACTTCAAGATGTGTGAACCCTACATCAAGCACGTCCACATCCACACGCTGACCCAGGGCGGCTACCCGTGGAAGGAACTCTTTCGTCTCCTGAAAGCCGCCGACTTCACCGGCTTCACCATGATCGAGACGCATTACAAGGGCGACGACCCGGCGGGGTTCCTCAAGGCCCAGCGGGCGGAGTTCCTGAAACTCGCCACGTAACACGACTTCGTGCGCGGCGGGTCGGAGCCTGCCCTGAGCCTGTCGAACGGGTACCCGCCGCGCAGCCCCGCAAACGGCCCTTTACGCGCGGTGGGTGCTCCAGACCCACCGCGCCGAAGTGGCGCTGTAGGCTCAATCCGCAATCCGAAACCCACCTTCCGCAATGGGCTCTGCCGCGTATCCTCCTTGACACCGGACCGGTGAGCCTTTATAGTCATTCGCCTGCCCGGCTCCGCGTCGCCGTTCGGGGAAACGCACATGGCAAAACACAGAGCGCAGCGGGCGTTGTTCGAACTCCTGGTCAAGAAGCCCGGCCAGACGAAGCCCAAGCCCGTCGCCGGGACAGCGACGAAGCCGACCGTTGGCGGCAAGACGGTCTCCTCGCCCGAGCGGGCGGCCGAACCGCCGCGATGCGCAGAGCCCGTGCCGATTACCCGCCGGCTGACGCCGGCCGTCGTCACGCGCAAAGCGACCATCATCGTCGGCGGCGTCAGGCTGACGTGGCCATACCTGGTGATTGCCGGCGTCGTGCTGGTGTGCATCTGCTACCTGAGTTACGCGTTGGGCACGCGGCAGGCGGGCGACGGCCTGCCGTCGGTTGAGAAGCAGCCGACGATGGAGACGATTCGGGACACCGCGCCGGTGCCGGGCCTCGTCGCCCCCGGCGCCAAGCCGCCCAAACTTGGCGTGACGGTGCCGCCGGCGCCGGGACCCCGCGCCGGAGGAACGCAGCCGCCCGACGGTCAGCCGGCCCCGGCCCCCGGCGTCGGGACGCAGCCGCCCGACGGTCAGCCGGCCCCGACCGAACCGCCGTACCGCGTCCGCATCGCGCGGATCGACGTTGCGCAAGCCGGCGCGATCGACAACCTGCGAGCGTTTCTCGCCAAGAGCGGCATCCAGACCGAGACGGTGACGCGCAGCGGCTACCACATTCTGTACAGCCGCCAGCGTTTCGGAGACAAAACGAAGTCGGACGACCTGGCCATCCAGGTCAACAAGAGCCTGGAGGCCTTCGAGAAAGAGACCGGGCGGCCGACATCGAAGGACGCCTATACCGTGAAGATGAAGTAAGGAGTGACCGGATGTCGCTGGACAAGAGTCTGAAATCGACCGGCGCCTTGGCCAGGCACCGCAACGTGCTGTCGCGGGCCGAGCGCATCGAGAAACTCGCGGACGACGAGAAGTGGGAAGACGGCAACAGCATCTTCGCCCTTCCGAAGGTGGCCCATCGGAAGGTCCAGACGCGCAAACCGAAACCGGTCGCGGCCGGGGCCGGGGCCGCCGTCGAAGGCGCCGAGGGCGCCCCCGCCCCCGGAGCCGAAGGCGCCAAGGCCGACGCTGCGCCCCAGGCCGGCGACGCGAACGAGTAAGCACGACTTGTCTCACCCCACCGGGCGCGGTGGGTCTCCGCACCCGCCGCGATAGTCGCGTCGAAGGCGCGGTGGTTACTGAGAGCCACCGCGCACGGCTTGCTGCATCCCGCCGTGCGCGGTGGGTCTCCGCACCCGTCGCGACAGTCGCGTCGAAAACGCGGTGGTTACCCGTTCGACAGGCTCAGGGCAGACTCCGAACCACCGCGCACGACTTGCCTCACCCGGCCTGTACGCGGCGGGTCGGGAGACCCGCCGCGAGGCAAGTGGACAGAACTTACCTGAACCTGCCGCGCACCAACCTGAGAACGCCCATGCCGGACCGCCCGTGCGACCGTCGTGCGGGCCGGCCCGGACGCCGACGAAAGGAGCAGGGCGTGGCCGAGTCCGCGTCGCCCATCGCCGACCGCATGCAGTGCATCGACGCCTCGGGCATCCGCAAGGTCTTCGACCTGGCGGCCAAACTCGCCGACCCGATCAACCTGAGCATCGGCCAGCCCGACTACGACGTGCCGGAGGCGTGCAAGCAGCGGGCCATCGAGGCCATCCGCGCCGGCAGCAACCGCTACACCGTCACCCAGGGCGACGCGGCGCTGCGCGAGGCGGTGGCCGAGAATCTCCGGAGCGAGTTCGGCTCGTTCGACTCACCGCTTCTCATTACGAGCGGCGTCTCGGGCGGCCTGCTCCTGGCCTTCCTCGCCACCATCAACCCCGGAGACGAGGTCCTCATCCCCGACCCCTACTTCGTCATGTACAAGCACCTCGTGAACCTGATCGGCGGCGTGCCGGTCTTCGTGGACACCTACCCCGACTTCCATCTCCGGGCCGACACGCTGGAGGCGGCGGTCACCGAGCGGACCCGCATGCTCATCCTCAACAGCCCGGCCAACCCGACCGGCGTCGTGTACACGGCCGACGAACTGCGTGGCGCCGCCGACGTGGCCCGCCGACACAACCTGCTCGTGGTCTCCGACGAGATCTACAACGCCTTCGCGTACGACGGGCCGGCGCCCAGCGCCTGGCCGCTCTACGACCGCGTGGTGCTGCTCCGCGGGTTCTCGAAGACCTACGCCATGACCGGCTGGCGCCTCGGGTACTGCGCCGGACCGGAGCCGGTGGTCCAGGCCATGACGACGCTCCAGCAGTACACGTTCGTGTGCGCGCCGGCGCCGTTCCAGGCGGCGGCCATGACGGCCCTGGAGACCGACGCGTCGGAGTACATCGACCTGTTTCGCCGCCGGCGCGACCTCGTCTACGGGGGACTGCGCGATAGGTTCAACGTCGAGAAGCCCGGCGGGGCGTTCTATATCTTCCCGGAAGCGCCCGGCCCATCGGCCACGGCGTTCGTCTCCCGGGCCGTCGAGGCCGGCGTCCTGGTGATACCGGGCAGCGTCTTCAGCGAGCGTGACTCGCACTTCCGCATCGCCTACGCCGCCGACGCTGAGACGATCGAGCGCGGCGTCGAGGTGCTCAACCGTCTGGCGGACGGGTGAGGCGGAGCAAGAAAAGGGTCCAGGATCGCTTTTTACCTCGACGGGTGGCACGGCAGCCCAAAGGGCGGCCGTGTTGGACACTGGGGCGCACACGGCCGCCCTTTGGGCTGCCGTGCCACCCTCGCGTGACTGAGGCGTTACACGGCCTGTGTTTTTGACTTGCATAGGGCGAGAGGGTCTGCTAGGTATCGGTCCCTTCCGGCAGACGTTGAACCCCGAGTGGCGTTGTCTGGTCGGCCGGGGTGCACGCGGCGGGCGCGGCCACGCAGGCGCGCCGGGGGAAGGCAAGGCGCCGGCACAGGGCCGGCGCAAAAAGGTTTTGCATGGCCCGGACGGTCGGCGATAGAATGTCGCCCTGCAACGAACCATGAGATTCTTCCTGGTTGATCGCATCCTGGAGTTGGAGCCGCCCGAGCGGATCGTTGGGGTGAAGAACCTCAGCCTCGCGGAGGAGTACCTGGCGGACCACTTTCCGACGTACCCGGTGCTGCCCGGCGTGATGATGATCGAGGCGCTGGTGCAGACGGCCGCCTGGCTGGTCCGCGTCAGTACGGACTTCGAGAAGGGCCTGATCCTGCTCCGCGAGGCCCGCAACGTCCGCTACGGCAGTTTTGTCCGTCCGGGCGGCCGGCTGGAGATGGAGGTGTCGGCGGTCGAGATCGCCGAGGCAGAGAGCCGCTTCAAGGCCGTCGGCCGCTGCGAGGGCCAGGTGGCCGTCCAGGCCAAACTGACGCTCGAACATCTGAACGTGGCCGACGAAGACCCGGACCGGGCGGACATCGATGTGACCTTGCGGTCGTTCTGGCAGGAACAATTTCAACTCATCGGGGGTCCTCAGGCGCTGGAGGGGCCGAACGGGAACCGGGGCTGAGGGCCTGTCACTTTAGGGAGGTCAGACGAGATGGCTTCGAGTCGCGACGAGATCATGGAGAAGGTCCGTGAGGCCCTGGTCGATGCACTGGGCGTGGACGAGGACGAAGTGACCCCGGACGCCCGGATCGGCGGCGACCTTGGCGCCGAGAGCATCGATTTCCTCGACATCGTGTTCCGCCTCGAAAAGGCGTTCAACATCAAGATTCCCCGGGGCGACCTGTTCCCCGACAACATCCTGACGAGCGACGAGTACGTCCAGGACGGCAAACTCACAGCCAAGGGGCTCGAGGAACTCAAGGCCCGCTTGCCGTACGCCGACCTCGCGGAGTTCGAGAAGAACCCGACCGTCCAGGACATTGCCGACCTGTTCACGGTCGATATGATCGTCGGCTACATTGAGGCGAAACTGGGCGGGGAGGGCGGCTGACCTCCCTCCCCGACGATCCGCGGAGCCATGCTCGCCGGCGGTTTGTGAGGAGAAGGGCGGCCGGGCTTCGCTCCCCTTGAGCGTACGAAGCGGAGGCCGCATGCGCTGGATCTGGATCGACAAGTTCGTCGAGTTCGAGAGCGGCCGGCGCGCCGTCGCCGTCAAGAACGTCACCCTCGCCGAGGAACACCTCCACGACCACGTGCCGGGGTACCCCGTCCACCCGCCCACGCTGATGATCGAGGGGCTCGCCCAGACGGCCGGCGTCCTGGTGGGCGAAGTCTTCGACTTCCACGAGAAGGTCGTCCTGGCCAAGGTGACCCGGGCCACGTTCCACCGGCACGTCGTGCCGGGCGACCAGATCCGGCTCGAGGCCAACGTCATGGGCGAAGTCCGCCCCGAAGGCGCCTCGATCGAGGGACGCATCACCTGCAACGGCCACCTCGTGGCCGAGATCGAACTGATGTTCGCCCACCTCGACCAGTCGCGCGCCCCGGTCGAAAGCAGCGACGAGAACTTCGTCTTCAACGAAGACTTCATCCGCATGCTTCGCATGCGTCACCTCAGCGGCCTGAGCGGAGACGCGGCGCCCGGCGACGCCTGACGTGGAGGGGCCTTTGGACCGTCGCATCGTCATCACGGGCATGGGCGTTCTCAGCCCGGCCGGGGTCGGCCCCGGAGCACTCGCCGAGGCGGTGCGCCGAGGCCGGTCGGCCCTCGGCCCCATCACCCGGTTCGACCCGGCCGGGTTTCCCAGCCGCATCGCCGGCGAGGTTCCCGAATACGACCCCGTCGAAGGGCTTCGCAAAGACCAGGGCCGCTACGTCAAGAAGAACGCCAAGGTCATGGCCCGCGACATCCAGTTGGCCCTCGCCGCCGCCGGCCGCGCCATCCTCGACACGGGCCTGCCGCTCGGCGACCCCAACGCCGGGGAGCCGGTCCTTCCGACGATCGACCACGCGCGGTTCGGCGTCATCTTCGGCTCGAACTTCATTCCGTCGGAACTCGACGACCTGGCCGTCCCGGTGCGGGCGTCAAGCGAAGACGGGCAGTTCTCCCTCAAGGGCTGGGGCGAACACGGCATCGCCCAGATGTTCCCCCTGTGGCTGTTGAAATACCTGCCGAACATGCACGCCTGCCACACCGGCGTCCTCTGGGACGCCCAGGGGCCGAGCAACTCGCTGACGTGCAGCGACGCCGGCGGCCTCCTCGCCCTCGACGAGGCCTGCCGCATCCTCGACCGCGGCGACGCCGACCTGATGCTCGCCGCCGGCGGCGAGTGCCGAATCAGCCCCGTCGTCCTCATGCGGTACTGCCTCCTCGACCGCTTGGTTACAAGCAACACCGACCCTGCCTCGGCGTGCCGGCCCTTCGACGAGGCCCGAGGCGGCTGGGTCGTCGCCGAAGGCGCCGCCGCACTCATGCTCGAATCGCTCGATGCCGCCCAGGCACGCAGCGCGACCATCTACGGTGAAGTCCTCGGCACGGGCGCCGGCACGACCACCGCGGGCGTCAACACCTGCGACCCGGACGGCCGCGCCGTGGCCACAGCCGTCACCCGGGCCCTCGATGCGGCCGTCGTCGAACCGGCCGACCTCGGCGCCGTCCTCGCACACGGGACGGCCCTCGAGAGCCAGGACCGCAGCGAGACGGCCGGCCTGGCCTCGGCTCTCGGCCCGGCCGCCCAGACCGTCCCGGTCACCGCCACGAAGGGCGTCACCGGCCATATGGGTGCAGCCAGCGGTCTGGCGGACCTGGCGGCCATGGTGGTCCTGGCCTCAGACGGCCACGTGCCGCCCATCCTCAACTGCGACCGGCCCGACCCCGAGACGGGGCTGAACCTCGTGACGGGCAAGCCGCAGCCCCTCGCGAGCGATCTCATCCTCGTGACCACCAACGCCATCGGCGGCCAAACCGCCGCCGCTGTGATACGCCTGAACCCGTAATCGAACCCGCTGCACAAGTTATCGTACCGAGCCCGCTGCGGGAGCAGCGGGGCATCAGCGAACAACGGCGCGGCGTCACCGCCACGCACCAGCACGAAGCGACGAACCGATCATGACCCGACGCATCGTAATAACCGGCATGGGATCCGTGAACCCCCTCGGCATGACGGTCGAGGAGTCGTGGCGGAACCTCCTGGCCGGCAAGAGCGGCATCCGGCCCATCGCCATCTTCGATGCCAAGACGTTTCCGACGACCTTTGCCGCCCAGGTTGACGATTTCGACCTGGCGCCGTACGTGCGCGATGCGGCGGTCTACGAGCAGGCCGGCCGCAACGTCCGGTTCGCCGCAGCCGCCGCCCACATGGCGATGGAAGACGCCCGGTTTGCCAACGGTGCGTACGATCCCGCTCGATTCGGCATCTACCTGGGCAGCGGCGAGGGGATCGTTGACTTCATCACGTTCGTCACCTCCATCGCCAACGGCACACGCGACGACGATACGGTCGATGCCGTCGGGTACGCCGAGGTGTCGCTGCGGCAATCCAACGCGATGCGCGAACTGGAGCAGGAACCGAACATGCCGGCCAACCACCTGGCCGCCGAACACGGGCTGTACGGACCCACCTGTTCCTGCCTGACGGCGTGCGCCGCCAGCACGCAGGCCCTCGGCGAGGCCTGCGACCTCATCCGCCGGGGCCGGGCCGACCTGATGTTGGCGGGCGGCACGCACTCGATGATCCATCCGCTCGGCGTCACGGGGTTCAACCTGCTGACGGCCATCTCGACCGAACCGAAGGACGAGCCGTGGCGGGCCAGCCGGCCCTTCGACCGCGACCGGGCCGGATTCGTCCTCGGCGAAGGGTCCACCATGCTCATCCTCGAGGAACTCCAGCACGCCCTCGACCGCGGGGCGAGCATCTGGGGCGAGATCACCGGGTTCGGCACCAGCGCCGACGCCTACCGCATGACCGACATCCATCCGGAAGGCCGCGGCCCCGCCGCCTCCATGCAGATGGCCCTCGAAAAGGCCGGCATCGGACCCGAAGACATCGACTACATCAGCGCCCACGGCACCGGCACCACCGAGAACGACAAGGTCGAAACGCTCGCCGTCAAACTCGTCTTCGGCGACCGGGCACCGAAGGTGCCCATCTCGAGTGTCAAGAGCCAACTGGGGCACCTGATCGCCGCCGCCGGCGCCACCGAACTCATGACCTGTGTGCTGGCCATCCGCGACCAGATCGTGCCCGGAACGATGAATCTCGATCACCCCGATCCCCTCTGCGACCTCGACTACGTGCCGAACGCCTCGCGCCAGGTCAAGGTTGAGGTCTGCCTGTCGAACTCGTTCGGGTTCGGCGGCCAGAACGATTCTCTGGTAGTCCGGCGGTTCGTCCCGTAGAATGTTGCCCGGGGAAGTTGGCCCCTCGCGCGGAAGGACTGTGTCTTGACACCGTCGGCTCTCTGGGGCGCCATCCTGGCGGTGGAAAACATGCCCGGCACCGGCAGCGTGCTGTCGGAGAACTGGCACGTCTTTGCCATCGTGGCCGCCGTCATCCTGGTGGCCGTTCTGATCCTGGCGTACCTGGCGAAGTACCTGCGGCTGGCGGTGAACCTGTTTCTCGACACGCCGCTGCCGGTGACGGCGAGCCTGACCGACTACACGCCGCCCGAAGGCGAGGCCGTCTCGTTTCCGAGCCTCGAAGGCCGTAGCCTGCGCGGCATGTTCGTCGACCCGCCTGCGGGCGTGGCCAACCGGGGGACGGTGATCTTCTGCCACGAGTTTTCGAGCGACATGACGAGCGCCGGCCGGTACGCCTCGGCCCTTCCGGAGGCGGGCTACACGGTGTTCACGTTCGATTTTCGCGGGCACGGCGCCAGTTTCGCACCGCCTCACTTCGAGCCGCGCTATTGGCCGTCGAATTACGAGGTCCACGACATTCTGGCGGCAATCGCCTTCGTCAAGAGCCGTCGTGAGGTGAACTCGGGCGGCGTCGGCATCCTCGGCATCAGCCGCGGCGCCAGCGCCGCCGTCATCGCCGCCGCCCTCAACGCCGACGTCCGGTGCCTCGTCGTCGACGGCGTCTTCAGCACCGATCACCGCATCGACGGCCTGGTGAAACGCTGGGTCCAGATCTTCGCAAGGGTGAACCTGACCCGCGCCGACCGCTCGATGACCGTCCACCGCGTCTTCCGTGCGCTGACGATGTTCTACGTCGAACTGAAATGCCGGTGCCGGTTCCCCAGCACGTGGCGGGCCCTGATGAAACTGGGCGCCGTGCCCATCCTGTTCATCCACGGCGAACGCGACGCCTACGTCCCGGTTGAGCAGACCCGGGTCCTCCACGACGCGAAGCCCGGACTGAAGGACCTCTGGATCTGCCCGGGTGCCAAGCACAACCAGGCCGTGGCGACCGACCCGCAGACCTATCACCGCAAGATCACCGGGTTCTTCGACCGGCATTTGGCTTCGGAAGCCGACGGCGCCGGCGCCGACTAATACTACTACGGTACCTGCGCGGCTGGCCGGTTGTTGCTCGGCCGGGGAAAAAGCGGGTCAGGGCCATATTCAATGCCAAACCAGCCGTTCGGTTTGGCTTTGAATGGTTTGGCTTTGCCGGCGCCGAAGACGTTCAAACGGCCTTTTGGCTGGTCAAACCGGAAACGGCCCCGGTTTGACCGCCAAGTGGCCCTGACCCGCTTTTTTCCCGGCCGACAGGCAGCCTTGCCAAGAGGTCTCGTAGCGTAGTAGGACTAACGACCGTCCCATGAAGACGCCTCTCGCCATCCGGGTTCGCCGACTCCTCTGGACGCCGCTGCGCGTCCAGGCCATCGCCCACATGCGACTCTGGCGCAGCGCCATCCAGCGAACGCCCCAAACGCAGTCGCGCCTGCTCGCGCGGATGCTCTCCGACGCCGCAGGCACCCACTTCGGACACGACCACGGCCTGCGCAAGGTCCGGACGATCAAGGACTTCCGCAAGGCCCTGCCCATCGCCGGGTACGAGCGCGCCAGGCCGTACGTCGACCGCGTGGCGCGAGGCGAGACCGAGGCCCTCTTTCCTCCAGGCACGCGCATTCACATGTTCACCATGACGAGCGGAACCACTGGCAAGCCCAAGCGCATCCCCGTGACCAACACGGTCCTGAAAGACTGCCGGCACGGCTGGCATATCTGGGGCGTGCACGCCCTGGACCGCCATTTCGAGGCCTTCGGCGCGAAGATCCTCCAGATCGCCAGCCGCATGGACGAGCAGATGACCCCCGCCGGCATCCCCTCCGGCGCGATGTCGGGCCTCATCTGCCAGGTCCAGTCACCCACGGTCCGGCGGCTGTACGTCATGCCGCCCGAGGCCGCCTTCGCGGACGACACCCGGACGAAGTACTACCTGGCATGTCGGCTCGGCCTCATGAGCGACCGCGTCCTGCCGGTCACGGCCAACCCCAGCACGCTGCTGGGGCTGGCCAGAGAGATGGACGCCCGCAAGGACGCCCTGCTCCGCGACCTGTCGGACGGCACGCTGTCGCGGGACATCGCCCTCGACGCCGGCAAACGCCGCGCCATCGAGGCGCGGCTCAAGCCGATGCCCAAACGGGCCCGCGACTTGGAGGCCGTCGTCCGGACCACCGGCCGCCTCTACCCCAAAGACGCCTGGGAACTGCCGCTCATCGGCACCTGGAAGGGCGGCACGCTCAGCCTCTACCTCCGCGAACTGCCTCGCTATTGGGGTAGCGCGCCGGTGCGCGACATCGGCCTCATCGCCTCCGAGGGCCGGTTCTCCGTGCCGCTCCGAACCGAGGGCAGCGCCGGTGTCCTCGAGACCACGACCACCTTTTATGAGTTCGTGCCGGAGACCGAGATCGACCGGCCCGACCCCCCGGCCCTGCTTCCGCACGAGGTGGAGGTGGGCAGGCGGTACTTCCTCATCCCGACGACGTCCGGGGGGCTGTTCCGGTACAACATCGGCGACGTCGTCCGGGTGACCGGCCGCATGGGCCCCGCCCCGGTCATCGAGTTCCTCAACAAAGGCGAGCACGTCGCCAGCCTGACGGGCGAGAAACTCACGGAGTTCCAGGTCACGACCGCCGCCAACGAGTCGGTGGCACGGCTGGACCTCGATGTCAGCAACTACTGCCTGTGCCCGACGTGGGCCGACGTGCCCTACTACAGCCTTCTGGTCGAGGCGTGTGACGTGCCGGCCGACCGCGCCCCGGAACTTGCCCGGACGGTTGACTTGGCATTGAAGAGACTTAACATAGAGTACAAGGGCAAGCGCGCGAGCGGACGCCTCGCACCCGTCTGCGTCACGACGATTCCCGAAGGGGCGTGGCGCGCCTACGACCGCCGGGCCATTCGCCAGTGCAGCGGACGCGTGGAGCAGTACAAGCACAAGTTCCTGACCGGCGAGGTCGACTTCCAGCGCCGCTTCACGGTCCTGTCCTCGTATTGTCAGGGCCCGCACCAACCGACGCGGACATGAGGCGTTCGAGCCCGCTGCTGCAGCGGGTCATCCCGTGCCGCCGCGAGATGCCATCACCATGCGACTGAAAGCAATCGCCTGCGAAGTCGTCGCCCGCCAACTCGATGGGCGCGCCGCGCGGGCCCGAGGCGCCGTCCGGGCCCGTTTCGACGGCGTCGCGGGGGCCGGTCCGACCGCGTCCGCCCCGACTCCGTGTCCGTCCCAGGCGGAGGACCGCCCATGTCGCTGAAGCAGGCCTTCCAGATCATCCGGCTCCTCGGTCTGCCCGCGGCCGCTCGTACGAAACGCCGGCTGGACAAGGCCCTCCCGTACGTGCGCGGCTACACCGTCTGCTCCTGCGTCTGGGCGCTGCTCGAAACGGGCACCCTCGACCGGCTGCTTGAGGCCGACACGGCCAGTGTCGAGGCGCTCGCCGAGGAAGGCGGCCTCCGGCGCCACGTCCTCGACAGCATTTTGAACTATCTCGACGGTCTGAGCCTCATCCGCGTCGAGGGCGGCGAGGTCCGCGCCTTGCCGAAACTCCGTCGCCTCCTGGCCGAGCCGCGCGGGTTCTTCGAACTCACCTATGCCTACGAGCCCATCTTCCACCGCCTCCGCGACCTCCTCTACGGCAAGGCGTCGTACCCGGACGACGTCGACCGCCTCGGCAAGTACGTCGGGCGAGGCAGCGGGCAACTGTGCCTGTCGCTCCCGTACCCCGTGCTGGTCGACATGCTCCGGCGGCACGGGGCGCGAGTGGTGCTGGACCTGGGGTGCGGCGACCTCGCGTTCCTGCTGTACCTGTGCGAGGCGATCCCCGAGATCCGGGCGGTCGGCATCGACATCGACGGTCCGACCGTCGCGTACGCCCGCGAGGTCCTGGCCGCCGTCCGCTTCGGCGACCGCATCGAGGTCCACGAGGCCGACATGTTCGGCCTGGCCGATCTGCACCAGCTTCGGGGGCGGG